>NZ_OZ008337.1:0-325518 GCF_963931955.1 Wolbachia endosymbiont (group A) of Longitarsus flavicornis | reverse complement strand
GTTTTGTTAGTATGGTTTCTTCATCGTAATGACAAGCATAAGGAACAAAATCTAAATCGATGCTTTCTAGTAATGCTAAGTTGTTCTTTCTTTCAAGCTTAGAGTTAACTGTTGGTACTTTTAACTGCATATGCGTATTCAATAAAGATAATTAAAAAAGATAAAAATACTATCTTAATTTTTATCTTTTTTTTCGCTATCGGATTGTAATTTTATATCTTTTGTAAAGTTAAATTTTTCTTTTAAGTAGTCTGTTGCCTTTTCTGTGCTACCAAACATTATGACTAACACACCAAACATTATCATAAAAAAGATCAGACCTCTAAACACTATTGCAAGTATCACCGCAGCTATACACAACCCTATGATTGTTGAAGGACTCATATTTTCTACAGTATCTTTAATTGAAAATGAAGAAATAAAATTTTTTACCGTTTCTTGTACATCCTTTAATTCATCACTCGCCGAACTTGCTTCGCTAGAATATGATGCAAAAATGAAACTTAATAAGGCTATAAAAACCAAAACTTTATTCAATTGAATGCGCATCAACTAAACACCCTTTAAATATTCCTCAAATATAACAACTTTTATATCAACAAGCAAGAACTGAATTCACTTATCCACTACAAGTAACATATATTTAATTTTTACCGCTGTTTACCATCAACAAGAGGACTCACATTAATGGATGTTAATTTACTTGATAGGAAGTTTGAATGCAATTCAGCTACTGCTGCTATAGCAAACACTGCAGCCATAGCAAGTAGTCCTGCTCCTATCAATCCTGATGTCATTGCTCCTGCAACAATGCACCCTATTGTGGAGAGAGCACAACCTGCTACAAGTGCAACGTGAAGATTTCTGTTATTGGGTTGTTTAACTTCACTATTATTTTCCTTATTAGAAGCTTCTTGTTTACTTAAAACAGCTTCCTTCTTTTGTTCTTCAAGTAATGCTAGTTCAGGCTCTTTATCATTTGATTTCAGCTCTCCCTTAACTTGGCTTGGAATTTTTCCCTCTTGACCATCTGAGTTTTCATTTTCTTGCACCTGTGGCTTTTTTTCTGCAATCTGTTCTGACAATACTGGATCATTACCTTCTCCAGCAGAGCTTAATATTGAGCTCATACTGCTCCTTCTACTACTTATTGGTGATTCTAAACTTTCTTCACTCGGTTTGCGTGAACTTACTCTACTATCTGAGCTACTAGCATATACTTCTTCTTTAGTTAGACTTTCTACATTATTTTCTGTCATCCCAGTGCTTAACACTGGGATCTCTTTTTTTATGGAATTAATAGGTTGTTCTTCTATTTTTGAATCTTTATTGCTGCTCCTTTTAATAATCCCTGAAATTATTTCTAATATTTTCCCTCTTCTTGTTGGTGATCTTTGTAATTGTTCTATTTCATTGTTAGATACTGGAAATTCGACCTTTGATTCCATTATTTCTGCTTTCAACGCAAGAAGAAAGTTTTTGATATAATAACCATGAGATTCTTCTTGCTCTTTCAGCGATTTTTCTAATTTAGTTAATACCTCAGGGTCAGCCCCTTTTTTGAACAACCCTATGCATTTTGTGATAGTTCCATCTCCATTTTTTTTTGGGCTTTCATGATTATGTGTTTTTTTTGTTACCTTTTTGTATATAGTGCCGTGCAATTGTTGGTTAATAACTTCTTTATTATTCTGAGGTTTTTTTGAAGTACCTGGCATAGACTCCTCCATACAAATAAAATGTATAGATACCTCTTTAGCGTTAATTTTACATTAAAATTGGATAATTATGCCATATTATGGATAATTAATGGCAACTTGCTTATTGTGAGGTCGCTTAACTATTTGCTTTCTGGGTTTTCTACTTCTACAGATTTGCTCTCAATATAATTGTTTGCCTGTTGAACTAACATATCCACTACTTCTTTCACAGGCTTTTCCCTATCAACCATGCCAACACTTTGGCCAGCCATTAAAGATCCCGTTTCAACATCTCCTTCAATCACTGCTCTTCTTAAAGCACCAGCCCAGAACTTTTCTATTTCAAGCTGCCCATCTTCTTTGGAGATCTGTCCCTTTTGGTATTCATCAATAACTTCTTTTTGACGCTTCATGAAGTCATCGCTTGCTTTGTTGGCTATAGCTCTTACTGGAATTACAGGAAAATCAGCACTTATCTGTACAGAAGGTATTGCATTACGTGCGGCCGATTTAATAAACACTTCCTTAAAATTTTTGTGGGCAATTGACTCATTAGTGCAGACAAATAATGTACCTATTTGACAGCCACTTACTCCCATTTCTAAGTAATTAACTATCATTTCACCTCTTCCTATTCCACCTGCAACAAACACTGGTATTTGTTCGTTTTTAAAATGAGGCAATATCTCTTGTGCGAGAACAGAAGTGCTAACTGGCCCTATGTGCCCGCCTGCTTCCATTCCTTCTATTATTAACGCATCTACTCCCATTTTTACTAACCTTTTCGCAAGGCTTAATGCTGGTGCAAAGCACATAACTTTAATACCCGCACCCTTGATTTTTTCTATATTAGGCTTTGTTGGTAGTCCACCGGCAAGCACTATATGGCTTACTTTTGTTTCAATGCACACATCTATCAACTCACTCAACTTTGGGTGCATAGTAATTAGATTCACACCAAATGGCTTGTTAGTTAATTGCTGCGTCTCTATGATTTCTTTTTTCAATAGGTCTGGAAACATTGCACCGCATGCAATCACACCAAAACCTCCAGCGTTTGAGATTGCCGAAACCAAATTTCTCTCTGAAACCCAGCTCATAGCACCACCCATTATCGCAAACTCACTGCCAAGAAAATCTGTTCCTTTTTTCCAGAGGCTACTTAACATATAACCTATATCATGCGTTTAAAAATGTTTTGTTTATCTATAAATGTGTGTTTCAAAGCGCCAAGTATATGTAAGATTATAAAGAGTACCATAAAATATGCAAGCATCGAATGTAGCTGATTAGCCGTGTTAGCTAGGTCTTTGTTTTGATTAATCAACAAAGGGATATGAAAAAAATACTTGATCTGTTTGCCAGAAGCAGAAGACATAACATAGCCAGATAGTGGCATTAGCACCATTAAAGAATATAAACCAAAGTGCACTGCTTTACTTGTATTGATTACAAACCGAGAAAAATTTGCTGGAAGTGGTGGAACATAAGTAAAGACGCGAAAAAATATGCGTACTATGATTAATCCAAGAATAGTGATACCGCAAGCCTTATGAATAGCGTATATGTTGAACTTAATTTCATTGCTAAGTGGTAAGCTTTTCATATAAAGTCCAGAACAAAGCATACCGATAATAAAAACAGCCATCAACCAATGGATAACTCTTAAACCTAGGCTATATTTATTGTCTTCCATTTTGATTACTCTAAAGTAGCATTTATATAATAGAAAAACTATTTTTCAATCAAAATTATTAAAGCAATTTAGATTTACCAACAATGTAGCTATACAAATTCGACCCAGCCGGGAGTCAAGGGCACCTAAGCCATAGAAACGGATTAAACGAAAAACTTACTTGACAAACTCCGCCAGCCCCCTTATCATGACAATAAGGGTATTTATGACTCAAAACTTGTTTTTGACCTGCAGGCTCAATGACAAAATTCAGTAAAAAACTCAGGGTATTTTTTGGCGGATTACATAAAATTATAGCGGCTGCATGTCTTTTAAAATTTTTCTACATTCAGCCAAATCGCGCTTATTTTAAGCGTTAGCACATTATTACAGCGCCAATTTAAAGTATTAGAGGGTCAAAACTCGCACCACGGGGCTTCTTTGCCTTTTTTTCTGCTTAGTAAATTTCTTAAATATTAAAGCTAAGGTTAGTTGCATTTAAAAGCAGCTAAATTGCAGTGTTTAAGACTTAAAAAACGCCAATACTGAAAATAGACAATGACTAGGGCTTCTTTTGCCTTTTTTTTCGTTTGGTAAATTTCTTAAATATTTATAGCTAAAGTAATTTAAGAGACCGAAAATGGTGTCATTCCAGCGCGTGACGCTGGAATCCAGTTGAGCTATTTCAACAAAAATACTGCATTTTGAGATGAACGTTTATTTTCACCAGACTTATTTACAAGTATAACAATTAAAGTCTGGATTCCAGTGTCAGCTACTTGCATGACACCATCATAAGGTGAAACTGGATCCCAGTGTCTGGGCACTGGGATGACAAAAAAAGGAGTACTGGGATGACACCATCATAAAGTAAACCAGTGTCAGCTACTCGGATGACATCATAGGGGCGCTGGGATGACACCGAAGGGGCTACTCGGATGACACCATTCTTTTTCCTGGATTCCAGTGTCAGCTACTTGCATGACATCATAGGGGCGCTGGCCTGACAACAGTCATCCCGCTACTTGTTAGCGGGATCTAGAGATACCGCGAATGAATCGCGGTATGACGTAGGACTGCTGTCATTCCGCTACTTGTTAACGGCTGAGATACCGTGACGGTATGACGGTTTGTGGTGACATGACGATAAGCTCGTCATCCCGCTGCTTGTTAGCGGGATCTAGAGATACCGTGACGGTATGACGAGGGAGAACAGACAATGGTGTCAACTTAAGGACACATTTTAGACTTCTTTGTTGCAATAAAACAGAAACAAAAGTGCTGTTTATTGCACTCTTTGGATAATTTAATGATAAAAAATTTAGAGAGAAATTTTATACACTATCACCGATATTTTTCCTTAAGTTGACGCCATTGGGAGAACAGATACCTCTAATTTTATGTACAGAAAGCTTCAAGCTTTATTGAGGTTTTGCCTATGGTAAATTACGCACATAATCAACCAAGTTAAGGAAAGTGCAAACCAAGTGATTGCATATTCCAAATGCTTCATTGGCTGTATAGCTAACTTGCTGCCAAAATTGTTCGGCCACAATACACACTTCTCTAGCTTAATACCTAACTCATTGGAAATTTCTTCTGTATTCAGGGTAAACCATGTATTCGAAGCAGTATCGTTCTTGATAAACCAATTTTTGCTTTTACTGCTATTGCAATATAAAACTCCACCTGCAGCTACTTTTTCAATTTTTGCTTTTTCCTCTTTTTTTTCTTTAACTATTCCTTTGTTCACTAGCATATAATTTCCAGTAGTAAGTAGCATAGGAGATAACACATGATAGCCATGTTGTCCTGCAAAAACATATAGTTCTATGTCACTTAGAATCCCATCAATCTTGACATGCCTATAGTTAAATTTTTCAAGGTCGTTATTGGGCAATAGATGAACAACTGGAAGACTCATATTTTTGATAATATTATTCTTCCAGTTCAATCTGAATACTTGCCATAATCCTAATAAAAAAAGGAGCAAGCAAGGTACAATTAAAATAAATACTATTTTTTTTAACACTCTATATTTGTGTTCTTAAATAGTTTTCAACACCCATTAGTTCAATAAGGTCAATCTGTTTCTCAATCCAATGGAAGTGCTCTTCTTCATTTTTTAACATCTCTTCTAATAACATTACACTAACAAAATCTTTTTCTTTCTCAGCGATAGAAATCGTTTCTTTGATATCCTTAATACCTTTTCCCTCTAATTTCAAATTAGCTTCTAAGATTTTCCGTATTGTGTCTTTTGTAAACTTTCCATCATGCTTTGATATTTCGTTTGTATCCTGAAAATTTGGAACTCCTTTAAATAACAAAATTCTTTCTGCCAACTTGTTTGCATGTTCAAGTTCTTCGTTAAGCTCATTTTTTACCTTTTCTGCAAGTCTATTAATTCCATTGTTTTTGAGAACCGCAAAATGCAAAAGATACTGGCGTACAGAAGTCAGCTCATTGGTCAATAATTTATTCAAACATTTTACTATCTCTTCATTCATAATCTTCCCTTAGTTCAATTTATCAGCATAATTTATATGATAACGATAGTTATAGCAACTTATTTAATAGTTCCTTTGATAACAACCGTATTAAATAGCATGTCGTGGTATGTCTGTTTCTTTTTAGAAAAACAAGCAACTAGATACCAGCAGAGAGTGAGTAGCACTATCATTACTTTCAATGCACTCAAGACATTCACTAATACTTCCTGATCTTGCAAAAGTTCAGTAAGGACAACTACTACACTGTTTAACAGAGGAAGAAAAAACTGGGAAGTGCTTCTGTCAAACGCTAAATTCAAGTCTATTTTAGAATTATCTAAATTGATAGTATATATATTCAGTAACTGTTGACCGGGAGTTGCTTGGGCCTTTGAAGATATAAAATATGTGAAGTAACTACAATTTACACACATGTATGATAGATGTAATATCAACGGAGAATCCTCTAATAGCAGTATAATTAATAAAGTTGGAATTAATAAAATTGCTACATCTATTAAATATGCGCAAAAGCGTCTTGTTATACTGGCAATCTCTGTAACAGCGGTCATTACCTATCTTCTAAATACTTTATTATAAAATCTGTAAGTTTATCAAAATGTTGAAAACATAACAAATCTTCATAACCGCTTATTGATTGGCCATATATAATAGGTAAACAATTGGCATTTTGTGCACACAAAATATCCGTGATGCTATCACCAACAAAAAACACATTTTCTCTATTTATAGGCAATGCACTCTCTTCTAGTGCAAATAGCAGTGGAGTTGCGGAGGGTTTATCTTCTGCAGTATCGCATGACCCAACTACTCTTTCAAAGTAAGAATCTAGTTTAAAATAGGTAACTTCTTCACGTAAATTAGTATTTTTCTTATTACTTACTATTGCTAGATAAACATTGTGGCTTTTCAGTGTCTGCAACATTTTCTCTACTCCTTGATTCAGAGCAATGTTTTGTAATAGCGCATTATCTAAGTATTGTTGATATATCTGATTTGCTTTTTTCCACTGATCGCCAAACAAATTGACCATATAGCTCTTTCTCGACTCATGGGAATTTCTATCAGCAGCTTTATTACTATATCCCATTGAGTTTATGGTATGCTTAATAGCATTAAAAATATTATCTTGAGTGTCAACTAAGGTATTATCCCAATCGAATACTACTGCTAATGAGCTATCTTTCATCTCTTATATAATTATACATTTTAACTTAATAAGTAAATAGCATTTTAATGAAAAAGATATAAATAGGACGCTCTACCACAAGTTATGTTAACTGTTTTTTATATAATTAGCTAATATACTGGTTATATGATATGTTTTAATAGGTAACAGGTATGGCCCAGACATCTCAAGAAAGTGTTGAAAAAAAGTTTAAAGACGTCTTTGAACGTTCTCCAGGTGCTTTTCCAGAAGGTACTTCATTAGAAGATAAGGTTAATTATGTCGCAAAAGGGACAGAGGCTCTAAAAGCTGTGAAAAATAAGGAGCTTGAGAACAAAATGAAAAACGTTGCAGAATTGAATCAGAAACTTGAAAGTCAAGAAGGACGTGCAGATGAAAAAGTACGTCAAGATTTTGAAAGAATTGCTGAGCTTGACCAACAATATAAAGGGAAGGGCATCTTCACAAGTGAAAAAGTTGCAGAATTAAAAAATGACAAAAAATTTCAAGAAGCAGCTAACACTCTTAGGGAAACTACAACAGAAGGTAAAAGTGTTGAACAAAGTGGACAAAAAAAGACTTCTGAGGCTTCTGTACAAACAGATACACAGCCATCAGAGCACATCGTTAGTTCCTCAGTGAGCAAGAGTTCTGTAAAAGAGAAGCTCAACACTGAGCCGGACAAAAAAGATACCACGCCTCAACCACAAGAAAATCAAAAAGAAGAAGGGTTTTTGAGTCTTCTGAAGCGCTTTGTTAAGAAAATATTAGAAAAACTTTTGGGTGAGGATGAAAAGAGTGTGGAGAATACTCATGACATGAGAGAAGCGGCTCAAAAAAATACATCAAATAATGAAATGCAACAAAAAAGTATGGATCAGAGCTCTTTCATAAATATAAATGGAAAAGAGTTCAATTTAGAACCGGAAAAGGCTTTTAATTATCAGGATAAAGCTCTCAACATTAATATTACATACAATAGTCCTGAGACAAAGCAAAATCTGCAGCAAGATACAACTTCTCCCAATATTGCTAATGCGGTTAACTTAAATATTAATGATAAGGAATATAGTGTCCAACCTGGTGAGTCTTTCAATCATAAAAGTCCCGGCTTAGAAATTAGCGTGGTGAATGGTCATCAACAAAGTAAAAACTTTGACAAGATTTTAGATCAAGATCGGAGCATAAGTGAAGGTTTAAAGCAAGCAACACAACTTGAAAACCCAATGATAACGCCTATTCATACTCCTAAAGTGAATGAAGTAAACACGGGTCGTGAAAGGTGATCCGCTTTCAAGCTTCATTAGTTTAAAAAAGTATTCAATTATACAATAACTGTGCGAACATTGTGATTTGAGTTCGCTAGGAAGGGTGTCATCCAAGCAGCCTCCCTTCCCTGTCATCCCAGTAGCCCCTTCGGTGTCATTCCAGTGCTTGACACTGGTTTCTATCCAAAAGGGTGTCATCCCAGTGCCCTGACTACTTGGATCCAGAAAAATTGATTGTGCGCTATACAACATAAAAGCTGGATTCCAGTGCCAAGCTACTTGCATGACACCACTTGCCACCTGCAAATTGCAATGTTCGTACAGTTATGCGCCAAGCCTAAAAGTAGTTGCTATATAAGTCCAATAAAAATTCACATTTATAGGAAAGATTGGTAACATTACTTGAATAAAGACCGTTATTGTAATTATGCCAAAACGCACAGATATAGAATCTATATTAGTAATAGGAGCAGGCCCAATAGTTATAGGTCAGGCATGTGAATTTGATTATTCCGGAACGCAAAGCTGTAAAGTATTAAAAAGCGAAGGTTATAAAGTCATTTTGGTTAACTCCAACCCCGCAACTATAATGACAGATCCTGAATTCTCTGATGCAACTTATATTGAGCCGGTACTGCCTGAAATCATAGAGAAAATTATAATTAAGGAGAGGCCAGACGCAATATTGCCAACAATGGGCGGACAAACAGCACTCAATTGTGCAATAAAACTTGCAGATGATGGAGTGTTAGACAAATACAACGTAGAATTAATAGGGGTAAATAGAGAAGCAATAAAAAAAGCAGAGGATAGAGAGTTATTCCGTCAGTCCATGGATAGAATAGGACTGAAATACCCCAAAAGTATCATTATAAAAAATCAAGAACAAATAAAAAAGGCTTTGGATTACGTTGGATTACCAGCAATTATCCGCTCATCATTCACCCTTGGTGGTGCAGGTAGTGGCATAGCATATAATAAAGAGGAGTTTTTCAATATCGCAGAAAGTGCTCTCAAAATTTCGCCAATAAATGAAGTTCAGATAGATGAATCAATTATCGGCTGGAAAGAATATGAAATGGAAGTTATCCGTGACTGCAAGGATAACTGTATAATAGTGTGTTCAATAGAAAATGTTGATCCAATGGGGGTGCACACTGGAGACAGCATAACTGTTGCTCCTGCTTTGACTCTGCGTGACGTAGAATACCAACAGATGAGAAATGCATCTATAGCAGTGCTGAGAGAAATTGATGTTAGTGCCGGTGGTGCAAATGTTCAGTTTGCAGTGAATCCTAAAGAAGATGGAAGCCTCGTTGTAATTGAAATGAATCCAAGGGTTTCTCGCTCTTCTGCACTGGCTTCGAAAGCAACAGGCTATCCTATTGCAAAAGTTGTAACTAAACTTGCTATTGGCTATTCGCTCGATGAAATACGTAACGACTGTGCTCCAATAATACCAGCAGCATTCGAACCAGTGATTGATTATATCGTCACTAAAATCCCTCGATTTGAGTTTGAGAAATTTAAGGGGACGAATTGTGAACTATCAACCTCCATGAAATCAGTGGGAGAAGTAATGTCTATAGGCCGCACTTTTAATGAGTCACTGCAGAAAGCTTTTCGTTCACTTGAAACTGATCTTACAGGACTTGATGAAGTATTTCCTGAGAACATTGATATTGATCACGTAAAATCTCAATTAGCAAAATTGCTACCAAACAGATTACTGATTGCTGCTGACGCAATGCGCCACGGAATTAGCATAGAAGAAATAAATTCGATTACAGGATATGACTTATGGTTTTTGCAGAATATACAGCAAATTATATTAGCTGAACAAAAAATCAAGGAAAATGGCCTTCCTGAGACTGCATATGAAATGTTAGAGATGAAAAAAATGGGATTTTCAGATGCAAGATTAGCAAAGTTAAGTAATAGACCTACCTCTGTCATTTCAGTACCCTCTAATGTCATCCCAGTGCGTGACACTGGGATCCAGCCAGCGTTACACGCTGGAGATCGAGTAAAACAAATCGAAGAAATAAGAAAAAAATTTGGCATTAAACAAGTTTATAAACGCGTAGACACCTGTGCAGCTGAATTTGAATCAAGCACTGCTTATATGTATGGCTGCTATGAGGGTGATGTTGAAAATAAAACGGAATGTGAGGCGAATATTTCTGACCGAGAAAAGGTTGTCATTTTAGGAAGTGGTCCAAATCGCATTGGTCAAGGTATTGAGTTTGATTATGCATGCGTACATGCAGCTTCTGCCGCCAAAGAAATGGGGTATGAAACAATAATGATCAACTGTAATCCAGAAACTGTTTCAACTGACTACGATACCGCTGATCGTTTATATTTTGCCCCACTGATTGCAGAGGATGTGCTTGAAATACTAAGTAAAGAGCAAGAAAATGGCACACTGGTTGGTGTAATAGTTCAAATAGGTGGTCAAACACCTTTAAAGTTAGCCAAAGTGCTTAACGAGAGAGGTTTCAAAATTCTGGGAACTTCGTTTGATTCTATTGACCTTGCAGAAGATCGCATGAGATTTAAAAATCTTGCTTTGCAACTTAATTTAAAACAACCTGAAAATTCTATCTGCCATTCAGTAGAAGAAGCGTTAACCAACGCAGAAAAGGTGGGGTTTCCACTAGTAATCAGGCCATCATATGTCCTCGGCGGTCAGTCTATGTCGATTAGACACGATACTCAGAGCTTTAAAGAGTACGTCTTGGATCAAACCAAAATTTTTGAACACGGGTCACTGCTTCTTGATAAATTTTTAGTCAATGCAGTTGAGGTTGACGTTGATGCTGTATGTGATGGGGAAAAAGTTTTCATTGCAGCGGTCATGGAGCACATTGAAGAAGCTGGTATTCATTCTGGCGATTCAACATGTTCAATACCGACAAATACATTGAGTGACGAAGTAATAAAAGAGATTAAGCTACAAACTGAAAGAATAGCTCTTGCACTAGAAGTGAAAGGTCTGATAAACATTCAGTTTGCTGTTCAAGAGAATAGACCTCTTGCAGAACCTGTTTGTGATGAGAAATTTTTAGAAAAAGTGCAGATGAGCACCACAGAATACTCGAATGTATTTGAGGAGCGCAGACAAGCTTTGACGACAAAATTGCCTTCAGAAATCGAGTTATGCAAGAGGTCTAGTGATGTATACATACTTGAAGTGAATTTAAGGGCTAGTCGAACCGTTCCTTTTATTTCCAAGGTAATCAATATTCCTATTGCAAAGCTTGCCACTCAGGTTATTTTGGGTAAAAAATTGAATCAGGAAAACAAGCCTTTCAATCATTTTGCAGTTAAAGCTGCTGTTTTTCCATTCACGCGCTTTTCGGGAATTGATATTCTACTTGGTCCTGAAATGAAATCAACAGGAGAAGTGATGGGAATCGACTCATCTTTCGAAGCTGCACTTGCAAAAGTGCACATGGCTGCAGGATACAAGTTACCAACAGAAGGAGCAGCTCTGGTTTCAGTAAAAGATGATGATAAAGAGTATATATTGCCTGTTGTACGAATGTTGAAAGAACTGAGTTTTGAAATATATGCAACCAAAGGTACGGCTTTGTATCTGAACAATAACGGCATTGCTGCAAAAGCTGTAAATAAAGTGAGAGAAGGCAGACCCCACATCGTTGATATGCTCAAAGATGGAAAAATAAATCTAGTGATCAATACCTCAAAAGGTGTGAAATCAGTCTCAGACAGCAAAGATATCAGGAGAACTGCTATTTTGCAAAATATAGCTTACAGCACCACAGCTTCTGGGAGTAAAGCGTTAGTGCTTGCAATTCAATATGTAAAGAATAGCAAATTGGAAGTGAAATCATTACAGCAGATACAAAACATTTAAGTACTAAAACTAGAATAATTCACTACTCTATCTCGAAATCGTGGTAGAGGGATGTAAGTTAAATATTTTTATTGACTTACTTATGTATTGTGTTATCTGTCAAAGAATTAGTGGGTAATGGTTATATAACATGACTGGTGGAGTAAAAAAGAAATTAGTACAATTAACTGAATTTTATCAGCCTTATCCGTTGCGTAAGACGAGGAAAACAGAAGCAAGAAATACCCAAGAATTATATGATCCAACACTAACTGATATTAGGTTAGGCGAAAGTGATCATGGTTCAGATGATAGTTCCGCTGATAGACGCTTTACTGAATCAAGTGATTGGAACTCAAATTCGAGCTGCAGTCCAGGTTATTCTTATTTTTTGGACGATGGCTCACTTTTAATGGATCTAGAAATACCATTAACTGAAAATGAAGAGAAGCTGATTGGTGAGTTTTGTAAGGAGATGGAAAATGTGGAAAAAGAAAATAACCAAAGAAGTGCTTTAAGGTTTATTCAAGAAATAACAGAGACATATTTAAAGGAAGGGATAAGACTAAACGCATGTTACGGTGAGCATTATAAAACTGTAACAAATTTAGTATTTGAGGAAGTGGTGCACGCTACTCTCAATGAAGGTATGTCTCCTGCCAATAGAAAAGATCATTCTGATTGTGATAAAGAAATATTATCAGATGAAAGTAAAGAAATCATGAGGAAGATCATTAAAAGTTTATTCTCAAAAGGTGGGAAAGTAAAAGAATATACCTTCTTTGATGTTGAGCTAGGACATGTAACTCTTGATTCTAATTATACAAATAGTATCCTTGCGAAATGTGGGAAAATTAAAAATAATCTAAAAAATGTAGCATATGAAAGTATTGTAAACAAAGATAAGCAAACCAAAAAGGATGAATTAGGAGTAGAGATGGATAATGGATGTTTTTATATAAAATATCCACAAGATAGTACTGTTGAAGTTGCAAAAATCCTAAGCAATGGAAAGAATAAAGGTTTAAAATTAAGAGTTGGTATACTGCAAATTGGGAAAAGTATAGTAAGAGTTGAAAGCGACAACGGAAAAAGAAATTATCTGGATGTTTGTAAGCAAGGTGTAACATTATCTTTTGATAGTGAAGCAGGAAAAATCAGTATTCATCTAAATCCTAAGGAAGATAGTAATGAAATAGAAGTAAAGCTTGATGAAAGTAGTGAAAAAGTATTTCAAGAATTAAAAAAAAGTGAATTAAGTTTAGGAGAAAACTGTCTTTTAGGAGGAAAAAGCGTTCTGGAAGCTATACGAGATGGAAATTTTGAAAGAAATAGAAGTATTATACCAATGATTGCACAGCCAAATGCTGCAACGAATACTCCACAATCTCACCTAGAGGACATTTCATTTTCCTGGACGGAAACAAATCACAAAACTAAAGAACAGGGTATCCGTCCAGCAAAGTGGCGAGATATGGTAATGAGACAAGACAACTGTAGGAACAAATGGGTGTTATGCAAGTAGCTGACACTGGTTTCCATCCAAGACGGCAGTGCCCCTATGATGTCATGCAAGTAGCTGACACTGGAATCTAGTCTTTATTATGCAGCCACTTATTTAAAGTTAAGTTTTCTAGATCCCAGACTGGAATGACATCATCCTTTTTTTCTGAATTCCAGTATCAGCTACTTTCATGACATCGTTTACTATGTGCCATATTGCAATGTTCGTACAGTTGTGTACTTGATACAGGGATCTATAGCTGAAGTAACTTACAACAATTTAATATTCCGCTACTTGTTAGCGGGATCTAGAGATACCGCGGCGGTATGACGTGCAGACCTGTGCTAGCTATAGAAAAAAAGCGTTAAAGACCGGATTAACGAAGAATTCTTTCAAACACTGCAAAGGTCATAAAAGTCGAATTAGTGCACCGAAAGCTGGCGGCTCCACTAATTTATGCAGACACTTAAGAGAAGGCGAGCAAATAATTCTTATGGGCCCAACTGGCAGCCCTACTGAGGTTTACTAAGTCTCAATATTAAAGTGATGCCAAATTTTATTTCAAAAAGTAAATAATTTACTAACGCTCGTGCACAAATTAAAAATAAATTATGCACGAGTGTAGCATTGTGAATGAAGAATGCTATATTAAAGCTTACCTCACTATTAAAGCTATCGGTCAGATTAGATTAAAAACCTAATCTGACCGGTTTCTCTATAACCCTCTAAACTCTGATATAATTATATGATAATTAGTTTAATTAGTGGTTAATATGCAAATTGATTTTATTCATATATTGAGGTAGCATAAACCATATTGGTTTAAATTATTGTGCAACTTTATAAATCGTCACTGTTACTTCTACTGACTGTATTAATAGTTATAGTCCTAAAGTTACCCGAAAATTTGAGCATTGCAGTAAATTGGTCTCTCCCAATTCTAGATTTTGATTTATCTTTTCGTACCATACTAATATCTTTTTTATCAGTTGCATTTTTAGCTGTTCTACCAGCACAAAATTTGACTTTTTCAGAAATGCTATCTTTTGCTGCTTACACTATTAGTTCACTTTATGCAGTTTTATCTGAACATATGATATTGGTTATAATATTCTGTGAATTAATGACCGTCAGTGCATTTTTTATTATCGCAGCTAGCTGTAGAGATAGTGGACCTGCAATAAGGTACGCTTGTGTACACTTTTTCGTTGGAGTTATATTAATAGCAGGATTGGCACTTCAAAGCACTAACCTGATAATTTTGGGTTTATTGATAAACTGCGCTTGTTTTCCTTTTTCGTTTTGGGTTGTTGATGCATATCCTGCTGCATCGCTACATGGCACCACATATCTCTCTTTATTTACCACTAAAGTCTCTTTTTTAGTGATGCTTTTACACACTTATAACCTATGGCAAGATTGTACTGAAATGTTAGCGCTTGTAGGCGCCATCACTGCAATTTACAGCATTATATTTGCTTCTCTTGAGCAAAATATTCGTAGATTTTTATGCTATAATATTGTAGGACAAATGGGCTTGCTGATTATTGCAGGAGGTTTACTCAGCCCTTCGGAAAAGGCAATACCAATTTTGATACTGCATATAATCTTCTCTCTTGTTTATCAATCATTATTGTTTGTGGTCAGCAATTCGATTATTTCACGAACAAAAACAATTAGTTTTAATGGAGTAGGCAAACTGATGTCAGTGGAAGGCATGTGTGCTATAATCGCAATACTTACAATGGCTGCATTTCCTGGAACCGCTGGATTTATTAGCAAATCATACATTACAGCCGAGATTGAAGCAAGTGGTGCTAATTTAGAAGTGTATAAAAACTTATATAAGACTCTAAATTTGCTGCTTTATTTAAGCGTGGGGCTCAAGTTTCTTTATTATTTATTTATTGCGAAAAGTAAGTCAAAACCTTTAGCAGAGGGGGGAGGAAAAATGACTATGATTATTTTAGCATTTATATGCATTATTGCTGGCAATCCTTACTTACCTATTTACAATAAGCCTTCAATTTTTAATCTTGCGTACAACACAAAAAATATTTGGTCGCAATTTAATTTATTACTATGTACCACTTTATTGTTTATTCCTTTACGCAAGTTATTTTACCCGAGAGTAAATTTTAAAATGGATGTTGATTGGATTTTTAGAGCTTTCATACCCTATATTATCTTGCTGTTCAATCAGTTAGTCTCTAAAACTAGAGAAATGTTTGCCAGCGTAGTGCAAAACTTGACTAATCCACTTGTTGGTTTATACTTTAATAATATTACTAAACTTAAAGAAGTGCTGAGTTATAACTCAGTGAGTTTTGTTTCAGCTTCTTCTCTCTTTTTAATGAGTATTCTACTAATGCTATTATGTTTAAGTCGTTAACCGAAAGTTTAAATTCTGTATTTAGTAAACTAAGAGGAAAGTCAATCATTTCTGAAGATGATTTTAATCTTGCCATGCGTGAAATACGCATAGCCTTAATTGAAGCTGACGTTTCACTTGAAGTTGCAAAAAAATTCATCAACGACATTAAAGATAAAGTGATTGGGGAAAAAGTCATAAAAAGCGTTTCTCCAGCACAAATGATAATCAAAATTGTGCAGGATAATTTAGTTGCAGTTCTCGGATCAGAGAAAAGTGACTTAAATCTAGCAGTTAAACCCCCTGCTGTGATTATGATGGTGGGCTTACAAGGTGCAGGTAAAACAACCACCTCAGGAAAGCTTGCTTTAAAGCTAAAAAAGCAAAAGAAAAAAGTGATGCTTGCCTCTTTAGACATTTATAGGCCGGCTGCCCAGAAACAACTTGAGGTGCTGGGTAAACAAATAGACGTACAAACTTTATCTATAGTAATAAATGAGGAGCCTATTGCAATTACAAAAAGGGCACTGGCAGCAGCAAAGAACGATAATTATGATGTATTAATACTAGACACTGCAGGCAGGCTTCATATTGACAATAATATGATGAATGAGTTGAAAGCCGTAAAGGAAATAGCTTCACCTACAGAAGTTATTTTAGTAGCCGACGCAATGATAGGCCAGGATGCGGTCAACATTGCCAAATCATTCAATGAGGTAATAGGTGTAACCGGCATTATTCTTACCCGTGTTGATGGTGATGCACGTGGTGGTGCTGCTCTTTCTATGAAAATGATCGCCGATTGTCCAATTAAATTTATTGCTTGTGGTGAAAAATTAAGTGACCTCGATGATTTTTATCCCGATAGAATTGCAAAAAGGATACTTAGCATGGGTGATGTTGTCTCATTGGTTGAAAAAGCTGCTGAGATTGTTGGTCAGGAAGAAATTGATAAGTTACAAAAGAAAGTAAAAAAGGGTAAATTCGACCTAAACGACCTAGTGGGAATGTTAAAAACTCTGAGTAAAATGGATGGCATTAGCAACATAATGAAATTCTTTCCTAGTTCATTCACAAAAAAGCTAAGTAGCAGTGTGCCAGATGACAATAAAGTGAAAAAATATATAGCCATCATAAACTCAATGACTGAAAAAGAAAGGCAAAATCCAGATATTTTAAATGGCAAAAGAAGACTTAGAATTTCTAAGGGGTCCGGAACAAGTGTAACTGACGTTAATCTTCTGATTAAGAAGTACAATCAAATGAGCCCTATGGTAAATAAGTTCAGTAAAGTTGACCATAGTAAACTCAAAGAATCTGATTTGATGGATATGCTGAGCAGAAAGTGAGTGACCTTACCTTTAGCTATATCAAAAGCCGGCTTAGGTCTCGCAAAAAAATTTACAGCTTCTTGCTAGCCAAGAAATTTATTATTAATTTTAGGAAATACTATAGCTGACCCAAGCAACACGTCATACCGCGATTCATTCGCGGTATCTCATCCGCTACTTACTATTACCCACAAATAAAAACATAGTATTGTATTTACTCAAATGATTTAATTTTATTAACCTGAAAGCTTATTAGATTAAAATTATTAAACTAAGAGTTATAATTTTAGCAACTAAAAGCTGTAAATTGCACCATATAAACAGTTATTTCAAGCAAAAGTTATGCCATTAAGAGCTATGCAACAAACATTTATATTTGTGGGTAATAGTAAGCAGCCGCTAACAAGCAGCGGGATGACGGTTGTCGTTTAGCCATAAACATTAAGAAATTTACCAAACGAAAAAAAAGGCAAAAGAAGCCCCGTGGTTGGCTAATTACTTACATTATACTTTCAAGTATGGCGTTTTTTTATTCTAAACGCTTAATAACCGCGATTCAGCTGCTTTTAAACCGCAACTAATCTAAATTATAAACGTTAAGAAATTTACTAAACAGAAAAAAAGGCAAAAGAAACCCTAAGGTAGCTAATTATTCACTATCCATTTTTTAAGTTGGCGTTTTTTAATGTTTTAAATGCTTTATAAGCGTATTTCAGCTTGTGTAGGTAAAAACCCAGAAATTTGATAAAGACATAGAGTGCACATAGTGCAAAAAATTAAACATGAGACGCCAGATACGTGAGTTTTTTTGTCATTTAATCTGTACAGAGAAGATAAATAAATAGCTTCACTATCATGATAAGAGGACTGGCGGAGTTTGTCAAGGAAGTTTTTCGTTTCTATTGTAATGACAGTTATGGCCTGTGCAAGAAATCTGTTGATTTACAGCAGGTTTTTTGTTACAGTTCATAGTTATGCAAAGAAACTTAAAGCCTCATGAGTTTATTTACAGCCAGTGATTTACATAATTTGGAGCTGTATAGCTGAGTATTGTATATGATAATATTAATAACAAACGATGATGGCTTTGGAAGTGAAGGAATAAAATTACTCAAAGAGATTGCACGGAATTTTGCGTCAGAAATATGGATAGTGGCACCAGATACTGATAGAAGCGGAGCTGCAAGATCTCTTGATTATCCAGTGAAACAATCTATTGGAATAAAACAACATAGTGAAAGGGAATTTAGTGTGTCTGGTACTCCTGCAGATTGTGTCATTATTGCGCTAAATAAAGTTATGAATAAAAAACCAGACTTAATATTGTCCGGAGTAAATATTGGATCAAATGTCGGGGACGATATTTGTTATTCAGGAACAATTGGTGCTGTAATGGAAGGTGCTGCAAGGTCTATACCTTCTATTGCGCTAAGCCAAGTTTATCATGATAAAATAGACTGGCACAATACAAAGGTTTTTGCACCAAAGGTTATTGCCAAGCTAGTTAAGGTTGGTTGGCCTAAAAACATAGTGATGAGTGTAAATTTTCCTGCTACGGAAAAAGTAAAAGGAGTAGAATTTGCTGAACAAGGTGAATATAACATTGATGGGGATTTAACTTTTACTGAAAATTCGAATGGCTCTTTTAGCTTAAATTGGTCTCGAGAGCACTCAGGCAGTGGTAGTGTAAATAAAATAAAAGAAGGATTTATTACTATCACACCAGTAAAATTAGATTTTACAGATTATGATACATTGAATGCTATGAAAAATTCTTGTGCAGACGAATTTTCTTCTATAGCTGACTGAAAAAAACATTTGCATTGCTCCTAACTAGATGTTTTCTATTGTGTGATCGCGAGCAATTATTTTTTCTTCACCTGTATCCATGTTTTTAATCTTTAAAGTTTTACTACTCAATTCTTCATCGCCAAAAATTAAAGCAGCTTTAGCATTTGCTTGATTTGCTTTTTTCATTCGGGTTCTGAGCGTTCCGCTATATTCATAGATTACATATAAACCATTTCTGCGCAATTCATTTGCAAGTGTTAAAGCATGTTTTTCAGCCTCTCTACCGATTGGAATTAGGTAAATAGGTCGCTCTTCTTTCGGAGAATAATTGATTAACTCCATTATGCGCTCAATACCCCCTGCAAATCCTATTGCTGGAGTGTGTTTTCCACCTACTGAAGATACTAAATTATCGTATCTTCCACCGGCAAAAACTGCCCCTTGTGCACCTAAATCTTCTGTGACAAACTCAAACACTGTGTGGCAATAATAATCCAAACCTCGAACTAGTTTATTGTTTACGGTATAAGGTATATCAAGAATTGTTAATCCATTTAGTATTTGTTCAAAGAAATCTGAGGACTCTTTCGTATAATAATTGCTGATTTTAGGTGCACCAGAGATTATTAATCTATCTTTCTCATCCTTAGAATCTAGTATTCTGAGTGGATTTTTGATCAACCTATTTTTGCTATCTTCTGATAGATCATTTTGGTACTTTGTAAAGTATAAGATCAAAGCTTCTCTATATTTAGTTATTGTTTCACCATCACCTAAAGAGTTGATTTCCAGCTTTACATTTTTATTGATGCCAAATTTAGTTAGTAAGTGCTGAGCGAGTGATATCAATTCAATATCAGCTTTTGGATCTTCTATGCCAAAAACCTCAAAATTTATCTGATGAAATTGCCTTTGTCGTCCCTTTTGTGGTCTTTCGTAACGAAATGCAGGCCCTGTTGAGAATAATTTGATCGGTGTTTGCAGTTTTTTTTCGATTAATAGTCTAACAATCGCTGCGGTGAACTCAGGACGTAAAGTTATGCTCTTTCCCCCTTTATCATTGAAGCTATACATCTCTTTAGTGATGATATCTGAGCTATCACCTAAGGTTTTTGTAAAAACCTCCGTGTACTCAAATATTGGAGTTTGGGCGGGCAAAAAGCCGTATAGATTTGAGATTCTATTTGCTGTTTGCTGAATGTATTTAAACTTATACCACTCATCAAATAGAAGGTCTTTCGTTCCTCTAACTGTTTGATTAGTCATAGTGTGGTCTCTATACCTGCAACCTCTGGTATGTGGTAGCTCAGCATATTCTGCACTCCTTGCTTTAAAGTAATTGCAGCACTTGGGCATCCAGAGCAAGCTCCTTGTAATTCAACATAAACTATCCCGTCTTTATAGCCACGAAATTTGATATCGCCACCATCTTGAGCAACTGCAGGTTTGATATAACTTTCCATCAATTCTTTTATTCTATTTACAATTTCTATATCACTTTCATCAAAAAATTCCTCATTTGGTATGTTATTATCATTCACTCCTTCTTTATCTAGCGCTTTTCCACCTGAAGTAAAGTGATCCATAATTGTAGTTAAAATTTCCACTTTTAATATATCCCAATTAATTCCATCCAATTTTGTTACTGAAATAAAATCATGACCAAAAAATACTCTCACTACATGTTCTGTTTGAAAAAGATTTGCTGCTAACTTGGAGTTTTTTATTTCATCTGCATTTGAAAAATCAGCCGTTTCTCCTTCGTTTAGAATTGCAAATCCAGGGAGAAATTTTAGTGTATTTGGATTTGGTGTTTCTTCAATCTGGATGAACATGTTATTTACCATGACGATTATAATTGTTACTATTTAATCATAAAATGATAAAAAAATATACATGTCATTCATCTTTTTTCTTTTTTTAGTATTCATAGTAATTACATTTGTCTTGCCTAGCGTTGTTGTATTTTTTCTTTTCCTGACAAAAAAAAATAACATAAGTTTCATGATGAACTCTATATTGAGTAAGTTTTTGAACGAATTTAATAGCAGTAGAAGTTGTACTGAAAATTACACTGGTGATAACATGTCCAAAGATGAAGCATTAAAGATACTGGGGCTGAATCCTGAGGCAAGTCAAAATGAAATTAATAAAGCATATCAAAATTTAATGAAGTTAGTTCATCCAGATAAAGGAGGCTCAGAATATTTTGCACAAAAGCTAAATGCGGCACGTGATAGGTTGCTGAAGAATTAGTAACCTGATTTCAATTTTAACCATTGTAAATTTTACTTGTGCGTACTAAATTATGTGATATAAAGCCGGGGACGTTGTCTTTTAGGAGGTATTTGATGAGCAAACAGATTGAAGTCTTTATAGATGAATTATTTGTTGCTATAGAAGAGCATAATCTTCGGAAAGCTAAAGAATGTATTGAAGTTGCAAGGTATATAGCTGTAGAAGGCGAGGTTTTTAATAGTGAAAAATACGATATGAAACCTATAAGTTTTGCTGTTAAAAAAAATAGCTTAAAGATATTGCGGCTTTTGGTTAACGATGGTGCTGATGTTAATGCTGCTAGTGATGTAAGTTTGAGAACTGCCTTGCACGTTGCTGCTAAGTATGGCAGAGAAGAAGCAGGACAATTTCTACTTGGTCGTCTTGCTGATGTCGATTTGCGAGATGCAAGAGGTAAGACATCTTTGTACTTAGCGTCTTTCCATTGTCGATTAGGGATGGTAAGACTTCTCATCAAGAATAATGCTAATGCTGATATAAGAGATGTAGATGGCAACGCGGCATTAGATGTTGTTGGAGATGATCCAGAAGTTATGTGTAATAACCATATAAGACGAAAAATAGTATCTATGTTGAGAGGTGATGTTGGCATTTGATTATAAAGCAATATTGCCCACTAGAAATCTTAAGGTAGCGTTAGAAGCTATCGATACCACAGATGTGGCAAGCAGTGCAGTAAAACCTTCTTCTTTTATTAATAGTATATTTAATTGGGTGGGAGCTTCAATTACTGCTGCATTTGGCCAAAGCATTCCTGCTTTACTTCCTGCTCAGCAGCCTGTTGCTAATTCGGCTAGAAGCCCATCTGGTTCTTCGCAAGTTGATTTTTATGGAACAGCTCTGCTAGCTATTGTAGCAGTAAACAGGCTCTTTGGAATAAAATTTCTGAGGCCCATGAATAATTCGTTTTTAACATTGGAGCAAATTAAAGAAAGAAAGGTTAGTGCTATAGAAAGAAATGTCAAAATGGCAATTAGTGAGTTTGAAGAGCTTTATCAGTGCCCTGGAAGTTCGCTAAGTCACATAACAATATCTAAAGGTGTGCATCAAAAGTTCTTTTAAGTTATAGTCAAAATAAGCATTCAAGCTTGAGTGTTTATTTTTCTATCCCTTATTTCCTTTCTTATCTTAAAACATATTACCTCTTATTAAGTGCCAAAACATTTGAATAAGGAGACTCGGAATATTTTGCACAAAAGTTAAACGCGGCACGTGATAGGTTGCTGAAGAATTAGTAGCCTGATTTCAATTTTAACCATTGAAAATTTTTTTGTTTCTTCTGTAAATTTCACTTGTGTATACTAAATTATATGATATAAAGCCGAAAATGTTATCCTTTAGGAGGTATTTGATGCAAAAAATAATTAAGGGCTTGAGAGATAAATTATTTGCTGCTATAGACATGGGTAAATTTCAGGAAGTTGAAGAATGTATTAAAGAGGCAGAGAGTAGAGGTATAAAAGACCAGATTATTAATAGTGAAAAACACACTATTAACCCTATACATTATGCTGTTTACAATGGTGATTTAAAAATAATACGGTTTTTGCTTAACAATGATGCTAATGTTAATGCTATTAGTACTACATATTTTACTACTCCCTTGCACATTGCTGTTACTAGTGACAAACTAGAAATAGCACAATTTCTACTTGATAGTGGTGCTAACATCAATGCTACAAATTATGAAGGTTTTACACCTTTGTGCTTAGCATCTTTCTATTGTCGGCAAACTATAGTAGAACTTCTACTCTGCAACAATGCTGATACTAGTATTAAAGATGTGAATGGCAAAACAGCATTAGATGTTGTTGGAAATTATAGAGGAAATATATGTGATAGCGATACAAGACAAAAAATAACAGCTATATTGAATGGTACCGCTCTAGTTGATTGTAAAGCAATGTTAGATTTTATTAGATCAGCGTTAGAAGCTATCGATACCACAGATGTGGTAAATAGTGCAGTAAAACCTTCTTCTTTTATTAATAGTATGTTTAATTGGGTAGGAGCTTCAACTACTGCTGTATTTGGCCAAAGCACTCCTGCTTTACCTTCTGCACAGCAGCCTGTTACTCATTCGGCTGGAAGCTCAATCAGTTCTTCACAAGTTAATGTTAATGGAACGGCTCTGCTGGCTGATATAGTAATAAGAAGGTTCACGGGAGAAAAATATTCGAAGCCAATAGATGATTCGCTTTTGACATTGGAGCAAATTAAAGAAAGAAAGGTTAGTGCTATAGAAAGAAATGTCAAGATGGCAATTAGTGAGTTCGAAGAGCTTTATCAATGCCCTGGAAGTTCACTAAGCAACACAACAATATCTAAAGGTGTGCATCAAAAGTTCTTTTAAGTTATAGTCAAAATCTATCCCTTAAGTTTAAACTTTTTATTGCTCGTTGGGGATAAGCTGCTACAATAAAATGAGTTAAAGATAGCAATATTCAAAAAGCTTTAAGTTATGCAGGAAGATAACAAGAAAGAAACAATAAAAGAAGAAAAAGGCATATTAGGATGGATAGAATATAGACTGCCTATATTTTCTTTTCTAAGACACACTGCTTCTTACAAAGTGCCAAAAAACTTAAATTATGCTTGGAACTTCGGCTCTTTGGCTGGTATAGCGCTAATTTTACAAATAATAACAGGTATATTTCTTGCTATGCACTACACTCCGCATGTTGATTATGCGTTTAATAGTGTAGAGCGCATAATGCGGGATGTGAATTACGGGTGGTTAATACGCTACACTCACGCTGTTGGAGCATCACTTTTCTTTATGGTGGTTTATATTCATATAATGCGTGGATTATATTACGGATCTTACAAGAGACCACGAGAGATGGTGTGGTTTGTTGGTATATTTATATTTTTTGCAATGATGGCAACTGCCTTTATGGGATATGTATTGCCTTGGGGACAAATGAGTTTCTGGGGTGCAACAGTTATAACCAACTTATTTTCTGCTATACCTTTAATTGGCAATAAAATAGTTATATGGTTATGGGGTGGTTTTTCAGTGGATAACCCAACACTTAACCGTTTTTTCGCTCTGCATTATCTTCTGCCTTTTGTTATTATTGCTTTAGCTATGCTTCATGTGATAGCTCTGCATAGGTTTGGCTCTGGTAACCCAAGTGGAGTGGAGGTAAAATCAGATAAGGATACCATCCCTCTCTATCCTTATTATATAGTCAAGGATTGCATAACTTTTGGTCTGTTTTTTGTAGTTTTGTTCGCATTTGTTTTCTATGCTCCCAATTATCTTGGGCATCCAGACAATTATATAGAAGCTGATTCTATGGTCACTCCGGTACATATAGTGCCAGAGTGGTATTTTTTACCTTTTTATGCAATGCTACGTTCAATTCCAGATAAACTTACTGGTGTGCTTACCATGTTTGCGTCTATTTTAGTGTGGTTTTTGTTACCTTGGCTTGATAAATCAAAAGTTAAAAGTGGTGCTTATCGCCCGGTATTCAAGAAATTTTTTTGGGTTTTTGCAATAAATTTTGCACTTCTTGCCTGGCTTGGAGGACAAGAGGTAAAAGAGCCTTACATCACTATGAGTAGGCTGTCCACTCTTTATTATTTTGCATACTTTGTAATAATTTTACCACTGCTTAGTAAGTATGAAAAGCCAAAAGAACCACCAAAAACCTTAAGTGATTCTGTGCCGGAGATGAAGTAATGTCAACTCAAAGCAGATCTCTTACAAAATTCTCTGTCATCCCAGAACTTTCTTCTTTCACCCCAGGACCCTCTTCTTTTACCCCAGGGCCCTCTTCTGTCATCCCAGTGCTTGACACTGGGATCCAGAAGAAAAATAAATGGATTCCAGCATCATGTACACAACTGTATGAACGTTGTATACAACACACAGTGTCATTCCACTATCTTCCGTTGTCATCCCAGTGCTTGACACTGGGATCCAGATATAAAAATACTTACAAATCATGCAATGGACAACAGATTCTAGGAGTGCACGATAACCATAATGTCAGTGATGAAATAAGCTGGATTCCAGTGTCAGCTACTTGCATGACATCAATTCGAAATTTACTAAAACAGTGGTTATGCATGGGATCTAATGTATTTGCAATCTTCTGCATGTTATTTCTATCTAGTCTTATATCTGCAGAAGAATTCAAGCCATCACCAAATAAAAAAATGGACTGGAAATGTGATGGAATTACTGGGTCTTTCGATAGAGAGTCAATTCAACGTGGCTACAAGGTATATAAGGAAGTCTGTGCTGCTTGTCATTCAATGAATAGAGTAGCGTTTCGTAATTTGCAAGATGTTGGTTTTTCTGAAGAAGATGTAAAACAGATTGCAGCTTCTTATCAAGTTAAAGATGGTCCGAATGATTTGGGTGAAATGTTTGACAGACCTGGAATACCTTCGGATTATTTTATTGCACCTTTTGATACAAAAGAAGCAGCTGCAGCAAGCAATAATGGTGCTGTTCCACCAGACTTATCGTTAATTATTAAAGCAAGGCATGATGGTGCAAATTATGTCTATTCACTGTTAACAGGCTATCAAAACGGCGAACACGATGAAAATGATTTACATTTTAATTCGTATTTTCCAACAGGCAGATTAGCTATGGCGCCACCACTTTCTGAAGGAATGGTGGAATATGATGGTGCAAGACAAGCCACAGTTGAAAATATGGCATATGACGTGGTAAATTTTTTACAATGGGCAGGAGAGCCAGAATTAGAGCGCAGGCATAAACTCGGATTAAAAGTAGTGGCGTATTTTATAATTTTAACAGTGTTTTTTGTATTAACTAACAATAGAATTTGGAGCAAGCTCTATAAAAAGAAAGAATAGAATTTCTTACATCCATTTACATTCACTTTCATACCTTATTTACACTAGCAAGTGTATTATACAATAATAAACACATTATGAAAATATAATAGGTAGAACTCATGGAATTTCAAATCACTACACATTTTCAACCAGCTGGGGATCAACCACAGGCAATCGATAGCTTAATTGCAGGGCTAAATAGCAATAAAAGAGATCAGGTTTTGCTTGGAGTTACTGGTTCTGGGAAAACTTTTACTATGGCAAATGTTATTGCAAGGACAAACAGGCCTGCATTAATTATGGCACACAATAAAACTTTAGCAGCACAGCTTTATGAGGAAATGAAAGGATTGTTTCCTCATAATGCTGTTGAATACTTCATTTCTTATTATGATTATTATCAGCCAGAAGCCTATTTACCACAAACTGATACTTATATCGAAAAAGATTCTGCAATCAACGAAAGAATTGAGATGCTGCGTTATTCCACCGTCTGCTCCCTTTTGGAGCGCAGAGATACGATCGTAGTTGCCAGTGTTTCCTGCATATACGGTCTTGGTTCGCCTGAGAGCTACCGCAGCATGATCATATCGCTTAGTGTTGGAAATAAAATTCGTATTAATGATTTCCTGAGCAACTTAACTGATCTCCAATACAAGCGCTCTGATGCCAGGTTTGAGAGAGGATATTTCAGAGTGCGCGGCGATATTATTGATATATTTCCTTCCCATTATGAAAATAAAGCTTGGCGTTTATCGTTATTTGGCGATGAAGTAGAAGAAATTTTTGAAATTGATGCTATAACGGGCAATGTTACTAAAGACGTAAATAAAATCACCATTTTTCCAAACAGCTATTACATAACCCCGCGTGAGGTTTTGTTGCAGGCAGTTGAACTAGTCAAAAAAGAGCTGCATGAACGCTTGGATTATTACTACTCGCAAAATAAGATTGTTGAAGCAAAGCGCCTCGAGCAACGCACTAATTTTGATATCGAAATGATGAGAACAATAGGAATATGTAAAGGTATTGAAAATTATTCGCGTTATCTCTATGGAATGGAAGCTGGGGATCCACCGCCTACTTTGTTTGAATATTTACCCAAAGACGTAATTTTATTTGTTGATGAGAGTCATGTCACCGTTCCTCAGGTTGGTGCGATGTACAGTGGTAATGAGGCGCGTAAAAAGAAATTGATTGACTATGGCTTCAGGCTCCCTTCCGCTTTTGATAATCGTCCATTAAAATTTGAAGAATGGGAGGAAGTTAGGCCGCAGACTATTTACATTTCAGCCACCCCCGGAAAGTATGAGTTGGCAAAGACCAATAATGTATTTATAGAGCAAGTTATCCGTCCAACAGGGCTTACGGACCCAATCTGCATTGTAAAACCAATAGAGAGTCAAATTGATGATGTAATTCATGAGGCACAAGTGACGATCAGGAAGGGATTTTGTGTTTTAATCACTACATTGACGAAAAAAATGGCTGAAAATTTAGCTGAATATATGAGTGAATTGAATATGAGAGTGAGTTATTTGCATTCTGATATTGGTGCGCTGGAGAGAATAGAAATTATATGTAAATTAAGATCTAAAGAAATCGATGTTTTAGTAGGTGTTAACTTGCTGAGGGAAGGTCTTGATATTCCAGAATGTGGGTTGGTTGCAATTTTGGATGCTGATAAAGAAGGATTTTTACGATCAGAAACTTCATTAATTCAAACGATCGGTCGTGCTGCACGTAATGCTGAAGGCAGAGTAATTTTATATGCAGATAAAATCACTGGTTCTTTAGATCGTGCATTAAGAGAGACCGAAAGAAGAAGAAAAAAACAAGAAGAACATAATATATTGCACAATATTATCCCGCAGACTATAATAAAACCTATATCAAACACCTTACAGGAGAGGGCAATAGCAGAACCGAAAGTAAATACTAATAAGGATGATTTGAGAAAGCAAATGATAGAGCATGCTGAAAATTTAGAGTTTGAAGAAGCAGCAAGAATAAAAAAATTATTGTAAGGTTAAGTAATATATGATGCTATGGGCATAGCATGAAAGTGTAAACAACCTGCTATTCTCCTTCTTACTTTAACTCATCTTTTTGGGCCTTTTGACAATATTTTAGAACTGAAGAAGGAAAGGTGTATTTTTTTATTGACTTATCTGTGTATTACGATAATCACTGAAGAATTAGTGAGTAATGGTTATAGAATATGCATGGTGAGGTACCAAACAAGGAATTAAATGAAGAATTACGTAACATTTTAGATCAGTTAGAAAGCAATAGAGGTCTATTAGATAATCCCGGTAATATTAAATATATAATTTCTCTTCTAGAAAAAGGAGCTAATCGAAGTACACAAAACAATGGAAAAACTCTGTCAGATTACTTAGATGAAAAATTATCTAGCATTTTAAATGAGTTAGAAAGCAATAGAGGTCTATTAGATAATCCCAATGATATTCAACGTATAATGTCTCTTCTACAAGCAGGAGCTGATCCAAATATACGGAACCAAAATGGAAAAACTCTGTCAGATTATTTAAATGAAAAATTGTTTGACATTTTAAATGAGTTAGAAAGCAATAGAGGTCTATTAAATGATTTCAATTATACTCAATATATAATGTTTCTTCTAGAAACAGGAGCTAATTCAAATATACGGAATCAAAATGAAGAAACTCTGTCAGATTATTTAAATGAAAAATTGTTTGACATTTTAAATGGGTTAGAAAGCGATAGAAGTCTATTAGATCATCACAATTATATAATATTTTTTCTAAGAGCAGGAGCTGATCCAAATATACAGAATCAAAATGAAAAAACTCTGTTACATTACGTTGCTGAACGCAACGATACTGAAAATATAAGGTATCTTTTAGAAGTAATAAAAGCTAATCCAAGTATACGAGATGAAAGTGGAAAGACTCCATTTGAATATATTACTGAATATGAGTGCCGTCAAGCTATTGAGAAAATTCTTTTCGGTAATTCGAATTCAGAAAAAGCACCTTGTGATAATAATCAAACAATTTCTACTGAATCGAGTAATTGTAACACAGAAGACGAGGATTCGAGCTGTAGTTCAAGTGATTATCTTTTTCTAGAAGACTCACTGTTAGCGAAGCTAGAAGTACCATTAACTACAGATGAACAGGAGCTAATTAAAGAGTTTTGTAAGGATATACAAAAGATAATAGCACGAAATAAACAAGAACCTGAAGAAAGTATTGAGAAAATAGTAAATAAGTACTTGACGGAAGGAATAAGGTTAAATTCAAGTTATAGTAATGACAATAAAAAAGGTGATAAAGAAACTGTAACAAATTTGATACTTGAAAAAATAAACAATATTCTTACTGATCGTGTGAAACCACGCGATGAAACCAGAGAGTATATAGGAAGGGTTAATGATATTCCCGAACAAGACGATAAAAATAAAGATAAAGATAAAGCTTTAAACATCATAGAAAGCATCACTAGCAAGTTATTATTAAAAGGTGGGAAAGCAAGACAAAAATTTCTCTCAGGTAATACTAAGCTAGCACAAAATTATCGATCTAATTATATAAATAATCTCTCTAAAAAATGTAAAGAAACTGAAAGCAAGCTAATAAGTATAGCATATGAAGGTATTGTAAACAGAGATGGGCAAGCTCAAAAGGAGAAGCTAGAGACAGTGGAGATAGATAATCAATATTTTTATATGAAATATTCACAAGATAGTATTATTGAACCTGTGAAAATCTTAAACAATAAAAAAGCTAAAGTGTTAAATTTAAAAGTCGGCATACTTCAAATTGGGGAAAGTATAGTAAGAGTTGAAAGCATAGACGGAAAAAGAAATTATACAGATATCTTAAAAGGTAGCATTGAAATGTCTTTTACCACTGAGGTAGGAGAGATTAGTATTTATCTAAGTCCTAGTACGGAAGGTGATAATAAAATAGAGGTAAAGATTGGTGAGAAGAGCGAAGTAAAGCTTAACGAGTTAAAAGCTAAGAAGAAAAGTTTAGGAGAAAACTGTCTTTTGGGAGGAAAAAGTGTTCTGGAAGCTATAGAAGATAAAGGTTTTAAGAAAAATGGTAGTGTGCCTACAGAGTCAATCGAGACTACTAAGGATGTTCCATCTACTGATCTTATGCAAACTTGTCCACAGCAAATTGGCGCAAGTGTTAAAAGCAGATAGTAAATAATTCCACACAACGACAAACTCACTCAAAATTGTTCCAATTATAGAGTCTGGCAGGGTTTTTCTGCCACAGCAAGCAATATGGCTCAATGATTTTGAGTATGAGATTTTAATGTTCCCAGAAGCTCGCCACGATGATCAAGCGGATAGTACCGTGCAATATTTACAATGGATGAGAAAAACTAGCACCAGCGTTTTCAGGGTCAGGGACTTTGGCCCCAACCCTAATAAAACACTTAGGTGGCTCAGAGCAGTGGATTAGATTAAGTAAAGGCCCCTATCATTTTTATATCTTGGCTTCTTGTAAACTGCTGCAGAGTTCGGAATCGGAATCGGAAAAACTTGAGCGTGGTGGATCTCTTGCCTCTTCAGGCGATGGAGACTTACGTTTTAGCGATTTTCTTTCAGTATTCTTCCTATCAGATTTAGACGATGAATTACTGCTTTCGCTTCCCGAAGATTCCCTTGAACTACCTTCATCTTCAGGCGATGGAGACTTACGTTTTAGCGATTTTCTTCCAGTATTCCCCCTATCAAATGATTCTTCATAATCCATATCCTCGCCAAAATCACGTTCAAGAAAGTATAGACCTTCGTTGAATGCGATTGGTGTTTCTGCCAACACTTCTTCACTAGGAAAACAGCTACAAGATGCTTCTTTAGGAGAATAACCACAAGATGCTTGCAACTTTCTATACTCCTCCTTTTCATATTTCTCTATACTTTTGACGACGTTAATGTCGATAGCATTTTTTATATATAAGGCATCATTCTCATAATAAACTAAACTATCATCCAAACCACACTCCTTCCACCTTGATTTAAATGCTTCAACATAAATACTCTTAAATTCCTCAAACAACTTTGATTTCTCTTGAAAACGCTTGCTATCAAAAAACACATACCATACGTCAGAATTCTTACTTTTTGTTGCTAGATACGCAGATTCTTTTATACGTTTACGAGCTTCTTTAACTCCCATTTTTTCTAGCTTTTTAACCACTTCTTCTTCTACTTGTATCCTAAAGTCCTGAATAAGATGGACTTTTAAGTTGGGTATGGCATCATCTATATTATATGCAATTATTATTTTTCCATCTTTATCACGCTGAAAATCAGAAGGAAAGACACATGGAAACTGACCAAAATTATAGACTCTTTTTGCTACTTCCTCAGTGCCACAATCATGTTCTATTATATAATTTTTTACCTGGTCTAAATATTCTGTTGTATTAACATGATCACCAAGCAAACTAACAATCTTCCCATTTTTTAAAGTAAAGTTGATATGAACACCACCTCTATAATAATTACTGCTGTTGAACCTATAAAGCAATGCTTTAATCAACCCTTCTTCCTTTGAAAGTGTTTCATGCGTAGGTTCAGTTCTACATTTATTAGCACCTGTCTTAGCACGTAGCTGTGTCCATTCGGGCGATGATTTTCTATCAGACATATGTACATTGTCAGCTATCTTTTTGATGACGTTAATATCTTTAATATATAACTTGTTATTTTTATAATCGAAAAAGTCTGAATCCTCAAGACCACACCTATTTAATTCTGAGTGAAGCGTTATAGTATAATTATCCTTAAATACACCAAAAATACTTTTAGCACATGACTCCTTACCCTTAAAATACTCTTCCTCTTCGTCAAAAGATATACAATATTGGTAAGGTTTATCTGCTTCTTCCAGTTTAGCAAACCCTTCTATGTATTCGTGAATTTTCTCCTTTGTTAGGGTGTTCTTTTCTTCTATCTTTTTAGCTGCAATCTCTTTCACACTTTTTAGAAATTTATTAATAATAAGCTCTTTCTCAGTCAACTCTTCTTGATTTTCATAATTAGACGTGTCAGTAAACGTTGACGATGGCCGAGATTCATAACCACTCTCTGCAGAATATACAGAAGCAGATCTTTCATTAGTAAGCAACCCAGGCGATCTTGGACAACCACTATCTGTAGAACATCTAGAAGTAGACCTTGAATATGGCTGGAATCGTGGACCACTAAATGACAAAGAGTTCGGAGCACTAGTCGATGCTGATCCACTTTCATTAGCACCTTTCCGTGGTGAAGGTCTAGCAAAAGGTAACCGGAGTCGTGGACCACTAACTAGAAGAGATATAAGAGAAGAACGCGGCGGCGGCGGTAATGGATAAGGGTTTCCAGTTGCTGATCCACTTTCATCAGCACCTTTCGATGATGAAGGTCTAGCCACAGACAACAGGAATTGTGGACTACTAAAAGGTATAAGAGGAGGCGGTGGTGGATAAGGGCCCCCAGTACTAGTCCTTGCTTGAGCACTTAATGATTTAGATGTCCCTGGAGCAACAGGATTAACTGCAATACAATTTATCTGCGTCAATGGATTCGCTACAGCTAAGCTTACAGAATTATGCAGATGCCGCAGCAGCCCTTCTGTTCCTGATCCTCTTTCTCCTCCTCTTTCTGAACCTTGCCTGGGCTGTACCTGTGATTGCTTAAGGAATGAGCTTGGACTACCACTTGAAGAACATGCAACAGAATGTTGTGGAGGTGAATCACCAAGACCACTATCTCTGTTTCCTTTAGATTTAAGAAACCTACGTCCAGTTTGTTCAGGCGGTGTTCTTGGTGGCTCAGGCGACAATGCTCGCAAACGAAGCTCAGGGTCAATGGACAGTTCATGGTCTTTGTTGATTACAGAGCTTTCTATGATTTTAGTTATCACACAGTGAGAAATTTCTGGATTGGAAAAGTCTATGCTATACATTCCATCACTTTTATCTATTGATAATTCTCCCTGAGTTCTATCATAAAGATTATAAAATACAGCACCATCAAATGCATAATTTAGTTTAAGAGCTTCTTCGCTTGTCAATATCCGCTTTCCTCCGCCACCTAATACAAGAGGTATAAGAATTGAGGCCTCTTCTCTATTTAAAGGAGACGCACATATAAACCCAACTACTATTATTTTCGTTGATTGATAAACAGAGTTTATTATTGAGTCTTTAAGCAACATCACACTATGATCAACATCATTGCCAACTCCAAGATCGATGCCTATACGCCATGCGGCACGCCGCGTTACACTATCAATAAAACGAGCATCATCAAAAACATCCTTGATATATACACTATCGCCTTCAATCTTCAGAGGGTTCTTAGGAACATTTTCATATTTTCTTTCTTTCATCCTTAATAAAAACTTACTCTCAAATTCCTTGCGTAATTCTTTATTATCAAATTCACCGCACCATAAATATTTTTTCTTGTCAAACGGTTGAGAAGTTATATAAGTTAACATATCTTCTTGGACATCTTTTTTAAGTGAAAAAGCCAAATGAGACTTTAGATTAAAAATTACACCTTTATCTACAGGTGTTACAAACTTAAACCCATGCTGTTTATCCCAAGACCAGTCTCTATCACTGATATAAAACGGGAAAGAATTAACATCAAAAATTAGCTTAGCTGTATCCAATATTTCTGCATCATTACTTTCCTCAATGCCGTAGAATTCACGTATTATCTTCCTTTTTATACTGTCCAGATATTCTCTACACTGGTACGTATCCATACTCTTCTCAAATGAGACTACGATATAGTCCTTCTTGCCCTCGCTTTGCAGCTTAAAATTAGTTTTAACTGCATTGAAATCATAATTATTAACATTAAAAGCACTAACCAATGCTCTTACTGTTTCTCTTTCTCTTGTATTAGGCATACCAACCTCCCCATTTTTAAATTACAACAACTACCCTTTACTTAACGTTTCATAGAACTACCAGGATTGTTTTTCTGCTCAGACTGACGTCGCTTCTCTATTTCCATTAGCTTCCTGGCTGTATCACTATGGTCATCATACCTCATTCCTTTTGCTCCCTGCACTATACCACCACCTGGTGCTGTATTCTCACGTTTCCACTTTTCAGCATCAAAACCTTTTTTATCATTACCGCTATGCATATTGCCTCCTAAGTAAAAATATTATGTAATTAATATACTAAAAATAAAATTAAGTGCAAGCACTTTTTTATATTTTTTTTAAAAAAACTTTATTCACTCTTTTTCATAAAACTCAACTTTCAAGATTCCAGCGTCACACGCTACCCTTTCTTGTCATCCCAGTACTGGGATCCAGTCTTTTTTGTCACCCAAGTAGCTAACACTGGTTCTTTGCAATTTCATCAAAAACGCTCCCTCTTAACATAAAACCCTACATTTATCAAACCCAATGCACAGTCTGGATTCCAGCGTCACGCGCTGGAATGACAAAAAAAGATGCTGAATGACACTCGTGTTTCTTTATGTCATACCAAATACCCATAGGTGTCATCCCAGTGCCCAGACACTGGGATCCAGTCTTTTTTGTCATCCAAGTAGCTAACACTGGTTCTTTGCAATTTCATCAAAACCACTCCCTTTTAACATAAAACCCTACACTTACCAAACCCACAGCCTGGATTCCAGTGTCACGCACTGGAATGACAAAAAAGAAATCACTGTAATCTAACTACCTTCATGATTATGTCTTTCCTACTGACTGACCTTCTGCACATTTCTCAACTTTTACATCATTAGTCAATCCTTTTGGTGGTTGAGCATTATTCACAGAACCTTCATTCTCAGCACCATTCCAAGTACCTATGTTAAAATCAAATCCACAATTAGCAACAGAATTTTTAACGGATTGCTTCGGAGCTCTTTTGTCAGAAGCAGATTCCTGAGCAGATTTTCCTAGAGTATTTTCACTGGTTTGGTTAGGTTGCCCGTTAGAAACAGAGCTTTGAGCAGGTTGATTCGAAGCTTCCTTATAACTGCTCCTTCTTCCCCTACTACTATTGCATCCATAAGGCTCCCTTCTCCTCGTCCCCGTTGTATTCGCTGCAGTCTTTGGAGCAGGTGGACACACCTCTTTCTTCTGTTCCTCAGGTTTTGCTTTCTTCTCTTCTTCCACTTTTGGTTTTACCTCGCGGTTCTCCTCCTTTATAACCTCTTTAGGCATTAGTTCTTTCATAGGTTTTGGTAAAAGATCAAGCTCTGGTTTGCTCAGAACAACCGGTCTTACAAACTCAGATGAAAAATCAAAAAGGAAAACTGGCACAGCGGGCTTTTCTCTTTCATCTACCTTTATTTCTATATCTTTATGAACTTCTTTATTTGCTTCTAATGATGTTTTTTCTGCTTTTTTATCTTCTTTTTCTGTAGATGCCTCTACCGCAGCCGCCAACTCAACTCCAAACATCTCTGCGAACATTGTAACAATCCATCCGACAACAGCCATTTGTAACCTGAGTTTAAGATCTTGCAATGCAGTTAATCTTTCTAACGCCCTTGCAAACTCTTCTTCTGATAACTCACCACTGTTTAATTTCTCCTGCAATTCTTTTATCTCTTTGTCCAACCTCTGATCGAAACTTAAATCGCGTGCAAAAATCTTCCTGATTAACTCCTTAAGCTTATCACACAAAAACTTAATTATCGCAGCAATCAGGTTTTTTTCTTTCTTCTCCTTGAGCATTTGGTAGATTTTCGGATCTACATCTACTTCAAAGAGGTTGAAGAGAGATTCAAAGAAATTCCAGAAATCTCCCAGCGCTCTTTCTCTTTCACCATTGAAATAATCTTCATCATCTCCTTCGGTATGTAGCTCTGCTTGAGATGATATTTCATCGATACAACTAGAGGCCTGACGCTCACATTCGGCTCTTCTGAGAAAATCTTGTCTGGCAAGCTCCTCTACGCACTGCCTCTATTGCTCTGATATAGCTAAAGTGACTTGGATTTACCGACGATTTGATAAACCGTCATCCCGCTGCTTGTTAGCGGGATCTCTTGTTAGCGCCGCGGCGGTATGACGTAGGACTGCTGTCATGCAAGTAGCTGACACTGGGATCTCGTTCCTTAACTTTATAGTGTAAATTATTTCAAATTGTGCCTAGCTGCAAGTATAATAATTTCCATTTATAGATAAAGTATGTTGCAAATGTTATGCCAAAGAGTATAATAAAATCTACATCAAATACTTTATAAGAAAAAGTGATGGTAGAGGCAAAATTAAACACTAATAAGAAGGAAAGCGCATGCTAGAGTTTGAAGAAGCAGCAAGAATAAAAAATATTATTGAAAGATTAAATGGTGTATGATATAATATAGTATAAAGATGTAAATAATTTTATTGACATCTTTACATTAATATTTCTTAAATATTTAGTACTGTAGAATTAAGTTTTATGAAGGGAGTAAAAATGGTGGAAAGCTTTTCAGGTGACAATAAAGATAGTAATTTTATTAAGGGGGCAAAAGTAATGGAAAATTTTTCAGATAATAACGAAAACGGTAGCTCAATCTTCCAAGGAAAAATCAGGGAGCAAGATTTCTCTGCGGAGCAGAAGCTAAACGAACTAAAAGCCACCATGGAAGAGCTTGCCAGACAAGATTTTCTCAGAAGAGCCGAATGTGAGCGTCAGGCCTCTAGTTGTATCGATGAAATATCATCTCAAGCAGAGCTACATACCGAAGGAGATGATGAAGATTATTTCAATGGTGAAAGAGAAAGAGCGCTGGGAGATTTCTGGAATTTCTTTGAATCTCTCTTCAACCTCTTTGAAGTAGATGTAGATCCGAAAATCTACCAAATGCTCAAGGAGAAGAAAGAAAAAAACCTGATTGCTGCGATAATTAAGTTTTTGTGTGATAAGCTTAAGGAGTTAATCAGGAAGATTTTTGCACGCGATTTAAGTTTCGATCAGAGGTTGGACAAAGAGATAAAAGAATTGCAGGAGAAATTAAACAGTGGTGAGTTATCAGAAGAAGAGTTTGCAAGGGCGTTAGAAAGATTAACTGCATTGCAAGATCTTAAACTCAGGTTACAAATGGCTGTTGTCGGATGGATTGTTACAATGTTCGCAGAGATGTTTGGAGTTGAGTTGGCGGCTGCGGTAGAGGCATCTACAGAAAAAGAAGATAAAAAAGCAGAAAAAACATCATTAGAAGCAAATAAAGAAGTTCATAAAGATATAGAAATAAAGGTAGATGAAAGAGAAAAGCCCGCTGTGCCAGTTTTCCTTTTTGATTTTTCATCTGAGTTTGTAAGACCGGTTGTTCTGAGCAAACCAGAGCTTGATCTTTTACCAAAACCTATGAAAGAACTAATGCCTAAAGAGGTTATAAAGGAGGAGAACCGCGAGGTAAAACCAAAAGTGGAAGAAGAGAAGAAAGCAAAACCTGAGGAACAGAAGAAAGAGGTGTGTCCACCTGCTCCAAAGACTGCAGCGAATACAACGGGGACGAGGAGAAGGGAGCCTTATGGATGCAATAGTAGTAGGGGAAGAAGGAGCAGTTATAAGGAAGCTTCGAATCAACCTGCTCAAAGCTCTGTTTCTAACGGGCAACCTAACCAAACCAGTGAAAATACTCTAGGAAAATCTGCTCAGGAATCTGCTTCTGACAAAAGAGCTCCGAAGCAATCCGTTAAAAATTCTGTTGCTAATTGTGGATTTGATTTTAACATAGGTACTTGGAATGGTGCTGAGAATGAAGGTTCTGTGAATAATGCTCAACCACCAAAAGGATTGACTAATGATGTAAAAGTTGAGAAATGTGCAGAAGGTCAGTCAGTAGGAAAGACATAATCATGAAGGTAGTTAGATTACAGTGATTTCTTTTTTGTCATTCCAGTGCGTGACACTGGAATCCAGGCTGTGGGTTTGGTAAGTGTAGGGTTTTATGTTAAAAGGGAGTGGTTTTGATGAAATTGCAAAGAACCAGTGTTAGCTACTTGGATGACAAAAAAGACTGGATCCCAGTGTCTGGGCACTGGGATGACACCTATGGGTATTTGGTATGACATAAAGAAACACGAGTGTCATTCAGCATCTTTTTTTGTCATTCCAGCGCGTGACGCTGGAATCCAGACTGTGCATTGGGTTTGATAAATGTAGGGTTTTATGTTAAGAGGGAGCGTTTTTGATGAAATTGCAAAGAACCAGTGTTAGCTACTTGGGTGACAAAAAAGACTGGATCCCAGTACTGGGATGACAAGAAAGGGTAGCGTGTGACGCTGGAATCTTGAAAGTTGAGTTTTATGAAAAAGAGTGAATAAAGTTTTTTTAAAAAAAATATAAAAAAGTGCTTGCACTTAATTTTATTTTTAGTATATTAATTACATAATATTTTTACTTAGGAGGCAATATGCATAGCGGTAATGATAAAAAAGGTTTTGATGCTGAAAAGTGGAAACGTGAGAATACAGCACCAGGTGGTGGTATAGTGCAGGGAGCAAAAGGAATGAGGTATGATGACCATAGTGATACAGCCAGGAAGCTAATGGAAATAGAGAAGCGACGTCAGTCTGAGCAGAAAAACAATCCTGGTAGTTCTATGAAACGTTAAGTAAAGGGTAGTTGTTGTAATTTAAAAATGGGGAGGTTGGTATGCCTAATACAAGAGAAAGAGAAACAGTAAGAGCATTGGTTAGTGCTTTTAATGTTAATAATTATGATTTCAATGCAGTTAAAACTAATTTTAAGCTGCAAAGCGAGGGCAAGAAGGACTATATCGTAGTCTCATTTGAGAAGAGTATGGATACGTACCAGTGTAGAGAATATCTGGACAGTATAAAAAGGAAGATAATACGTGAATTCTACGGCATTGAGGAAAGTAATGATGCAGAAATATTGGATACAGCTAAGCTAATTTTTGATGTTAATTCTTTCCCGTTTTATATCAGTGATAGAGACTGGTCTTGGGATAAACAGCATGGGTTTAAGTTTGTAACACCTGTAGATAAAGGTGTAATTTTTAATCTAAAGTCTCATTTGGCTTTTTCACTTAAAAAAGATGTCCAAGAAGATATGTTAACTTATATAACTTCTCAACCGTTTGACAAGAAAAAATATTTATGGTGCGGTGAATTTGATAATAAAGAATTACGCAAGGAATTTGAGAGTAAGTTTTTATTAAGGATGAAAGAAAGAAAATATGAAAATGTTCCTAAGAACCCTCTGAAGATTGAAGGCGATAGTGTATATATCAAGGATGTTTTTGATGATGCTCGTTTTATTGATAGTGTAACGCGGCGTGCCGCATGGCGTATAGGCATCGATCTTGGAGTTGGCAATGATGTTGATCATAGTGTGATGTTGCTTAAAGACTCAATAATAAACTCTGTTTATCAATCAACGAAAATAATAGTAGTTGGGTTTATATGTGCGTCTCCTTTAAATAGAGAAGAGGCCTCAATTCTTATACCTCTTGTATTAGGTGGCGGAGGAAAGCGGATATTGACAAGCGAAGAAGCTCTTAAACTAAATTATGCATTTGATGGTGCTGTATTTTATAATCTTTATGATAGAACTCAGGGAGAATTATCAATAGATAAAAGTGATGGAATGTATAGCATAGACTTTTCCAATCCAGAAATTTCTCACTGTGTGATAACTAAAATCATAGAAAGCTCTGTAATCAACAAAGACCATGAACTGTCCATTGACCCTGAGCTTCGTTTGCGAGCATTGTCGCCTGAGCCACCAAGAACACCGCCTGAACAAACTGGACGTAGGTTTCTTAAATCTAAAGGAAACAGAGATAGTGGTCTTGGTGATTCACCTCCACAACATTCTGTTGCATGTTCTTCAAGTGGTAGTCCAAGCTCATTCCTTAAGCAATCACAGGTACAGCCCAGGCAAGGTTCAGAAAGAGGAGGAGAAAGAGGATCAGGAACAGAAGGGCTGCTGCGGCATCTGCATAATTCTGTAAGCTTAGCTGTAGCGAATCCATTGACGCAGATAAATTGTATTGCAGTTAATCCTGTTGCTCCAGGGACATCTAAATCATTAAGTGCTCAAGCAAGGACTAGTACTGGGGGCCCTTATCCACCACCGCCTCCTCTTATACCTTTTAGTAGTCCACAATTCCTGTTGTCTGTGGCTAGACCTTCATCATCGAAAGGTGCTGATGAAAGTGGATCAGCAACTGGAAACCCTTATCCATTACCGCCGCCGCCGCGTTCTTCTCTTATATCTCTTCTAGTTAGTGGTCCACGACTCCGGTTACCTTTTGCTAGACCTTCACCACGGAAAGGTGCTAATGAAAGTGGATCAGCATCGACTAGTGCTCCGAACTCTTTGTCATTTAGTGGTCCACGATTCCAGCCATATTCAAGGTCTACTTCTAGATGTTCTACAGATAGTGGTTGTCCAAGATCGCCTGGGTTGCTTACTAATGAAAGATCTGCTTCTGTATATTCTGCAGAGAGTGGTTATGAATCTCGGCCATCGTCAACGTTTACTGACACGTCTAATTATGAAAATCAAGAAGAGTTGACTGAGAAAGAGCTTATTATTAATAAATTTCTAAAAAGTGTGAAAGAGATTGCAGCTAAAAAGATAGAAGAAAAGAACACCCTAACAAAGGAGAAAATTCACGAATACATAGAAGGGTTTGCTAAACTGGAAGAAGCAGATAAACCTTACCAATATTGTATATCTTTTGACGAAGAGGAAGAGTATTTTAAGGGTAAGGAGTCATGTGCTAAAAGTATTTTTGGTGTATTTAAGGATAATTATACTATAACGCTTCACTCAGAATTAAATAGGTGTGGTCTTGAGGATTCAGACTTTTTCGATTATAAAAATAACAAGTTATATATTAAAGATATTAACGTCATCAAAAAGATAGCTGACAATGTACATATGTCTGATAGAAAATCATCGCCCGAATGGACACAGCTACGTGCTAAGACAGGTGCTAATAAATGTAGAACTGAACCTACGCATGAAACACTTTCAAAGGAAGAAGGGTTGATTAAAGCATTGCTTTATAGGTTCAACAGCAGTAATTATTATAGAGGTGGTGTTCATATCAACTTTACTTTAAAAAATGGGAAGATTGTTAGTTTGCTTGGTGATCATGTTAATACAACAGAATATTTAGACCAGGTAAAAAATTATATAATAGAACATGATTGTGGCACTGAGGAAGTAGCAAAAAGAGTCTATAATTTTGGTCAGTTTCCATGTGTCTTTCCTTCTGATTTTCAGCGTGATAAAGATGGAAAAATAATAATTGCATATAATATAGATGATGCCATACCCAACTTAAAAGTCCATCTTATTCAGGACTTTAGGATACAAGTAGAAGAAGAAGTGGTTAAAAAGCTAGAAAAAATGGGAGTTAAAGAAGCTCGTAAACGTATAAAAGAATCTGCGTATCTAGCAACAAAAAGTAAGAATTCTGACGTATGGTATGTGTTTTTTGATAGCAAGCGTTTTCAAGAGAAATCAAAGTTGTTTGAGGAATTTAAGAGTATTTATGTTGAAGCATTTAAATCAAGGTGGAAGGAGTGTGGTTTGGATGATAGTTTAGTTTATTATGAGAATGATGCCTTATATATAAAAAATGCTATCGACATTAACGTCGTCAAAAGTATAGAGAAATATGAAAAGGAGGAGTATAGAAAGTTGCAAGCATCTTGTGGTTATTCTCCTAAAGAAGCATCTTGTAGCTGTTTTCCTAGTGAAGAAGTGTTGGCAGAAACACCAATCGCATTCAACGAAGGTCTATACTTTCTTGAACGTGATTTTGGCGAGGATATGGATTATGAAGAATCATTTGATAGGGGGAATACTGGAAGAAAATCGCTAAAACGTAAGTCTCCATCGCCTGAAGATGAAGGTAGTTCAAGGGAATCTTCGGGAAGCGAAAGCAGTAATTCATCGTCTAAATCTGATAGGAAGAATACTGAAAGAAAATCGCTAAAACGTAAGTCTCCATCGCCTGAAGAGGCAAGAGATCCACCACGCTCAAGTTTTTCCGATTCCGATTCCGAACTCTGCAGCAGTTTACAAGAAGCCAAGATATAAAAATGATAGGGGCCTTTACTTAATCTAATCCACTGCTCTGAGCCACCTAAGTGTTTTATTAGGGTTGGGGCCAAAGTCCCTGACCCTGAAAACGCTGGTGCTAGTTTTTCTCATCCATTGTAAATATTGCACGGTACTATCCGCTTGATCATCGTGGCGAGCTTCTGGGAACATTAAAATCTCATACTCAAAATCATTGAGCCATATTGCTTGCTGTGGCAGAAAAACCCTGCCAGACTCTATAATTGGAACAATTTTGAGTGAGTTTGTCGTTGTGTGGAATTATTTCGATAATGGGTAAATTACTGTTTGCTTTTAGCTCTTGTGTTAACTGTTGACCACTCGTTTTTGCTTCGATCAAAATTGCATGTGGTACCCATCTTGCAGCTAGTGACAGAACTTGCTCTTTAAGCTTTGGGTACTCAAGCTTTGCACGGTATACATCAAGTAAATAGAATTTATTATCTATTTTTGCCCAGGTGGTGCAGACGCTAAAGTCGCTGGAATCGCTTGTTGAAACTGCAGTGTCCCAGCTTTGAGTTACATGCGAGAAATTAGACTTCTTTCAAAATTCATGTATGGAGCTCAAAATTGTGAATTGCAGCAATCAAATTAAACCTTAAACCAAAACGTTTTCGTCGGTTTCTATACCTGTCCGAGATGATTTTAAACCTTTTCAATAAGCCAATTACGTTTTCAACAATTGCCCTTTGGCTCATAAGTGCCCTGTTCTCTTTTTTTTGTTCTTTGCTTAACGGATTCTTTTTCATTTTCCTGTGCGGTAATACAACATTTTTGTGTATCTTCTGCATTCCCCTGTAGCCGGCATCAGCTAAGATTTTGGTGTCCGGTAATATTGCTACCTTTGATTCTCTAAACATCCGAAAATCGTGTTTTCTACCATTCGAGAAAGATGTGCATATGACTTTTTTACTCTTCTTCTCTGTTACTATTTGTGTTTTTATAGTATGCCTTTTTTTCTTTCCAGAGTAGAAGGGCTTTTGCTTTTTTTTGGTCTCTCTACTGGCGTTTCAGTTCCGTCTATTACTAAAACTTCATATTCTACATCACTCTTTAATAGCTCTTTTTTTCCTGGTAATGCAAAATCTGGATGTTTTATTAATATGTCTTCTACCTATCTTATTATTTTAAAACTGTTACTTTCACTCATGCCATAGCTTTGCCCAATATGAAAATATGTACGATATTCTCTTATATATTCCAGTGCCATAAGTAGCCTGTCTTCTATGCAAAGTTTACTTTTTCTTCCACTTCTAGCTTTTTTTCTTTTATCCTCCACTTCTAGAATTTCTACCATTCGCTCAAATGTTGCTTTTTTTACCCCTGTTAAACGTCGAAACTTTTCTCCTTCTAACTTTTCTATTTCCTTATATTTCATGCTTTCAAATACTTCATCTTACACTCCCTCTAACAATTTTGAAAGAAGTCTATTATCAGGGAAATTTTTATAGCGCTTTAACCACTCTTGTTTAATTATACCGCTTGAAAGCGGCAGGGGGTTTTGTTGATATTGCGCAGCAAAAGCGTAGCTCCCGAGTTCAACTTTTATCATCTCAACTTCTTCTCTTCCTCCCTCCAGGGGATATAATAACTCATTTTCTTCCCTTGAATATAAACCTTTTTCTTGTGTCGTAATTGAGTCGATTATCTCCACTTTTTCAGAAATCATTGGCAAACAAATGTGATGCCATATGTTTTTTGGCTTAGATAAGAGGTGCCCAGTCAAGTCTTCCAGGTGGAGCCTATGCATCACAAGCACAATTACTCCTTTTTTTCTATCGTTGAGCCTCGTTACCAAAGTCTGATCGAACCAGTTTATAACACGTTTTCTAAATGTTTCACTCAAAGCTTGAGCAGGGTTAAGCGGATCATCCACGATGATGAAATCTCCACCTTCACCGGTTAATGTTCCTCCAACTGATGTTGCGATTCTGTATCCTCTCTGCACTGTTTGGAATTTGTATTTGGTATTCTGGTCTTTGGATAATTTTACCTCTGGAAATAGTTCTTTATACCAATCAGATTGCATTATGCACCTCGTATCGAGCGAATGTTTTTCGCTAAGCAATTGAGAATAGACTTCTTTCAAAATTGTTAGAGGGAGTGTAAGATGAAGTATTTGAAAGCATGAAATATAAGGAAATAGAAAAGTTAGAAGGAGAAAAGTTTCGACGTTTAACAGGGGTAAAAAAAGCAACATTTGAGCGAATGGTAGAAATTCTAGAAGTGGAGGATAAAAGAAAAAAAGCTAGAAGTGGAAGAAAAAGTAAACTTTGCATAGAAGACAGGCTACTTATGGCACTGGAATATATAAGAGAATATCGTACATATTTTCATATTGGGCAAAGCTATGGCATGAGTGAAAGTAACAGTTTTAAAATAATAAGATAGGTAGAAGACATATTAATAAAACATCCAGATTTTGCATTACCAGGAAAAAAAGAGCTATTAAAGAGTGATGTAGAATATGAAGTTTTAGTAATAGACGGAACTGAAACGCCAGTAGAGAGACCAAAAAAAAGCAAAAGCCCTTCTACTCTGGAAAGAAAAAAAGGCATACTATAAAAACACAAATAGTAACAGAGAAGAAGAGTAAAAAAGTCATATGCACATCTTTCTCGAATGGTAGAAAACACGATTTTCGGATGTTTAGAGAATCAAAGGTAGCAATATTACCGGACACCAAAATCTTAGCTGATGCCGGCTACAGGGGAATGCAGAAGATACACAAAAATGTTGTATTACCGCACAGGAAAATGAAAAAGAATCCGTTAAGCAAAGAACAAAAAAAAGAGAACAGGGCACTTATGAGCCAAAGGGCAATTGTTGAAAACGTAATTGGCTTATTGAAAAGGTTTAAAATCATCTCGGACAGGTATAGAAACCGACGAAAACGTTTTGGTTTAAGGTTTAATTTGATTGCTGCAATTCACAATTTTGAGCTCCATACATGAATTTTGAAAGAAGTCTAATAACTTGCAACTATTATTCTTGCAGTCGGCTGATTTCCCAGTATCCATGCGGGCCACGCAACACTTACGCATATGGATTTCATTGAACGCGGAGGCATATTGAATATTATTCGTTTCACTTCACCAGCGCTCGCCGCTTCCAGCCTATCTGCTATGACTTTTATGTACCGATAATTATTATACTCACATCCCGGCACTACCGTTTGAAAGCATAACTCAATGAATTTGAGAAAGTTTATTTTGTTCATGATATAATGTTGAAAGATGTTATCCGAGTAGCTTGACTACTTGGATCTATAGCTAAAGTGGCTCTACAATTTGAAAAGCAACAAATTCGTCATTCCGCTACTCATTAGCGCCGTGGCGGTATGACGTAGGAAAACCTTTCTTGGGTTAGCTATATATAATAGAATTTCGCTTTCCACTATCTTTCCAGTTGTTTTATACATAATTCTCGAATTTTGAAAATTTGCTCCATATCTAATTTCTCATTTGTATAAAATTTGTTTTCTTACTTCGAGACCTAATCTACCACAACTTTTACATGGCGTTTCTTTCCTGCAGACAGTTTTATGAATGACTGATCTTTAAAGCTCTCGGGATTTATTATGTAGTTAATGTCACTTATAATATTATCATTAACTTTGCACCCATTGCCCTGTATTAAACGCTTTGCAGCGCCTTTTGAAGGTTCAAAACCAGTGTCATGCAGGAGGTCTACTAAAAATATGCCACTTGCAACTTGTTCTTTTTTTATAATGTGATCAGGAAGTAGTGAGCTATCTTCATTTTCAAAAGCAGAGACTGCAGCAGATTGTGCAAGTTCTGCTTCTTTGTCACCGTGACATATTTTTGTCACTTCTGTTGCCAAAACTTTTTTTGCTTCATTTATTTCCTGATCTTTTAAGGATTCTAACTTTTTGATCTCATCAATTGACAAATCAGTGAACAATCTCAAGAAACGTCCGACGTCTTGATCATCAACATTGCGAAAATATTGCCAATAATCGTAAGGTTTTAGCATATTGCCATCGAGCCATATCGCTCTACTTTCAGTTTTGCCCATTTTTTTTCCTTGTGCATTTAATAAAAGAGGCGTAGTAAGGCCAAACAGCTCAGGCAAGTTTAATTTTTTTCCAAGTTCAATCCCATTTACTATATTTCCCCACTGGTCTGATCCCCCTATCTGCAAACGACAGTCATACTTTTTGTTTAATTCAGTAAAATCGTAAGCCTGCAATAACATGTAATTAAATTCTAAGAAGCTTAAGGTTTGCTCTCTATCTAGCCTAGTTTTTACGCTATCGAAACTTAGCATACGATTTACCGAAAAATGTGCTCCTATGTCACGCAAAAAATCTATGTATTTTATGTTATCTAGCCAATCTGCATTATTTACTATAACTGCATCAGTCTTTCCATCATCAAAAGATATCATTTTCTCCAATGTTTTCTTTATACTAGATATATTTTCACTAATATCCTTGATAGATAAGAAGCTTCTTGCTTTATCCTTACCGGATGGGTCACCAATTTTTGTTGTGCCACCTCCAAGTAAGACTATCGGCTTGTAACCAAATTTTTGCAGGTGACGGAACATCATAATATGCATTAGGTGACCAATATGAAGACTTGGTGCTGTGCAATCAAACCCAATGTATGCGACTATATAATTGCTCTGCAATAATAACTGATCTAGTCCTTCAATGTTTGTGCATTGGTATAGGTACCCTCTTTCTTGGATAAAATTTAAAAACTCGGACTTGTGTTTCATAATCTCCTTGTATAGTGTGCTCGTTTATAATAAAGTTTTCTGGATCCCAGTGTCAGCTACTCGGATGACACACCTTTTCTTGGGGAGCTATCCTAAAGGTGCGATACTTATACAGTTGTACTTGAATGGCCCAGGCAATCAGTTCCATAACTCTTCTATTTTATAATACTCCCTTACTTCCGGCCTGAATATGTGAACCATTATGCCTTGAAAACTTAAAACCACCCAATTACCTTCATCCATACCTTCTACATCTATTTTATCATATTGCTTGAGACTTTTTATTACGTGCTCAGCTAAAGCTTTCACATGGCGACTCGAATCACCAGACGCGATAATCATATATTTTGCAATAATGGTTCTATTCTGCACATCGAAAGTAACTATATCGTGACCTTTGTTTTGATCTATTATACTGACAATCGTGCTTTTTATTGATTCTGTATCACTGGATACATTAGTCATCATCTTAAATTATTTAATTTGCTCATAACTATACACTCAAAATCTTTAAATATGAACTATTTTCAACGCGATTGTTCGTTAAAAAGGTATTACCTGTTTATCATCATGTTTTTAGCATGTACAATATATATATTTTATATATGATTGAGAATAGCTTTTTACTAGTATTCATTATGGGCAAGACTCTCATCTACTTAATCGGCTTTCCAGGTAGTGGTAAGTTTACTACTGCAAAGGAACTGTGTAAAATCATTGATGCGGTGATAGTAAGCAATAATCTATTCAATAATATTATATTTGATATTGTTAAATTACAAGATGCTGAAGTTCCAGATGATCTGTGGGAAAAGATTTTTGCAGCCAGAGAAAATATGCTAGCAATACTGGAAAAACACTACATAAAATCAAAACATTATATATTTACAAATGAATTGATAGAGGGTGATTCCTATGACCAAAGATTATACAACTCAGTGGTAAATTTAAGTAAAAAAATGGATATGGAAATTCTTCCTGTAGTGTTACACTGTAATAACGAAGAACTAGCAAGGCGTATTCACTCAGAGGAGAGATGCCGGGAAAATAAAATTATTGATTCGGATTTTGCTATGAAAAAAATTGAAGGGAAAAGGCTATTTATGCCTGAAGGTACACTTGAAATTAGTAACTCAAATTTAAGTGCAAAAGAAGTAGCAAAGAAAATTGTTGAAGAGATGAAGGAAGAAAAAAATGGAAAATTAATTAGGGCTTCTGTAGCAAATCATTTAAAAACAGAGCGTACTCGTGGTTGAGCAGAAAGATAAGTATCGTTCTTGTGTTGGCATAATGCTATTTAACGAACAAGGACATGTCTTCATTGGAAAACGCTTTGATAGCGACTCTTACTGGCAGATGCCACAAGGAGGTGTTGATGATGGTGAGGAACTGGAACAAGCAGCGTTACGTGAGTTGCTAGAGGAAGTTGGCACTAATAAAGTAAAGGTTATAACTAAAAGCAAGGATTGGGTATACTACAACTTGCCTGAGGAAGTTATACCAACATGCTGGAATGGAAGATATTCTGGTCAAAAGCAAAGGTGGTTCTTAATGAAATTTTATGGAGAGGATAAGGATATTAATATTAACTATACTGATCATCCAGAGTTCAAAGAGTGGCGTTGGCAAAGTACAGATAGTTTAGTAGCCAGTGCTATATCATTTAAAAAAGAAGTTTATAAAACAGTGATAGAAGAGTTTTCTTCTATAATAAAAGCCTCAACAATAAGCTCATGATAGTAGATTCTCATTGCCACTTGATTTATTTTTCCGATGATGAAATACCAAAAGTAATTTCAAGAGCAGAGAAAAATGGTGTAAAGGTTTTGCATAACATATGCATAAGCATTGATGATGTTCCTAAGTTATTAAAAATTTCTTCGTCTTATGATCAAGTCTACTCCTCTGTTGGTGTACATCCGCTTGATGCTACTATAGAAAACGGTGAGTGTATACACGTTGATGAATTAGTTGAATTTACCAAGAACCAAAAAGTAATTAGTATCGGTGAAACCGGGTTAGATTTTTATAAATCTGATAACAAAGACAATCAGAAAAAAAGTTTTGCATTGCATATAGAAGCGTCAAGAATAACTGGACTACCTTTAGTTATTCACACAAGAAGCGCTGATAATGAGATGATCGATATGTTAAGGTCAGAAATGAAAGCCGGTGCTTTTAGTGGAGTAATGCACTGCTTTGCTTCCTCTAAAGAACTTGCTTATCAATCTATGGATTTAGGGTTATATATTTCATTTTCTGGAATTATTACTTTTAAAAATGCGAGCTTACTCAGAGAAATTGCACAAAATGTACCACGCGAACGTGTTTTAGTCGAAACTGATGCACCATATCTATCACCTGAGCCTTATAGGGGAAAAAAGAATGAACCAGCAATGGTGAAATACGTTGTTGATTGTTTGGCAGAGTTATGGAATGAGTCACCAGAACAAGTAGCGGAGGTAACCACAAGCAACTTTTTTAGGCTGTTTACGAAACTTAAGGTATCCGTTCAGCCAATAGACTTCTTTCAAAATTGTTAGAGAGAGTGTAAGATGAAGTATTTGAAAGCATGAAATATAAGGAAATAGAAAAGTTAGAAGGAGAAAAGTTTCGACGTTTAACAGGGGTAAAAAAAGCAACATTTGAGCGAATGGTAGAAATTCTAGAAGTGGAGGATAAAAGAAAAAAAGCTAGAAGTGGAAGAAAAAGTAAACTTTGCATAGAAGACAGGCTACTTATGGCACTGGAATATATAAGAGAATATCGTACATATTTTCATATTGGGCAAAGCTATGGCATGAGTGAAAGTAACAGTTTTAAAATAATAAGATAGGTAGAAGACATATTAATAAAACATCCAGATTTTGCATTACCAGGAAAAAAAGAGCTATTAAAGAGTGATGTAGAATATGAAGTTTTAGTAATAGACGGAACTGAAACGCCAGTAGAGAGACCAAAAAAAAGCAAAAGCCCTTCTACTCTGGAAAGAAAAAAAGGCATACTATAAAAACACAAATAGTAACAGAGAAGAAGAGTAAAAAAGTCATATGCACATCTTTCTCGAATGGTAGAAAACACGATTTTCGGATGTTTAGAGAATCAAAGGTAGCAATATTACCGGACACCAAAATCTTAGCTGATGCCGGCTACAGGGGAATGCAGAAGATACACAAAAATGTTGTATTACCGCACAGGAAAATGAAAAAGAATCCGTTAAGCAAAGAACAAAAAAAAGAGAACAGGGCACTTATGAGCCAAAGGGCAATTGTTGAAAACGTAATTGGCTTATTGAAAAGGTTTAAAATCATCTCGGACAGGTATAGAAACCGACGAAAACGTTTTGGTTTAAGGTTTAATTTGATTGCTGCAATTCACAATTTTGAGCTCCATACATGAATTTTGAAAGAAGTCTAATGGCGTCAACTTAAGGAAAAATATCAGCGATAGTGTATAAAATTTCTCTCTAAATTTTTTATCATTAAATTATCCAAAGAGTGCAATAAACAGCACTTTTGTTTCTGTTTTATTTCAACAAAGAAGTCTAAAATGTGTCCTTAAGTTGACGCCATTGACTGTTCTCCCTCGTCATACCGTCACGGTATCTCTAGATCCCGCTAACACGTAGCGGGATGACAGTAGTCCTACGTCATACCGTCACGGTATCTCATCCGCTAACAAGCAGCGGGATGATGATTATCAGGGTGTCGTCCAAGTAGCTTGACACTGGTTCCTTTATGACGGCAGTGCCCCTATGATGTCATCCCAGTGCTCCGACACTGGGATCCAGCCTTTTCATCCAAGACGGCAGCGCCTCCTTCTTCTGTCATCCCAGTGCCCCCTATAATGTCATCCGAGTAGCTGACACTGGGATGACATCCTCCTAGTAGAGATCGCTTTTGTAATTGCAACATTCGTGCAATCTTTAGCCATAAATATTTAAGAAATTTACCAAACGAAAAAAAAGGCAAAAGAAGCCCTAGTCATTGTCTATTTTCAGTATTGGCGTTTTTTAAGTCTTAAACACTGCAATTTAGCTGCTTTTAAGTGCAACTAACCTTAGTTTTAATGTTTAAGAAATTTACTAGGCAGAAAAAAAAGGCAAAGAAAACCCGTGGTAGCTAATTATTCACTATCCATTTTTTAAGTTGGCGTTTTTTTATGTTTTAAACGCTTTATAAGCGCGTTTCAGCTTATGTGGGTAGAATTTTTATAAAGACATAAGGTGCACATAGTGCAAAAAATTAAACATGAGACGCCAGATACGTGAGTTTTTTTGTCATTTAATCTGTACAGAGAAGATAAATAAATAGCTTCAGTTTCATGATAAGGGGGCTGGCGGAGTTTGTCAAGCAAGTTTTTCTTTTCCGTGAATTCCCTTTGAAGTCGAGTATTGAAAATTGACTGGAGAGTTGTGGATTACTTTGTATATGTCATAACAAGCCATGGCACTCTCAGCAAAACCACTTAATATTAACTTTAGTTTGCCTGAATAAGTAGCTATATCTCCGATTGCATATATTCTATCTCTACTGGTTTTTAAGGTAGTCGGATCAACAACTATGCGGCTATGTTCTAACTCTATACCCCAATTGTTTATTGGACCAAGATTCATTGATAGTCCAAAAAATGGCAGCAAAAAATCAGCGGATATTTCTTTTTCTTCCTTAGAGGCAATGTTTTTTACTATCACTGCGCTCAATTGCCCATTACCTCCTGCTAGTTCGTGTAATTGATATGGCACTACCAGTTCTATTTTTCCATCAATTTCAAGTGATTCTAATTTATTTCTAGTTTCAGGAGTGCAGCGAAATTCCTTTCTTCTATGTATCACATAAATTTTCTTTGCAACCTTAGAAAGTTCTACGGTCCAATCAGCCGCAGAATCACCTCCCCCTGCAATGACTATAGTTTTGTCCTGAAAATCGGAAATTTTATTTACACTATAAAATACAGATTTATTTTCATATTCTAATATACCATTCAAGGGCGGACGGTTAGGTTCAAACATTCCGTTACCTGCAGCAACAATAACGGCTTTGCATTTTACCTCTGTACCTGTATTAGTTATGATAATAAAGCTTTGATCACAGTTATTCGAAATCTTTTCTACTTTTTGACTTAAATGGTAAATAGGCTTAAATGGCGAAGCTTGCTCCATTAGTTGCTCAATTAATTTTTGGGCAGTAATTACAGGATAACCAGGTATATCATATATTGGCTTTTCTGGGTAAAGAGCTGTGCATTGTCCTCCTGCTTGATCCAAAACATCTATTATATGACATCCCATATCAAGCATTCCCGCTTGAAAAGCAGTGAATATTCCAACAGGCCCTGCACCTATTATTACTATATCGGTTTTCATATTCAGATGGTAATCTATTTATAGATATTAGCTTTCTTTGCTAACAAGGTCAATTTACAAAGGGATGTATTTTTAAAAGATGTGGCTAGATTAGATAAGATTTCCAGCATTACGAGCCACATAGTCCAAATAAGCTCTAAAAATTAGCTAACATAGCGGGATGCTAAGTGCGGACGGAATGGGATTCGAACCCATGGTACGCTCATCACGTACGTCAGTTTTCAAGACTGGTGCCTTAAACCGCTCGGCCATCCGTCCATTTCTTTTCTATCACAACATTTGATTTTAAGCAATCTATAAAAGCTTTACTTGCCCACGCAAAAGTTGCTAAACACACTACTCAATATTTCCTCAACATCAATAATTCCAATCACCGCACCAAGTTCAAATGCAGCAAGCCTCAAATCTTCAGATATCAACTCAATTGGATTATCGATATTAAAACGTTGTAAATGTTCCAGTGCTTTCTTCATGTGATTCCTATGTCTTTGCCGAGTAATCACAGGAGTGTCTCTATCATGCCCAAATTTTTCCTCTGCCTTCTCTTTTATGAGAGAGATCAATTTGTTTGTACCTATTTCCTTTAGAATAGAAATGGGTAGAAGATCTATGCCATTAATTTTTATATTGTGATTATTGATAACATCGTCAGCTTTGCTCAATACATAAATAGTATCGCTATTTACAACGTTGCAATTGATATTATAACGTTGTTCAAAAGGAAATAGTTCTATTCTTAAATCAGCTTCAAAAGACCTCTTTTTCGCTCGACTTATACCTTCTGATTCTATTGGATCTGAACTTTCACGAATTCCAGCGGTATCAGAGAGAATGATTGGGTATCCGCCAATGTCAATATGAGCTTCAAGTATATCTCTTGTTGTGCCTGCATATTCAGAAACAATAGCAATATCACGCTTGGCTAAGAAATTAAACAGAGTTGATTTACCGACATTTGGTTCACCAGTTATTACAATATGTAAACCCTCACGCAACCTTTCGCCCCGTCTATTATCATTTAAATGCTCTTGTATCAACCGCACGAGAGATTGCACTTCATTATTAATTTTTTCCAATTCACTTTTTTCTGCCCAAATGTCCTCTGGAAAGTCTATATATGCTTCGATTTTGGATTGTATCGTTATTAATCTTTGCCTCCAATTGCTGTATAGTCTCTCCAATTCTCCTGATATCTGCTTAATCGCTTGTTTGGCTTGCATTTTCGTCTCAGCATCAATTAAGTCTGCAATTCCTTCTATTTGAGTTAAGTCAAATTTACCATTTAGAAAAGCCCTAAGTGAGAATTCTCCAGGCCTGGCCATAACGAAAATTTTTGATAATTCCTCCAAGATGATTTTTATGACTGCCTTACTTCCATGCACTTGTAACTCTATAACATTCTCGCCAGTGAAACTGTTTGGAGCAGGGAAATAGATGATTATTCCATTATCTATCAATTGATTGGAATCATCATATAGATCAACTAAAGTAGCAAATCTTGGTTTAATTTCTTTCTTAATATGAAAATGATTTAAAGCTTTAAGCGCGTAGTTGCCTGAAATTCTGATTACTGCAACTCCTGACTTACCAAATACGGTCGATAAAGCAAAAATAGTTTCATTTGTGTTTGTCATTATTTATATAAACTACTTAGCAATATTACACTTAAGAAACCAAAATACCTAATTTGAAAATATTCAAAATTTTTATCTATCTTGCTAGTTTATATTAATGCAGTACTATCATACTAGTGAATGTATTATATAGAAAAGCTGTAAAAGTCACCCAGGTGAAAATATTTATTTTGAAAACTGATAATATGATTTATAATGACTGACACAAGTTTTAAATATTTTATGCTCAAGAAATTAGCTTGGTACTGGTCTTTTGTAGAGTTAATTAAAGGGTTTGTTATTACATTAAAATATATGTTTAAGCCAAAGGTTACTTTGAGGTATCCTATGGAGAAGGGCCCTTTAAGTCCAAGGTTTCGTGGTGAGCATGCGTTGCGTAGGTATCCAAACGGTGAAGAACGATGCATAGCTTGTAAATTATGCGAAGTTATCTGCCCTGCTCAAGCAATAGTTATTGAAGCAGAGGAAAGAGAAGACGGTAGTCGACGCACCACGCGCTATGATATTGATATGACAAAATGCATATACTGCGGACTTTGCCAAGAGGCATGTCCAGTTGATGCAATTGTTGAAGGTCCTAACTTTGAATTTGCTACTGAAACAAGAGAGGAGCTAATGTACAATAAAGAAAAGTTATTGCGTAATGGTGAAGTTTGGGAAGACGCAATTGCACTCAGGTTAAAAAAGAATAGGCCTTATTATTAATGTTCAGAGCTTATAACCCTGTTATCCATTATGATTTAGGGGCAGTGCCCACTAGGGGTGGTGTCATCCCAGTAGCTGATACACAACTGTACGAACATTTGTTTGCGAGGGCAGTATGTTAAATGTTATAGCCTGTTTTGCCTCAAACACAAAGGTGTCATCCCAGTGCTTGACACTGGGATCCAGTAAAATTGATTGTGAACAAGCACACTATACAACATTTTCAATGAAATTACAAAAAAGCTGGATTCCAGTGTCAAGCACTGGAATGACACCATTTGCTGTGCAATTTACCTTCGAAAATGAATGTTCGTATGGCTATGTGCGTGACACTGGGATGACACCGTTGGAAGAAGCAAACCGCCTTCAAGCTACATGTCCGTATAGGTTTATTTATGATTAGGATTACTTTTTCAACCGAACAAAAAGTAAAAGAATACAGTGGTAAAGTCACTGGCTTTGATATATTACAACCGGATGCTTTGAAAGAAGCAATTGCCTTTAAGGTAAATGGTGAGTTGCATGATCTCTCACGTGAAATTGAAGCTGATGCAGAGATAGAGGTGATACAACTGAGTGACGAAGTGGGTTTAGATATAATAAGGCATGATGCTGCTCACATAATGGCGCAGGCAGTGAAAGAGCTATTTCCTAATACTCAGATTACTATCGGCCCAACAATTCAGGACGGTTTTTACTATGATTTTGCTACAGATCGTACCTTCACTACGGACGATCTTACCGCAATAGAAAAGAAAATGAAAGAGATTGTAAAAAGTAACCACAGATTTGTTCGAGAAGTTTGGACTCGCAAGCAGTTAGTTGATTTCTTTAGTGGTATAGGCGAAAAATATAAGGTTGATATTATCTCATCCATACCAGAGGGTGAAAACCTAACTGTTTATAGACAAGGCGATTTTGTAGACCTATGCCGTGGTCCGCACTCACCATCAACCGGTAGAGTTAAAGCGTTCAAACTTATGAAAGTAGCGGGTGCATACTGGCGAGGTGATGCAAATGGCCCAATGTTGCAGCGAATATATGGTACAGCATGGAGAAATAAGGATGAATTAAACGCTTACCTTGAGTGCCTCAAAGAAGCAGAAAAACGTGATCACCGCAAAATTGCCAAGGATATGGATTTATTTCACATCCAAGAGGAAGCTGTCGGGCAGGTTTTTTGGCATGAACAAGGATATATTTTATATAATGTTCTTGAGTCTTACATCAGAAAGAAGCTAATAAATAATGGCTATTTTGAGGTAAAAACTCCTATTTTAGTAAGCAAAGAACTGTGGGAAAAATCTGGACATTGGGATAAGTTTCGTGAAAATATGTTTATTGTTGATGAATCTGAAAGCAAAAAGCTAGCAATAAAACCCATGAATTGTCCTTGTCATGTGCAGATTTTTAATTCTCACACCAGAAGCTATCGTGATTTACCGATACGTATGGCAGAGTTTGGCACATGCCATAGAAATGAAAGCTCAGGCTCATTGCACGGACTGATGCGAGTGCGTGGTTTTACGCAAGACGATGCACACATTTTTTGTATGGAAGAACAAGTGAATTCTGAGACTATAAAGTTTTGTGACCTTTTAAAAGAAGTATATTCAGAGCTTGGGTTCAATGAAATTTCTGTGAAATTTTCAGACCGTCCAGATGTTAGGGCAGGAGATGATGAAGTGTGGGATAGAGCTGAAAAAGCGCTGCTTGAAGCCGTTCAAGCAGCGGGCTTAAGTTATGAACTGAGCCCTGGTGAAGGTGCATTTTATGGTCCAAAGTTAGAGTTTGTCTTGAAAGATGCAATAGGCAGAAATTGGCAATGTGGAACATTGCAAGTTGATTTCATTTTACCAGAACGTCTGGGAGCTTTTTATATAGGGGCAGATGGGCACAAGCATCACCCTGTCATGTTACATAGGGCAATTCTTGGGACTTTTGAGCGTTTTATTGGAATTTTGATAGAAAATTACGCAGGAAAATTTCCAGTTTGGCTTGCTCCAACGCAACTTGCTATTCTGACCATTACAAATGAGGCTGACGGTTACGCCACAGAAATCAGCAATGTCTTAAAAGAACAAGGTGTGAGAGTCAAGACTGATTTGACCAATGAAAAAATTAGTTATAAGATACGTTTGCATAGTCTAAACAAGGTTCCTATATTGTGGATTGTAGGCAAAAATGAAGTTACAAGTAAAACTGTGTCAGTGAGAAATTTAGGATCGGAAAGACAGGAGTCTTTTTCTTTGGAGAAGGCTATTGAATTGTTGTTAAAAAGTATTAATTTGAATTAAGGGAGTTAAAGTTTGCAAGTTAAAAAGAACAATAAAAACAGAATTAATGGATTCATCACAGCTAAGGAGGTACGCTTAGTTGATCATAGTGGTGAAATGGTCGGAATCGTGCTAATAGAACGAGCTTTGGAACTTGCACAGGGCGTTGGTTTAGACTTGGTAGAAATTGTACCTGATTCAACCCCTCCAGTATGTAAAATTCTGGATTATAGTAAACAAAAGTATGACATAAAAAAGAAAGCAAGTGAAGCAAAAAAGAAACAAAAAACATTAACTATAAAAGAAATTAAACTGGGTCCCAATATTGGTGATCACGATTACGGAACAAAATTGCGTCAAGCAAGAGACTTACTTGCCCACGGACATAAAATTAAAGTCACAATGAGATTTAGAGGGAGAGAGCTTATAAACACTGAAGTTGGACTGGAAAAATTAGAACGGCTAATTCGAGACACTGAAGATATCGCAAAGGTAGAATTGGCACCTAAAAGAGAAGGGAATCAATATTTTTTAGCTCTGGTTGCTAAGTAGTAAGACGGCTTAAGAAGTATAAGTAGAGTTAAACTATCGCTCTCTCTTTGATAACATGGCGAAAATGTCTTATTAATCCTTGAATCGGCCAAGCTGCAGCATCGCCAAGCGCGCAAATTGTATGTCCTTCTATTTGAGTTGTAAGGTCAAGCAGCTTATCTATTTCATCAGGCTTAATATCTCCTGCCACCATCCTCTTCATAATCCTCCACATCCATCCAGTACCTTCACGGCATGGTGTGCATTGTCCACAGGACTCGTGCATATAAAAGTGTGATAACCTCTCTATTGCAGCTATTATATCAGTTGATTTATCCATCACTATTACAGCAGCAGTACCAAGCCCTGATTGTGCAGTTCTTAATGAATCAAAATCCATTTCAATAGTATCGCATATAGATTTTGGAATTAATGGCACTGAAGACCCACCAGGTATTACAGCAAGTAAATTATCCCAACCTCCTCGCACTCCACTTGCGTATTTTTCAATTAATTCACGTAGTGGAATTCCGAGCTCTTCTTCAACATTACACGGGTTGTTTACATGTCCTGAAATACAAAAGACCTTGGTACCAGTATTATTTGGTTTACCAAGAGATGCAAACCATTCTCCTCCGCGATTTAGAATATCTGGAACCATGGCTATAGTTTCAACGTTGTTTATTGTGGTTGGGCAGCCAAAAAGTCCAACACCTGCGGGAAATGGAGGCTTCATGCGAGGAAAGCCCTTTTTTCCTTCAATTGATTCAAGTTGAGCTGTTTCTTCTCCACATATGTAAGCTCCTGCACCCCTATGGATAAACACATCAAGATCATAACCTGATTTGCAGGCATTTTTTCCAATTAAGTTTTCTTTATAGGCTTCCTCAAGTGCTTTTTTTAGAACTAAATATTCATTATAAAATTCACCCCTGATATAAATATACGCAACTGATGCGCTGATCGCTCTGCCAGCCAGGAGAATTCCCTCAAGTAACTTATGTGGCTCATATCGCAATATATCTCTATCTTTACATGTACCAGGTTCTGACTCATCTGCATTGACTACTAAATATGCTTTTGGGAGATTTTTGGGCATAAAGCTCCACTTAAGGCCGGTGGAAAATCCTGCACCCCCTCGACCTCTCAAACCAGATTTCTTTACTTCATCAATGATCTTTTCTGATCCTAAATCTAGTAACTCCTTTGTTTTTTGCCAGCTACCACGTTTTTTTGCACCCTCAAGTAGTGGAGTTTCTTTACCATTTAGGTTGGTGAATATTTTGTCTTGTTCTTTTAGCATGTTTTTCAAAATTTGTGAGTGATCCCGACGCGATTCGAACGCGTGACCCACTGATTAAAAGTCAGTTGCTCTACCGGCTGAGCTACGGGATCATTTCATTTTTCAGCTATACTAAACATCAATACAGTTTTTATCCGTTTTAATCAAACTAAAATTTTCATGTGTGGTTAAATAAATTATATAATATACTGCGTTAGTGATAATTTAGTTAAAAAATCTATGGATAATTTAAAAAAATTTCCAAAGGAAAACTTCTTGTTAATTTTCGGTTCACAGATTCATTTGGCAAAGCTTATAGTGTGATGTACAAATCTGAAAAGACAAAAAGATAGAGAATTGTACATAACTGCAGAATTTGTGCACTATTTAGCAATAGCCTAACAGATAAATATTTCTTGCATTTCAGCCTGAGTGATTTATGCTTTAAGCAAGAATTACCTGGGGGTATAGCTCAGCTGGTAGAGCATCTGTTTTGCACGCAGAAGGTCAGCGGTTCGATCCCGCTTGCCTCCACCAATATAGGTTTCAGCATATCATAAAGTCAGCCTATTTAGCCCATGAGTGTTTTATACTAGTTTCCTAAAAATCCCTATTGCTTTTCGTAACTTCTCTCTACACAAGTAATGTTTGTTATTATAATTCTAATATATACCAACTTAACAATAAATTAATCAATGAATGTTAGAATAGCTATAATTAAATTTATTAGGTAATACTCATGAGTGGAAAAAAACATGTTTTTAAGATGGTGCCTGGAAAAGAGGTGCTTAAAGACCAAGTTAGACATAACATAGATTGGTCTAGAACGCATCGTACACCTGTTAAAAAAGTTGAGCTTGTACCACTGGATGATAAAAATGATGTAGTACTAAACTTACCTGCAAAATTTTGCGGCGATCTTTGCCGAGACCATTTCATATGCATAGAGGAAAATGAAGAAGGTCTGGCAAGCAAGGCAGAACACGATTCTAGCTCAGATTATGTAAACAATAAGCATGCATTTGTATATTACGGTAATACATTAGCTAAGTTATCAATCGCAACAAATTTTGTGAAGGGTATGGTCATTAGTGGTTGTAGGAGTACTGTTGGGTCGGAACAACTGAAATACCAATATGTAACATGGGAAGAGTCAGATACTGGTAACAATAAATATTATTTTTCAGACAAGGAAGGAAATATAATCGACTCACCTGACAATGAGGCATTACAAGACATTATGTTATACTGCGGTGAGAGACAGATGATAAGAGATATAGTACTACCCAATATACCAGAGAGTATACTATTATCAAACGCATTTGCCAAAATTTTTGCTGAGAACTTAACAGAAAACCAGTTAAAGACTCTTGCCAATACCCTTAGTAACGAGCAATTGCAAAAAATAATTCCTGAACTGAATTCAAATCAACTGCAGGTTCTTGCACAGAATTTAACGGATGGACAGCTACAAAAAATAATTCCTGAACTGAGCTCAAGTCAGTTGCAGGCTTTAGCAGAGAACTTAACAGATGAACAACTCCAAGCTTTAGTAGATCATCTAACCAATCACCAATTACAAACTCTTGCTCAGGAACTAAATCCAGAAAAATTACAAATAATTGTTCCTATTTTAAATGATGCTCAGCTTGAAGCTCTAGTTAGAGACTTAAATCCAGAGCAAGTAAAAGAAATTTTACCTCACTTAAAAGTGGATCAGTTCAAAGCACTTATTAAAACTTTAAATGACGAGCAATTTACAGTGCTTGCAAAAGACTTAGCTGAGCACCACTTGACAATACTCTCCAAAGAATTAGAAGGTGATCAGTTGAAAGCTTTAGTAAATAGTCTGCAAGAAGACCAACTGAAAGACTTAGTTAATAAGCTTGATCATGAGAAACTCGAATTAATTGCTCAGGATTTAACTGATTCTAATAAGATTCAGATTATCATTAAGTCTTTAGTTGATAATCCAGAAAAACTTCAAGCTTTTGCTCGCAATATGTCTAATGAGCAGTTTAAAGAACTTTTGGATAACGTAGGCGCAGAAGAGCTTAAAGACATCATTCACAAACTGCCTTATGAGAAAGTGACAGCTGTGATCGGTGATCTCAGCAATCAAGATCAAAGCTATTATTGATGCATTAAAAGGGGAACTTGAAGAGCAGAGTAAACAGAACAAGGAAATGATTGAGATGCTCAAGCAAATCAAGGACGATATGCCAGAAATCGGACAGGCTCCAGACTTCACAATAGTAGACATTAATAATGACTCACTGTTATTTGTATAGTAGTGATTTATAAAGATAGGTAGTTTTTTTATAGGAGGTAACTATTATGAATAAAAATATAAAATTATATTCTAGTGAAGAAGTTGAATCAAATAATGCATTGCAACTTCAGAAACCGGCGTTTGATAAACCAAATTTTGCAATACCAGAAATAAAGAAGATTACTACTAAAAGCGCACCGGATGGGATTGATATAACCAAGGTCATGAAAGAAGAAGAGATTAATGCTATACCGGCAATCACGGTAAGCGTTAAGAATCTTAAAAATTTTTATGATGGTCTGATGAAAAGTATTAATAAATATAACGGCGATATAAGTGAGGCGATTACAAATGGCGTAGTAACACCACTGTCATTAACTATAGAAAACATAGGCGCAAAGACAAGCGAGATAGACGCTAAACTTAAAGATCTTCAGACTAGACTTGATGATATACCAGAGATTGGAGAAGCTCCTCCATTACTCCATATTACTGGTGAAGAGAACGGATTGCTTTAATAAAAAAGGTAATAGCTTGCTAGCAGGCTATTACTTTCTCCACATACCATTTCAATGTAGCTGAGTTGATTTTGAAAATTATAATTTTTTATAGGAGTTAATATGAGTAATTACAGTAGACTTCTTTCAAAATTCATGTATGGAGCTCAAAATTGTGAATTGCAGCAATCAAATTAAACCTTAAACCAAAACGTTTTCGTCGGTTTCTATACCTGTCCGAGATGATTTTAAACCTTTTCAATAAGCCAATTACGTTTTCAACAATTGCCCTTTGGCTCATAAGTGCCCTGTTCTCTTTTTTTTGTTCTTTGCTTAACGGATTCTTTTTCATTTTCCTGTGCGGTAATACAACATTTTTGTGTATCTTCTGCATTCCCCTGTAGCCGGCATCAGCTAAGATTTTGGTGTCCGGTAATATTGCTACCTTTGATTCTCTAAACATCCGAAAATCGTGTTTTCTACCATTCGAGAAAGATGTGCATATGACTTTTTTACTCTTCTTCTCTGTTACTATTTGTGTTTTTATAGTATGCCTTTTTTTCTTTCCAGAGTAGAAGGGCTTTTGCTTTTTTTTGGTCTCTCTACTGGCGTTTCAGTTCCGTCTATTACTAAAACTTCATATTCTACATCACTCTTTAATAGCTCTTTTTTTCCTGGTAATGCAAAATCTGGATGTTTTATTAATATGTCTTCTACCTATCTTATTATTTTAAAACTGTTACTTTCACTCATGCCATAGCTTTGCCCAATATGAAAATATGTACGATATTCTCTTATATATTCCAGTGCCATAAGTAGCCTGTCTTCTATGCAAAGTTTACTTTTTCTTCCACTTCTAGCTTTTTTTCTTTTATCCTCCACTTCTAGAATTTCTACCATTCGCTCAAATGTTGCTTTTTTTACCCCTGTTAAACGTCGAAACTTTTCTCCTTCTAACTTTTCTATTTCCTTATATTTCATGCTTTCAAATACTTCATCTTACACTCCCTCTAACAATTTTGAAAGAAGTCTAATGAGAATAGGTTTTTGCGGATTTTGGACTTTTTGAAAATTAGTTGGGGATATATTAATACGGGTTGGTCAGCCACGAAAAAGAATGAGAGTATAGAAGGAAAAGCATTGGATGCGGCACATGATACTTATAAGGAAGTAGAGACATTTCTTCAACATTTCGAGTCAAATTATGAGAAAGCTGGGGCTTTTTTAGGTGATTTATTTTCTGATGAAGGAGAAACATTTAAAAATGATGTATGGCCTAAAATAGAAGAGCATTTGCATGGAATGTGGGATAGATTTTTTAAGGATGTTGAATTCAAGGTTGGGAGTAGATTAGATGAGGTAAGCTTGGCACAGCCAAAGCAGGAAACTACGATTGCGGCTTAATGATAAGCTCTCAAAGTTCCTCCGGTATTTTCACATACTAAATTAACTATAGCACTTGATTCTTTTTGGATTTCTTCTTCAGTTAAAGTGTGAGTTGGAGAGCAGAAAGTGACTGACAATGCTATAGACATTTTATTCGGCTCTATATTATTCCCGTGGTATATATCAAATACTAAAACTTCTGTGATGAGCTCTGAGCTTTTTTTCACCATATTGACTATGTTACCTGCTTCTACATCCTTATTTACAATAAACGCAAAATCACGCTTTACACTTTGGTATTTATAATCGATAAATTTCTTTCTACGTGCAGGTAAATTTTCAATATTTTCTAGTATTACCTCAAAACCTACAACTTTTTGCTTGATATCAAAAAGATCTAATATATTAGGATGCAACTCTCCAAAATAACCTGCTACTTTATTCTTAAAAAAGAGAGTGCCTGACTTTCCTGGGTGGTAATGTTCTTTTTCTGCTCTCTCTATCGTTAAATTATCACAATTAACGTTAAAAAACTCCAAAGCTGCTATGCAATCAGCCTTTGCGTCAAAAACATCTACTTTCCTATCAGTATTATAATGATTTCTCGGCAAATTATTTCCTGTTCTTATTCCACTTAAAACATATTTAGGTTGATTGAGAATACCTTCATTATCATAAATCGGTCCAATTTCAAAGATTGCAAGGTCAGATATTCCATGAGCGATATTATCGGCAGTAATTTGCAACAAATTTGGCATGATACTTGGTCTCATTATATTAAAGTTATGATTAAACGGATTATCGATGATAAATAACTTATTCAAGTAACCAAATTTTTCAGCTGTTGATTCACTCATAAACGACCAGGTTAGCACTTCATGAAACCCTCTGTTTGTCATCAAAATACGCAAATTGTCGTATGTACTATCTACTTCTTCAACATTATTTGGTAGTGGTTCTTCTTTTATTTTGTCATAGCCGTATATTCTTGTTACTTCTTCAATTAGGTCAGCCGGTATTGTCACGTCCGGTCTCCAGCTTGGTACTTGTACATTCCAATTGCCTTCGGTTTTTTTATCAATACTAAACCCTAGTTTCGTTAAGATATCGAACACTTCATCAGGCGATACAGATACACTTCCAAACTTGTTTATATCTTGGTAATCAAGGCTTATCTTAGCATCATTCCGGCATGTTTTTTCCTGGATCCCAGTGTCACACACTGGAATGACAGAGGTGTATTCTTTATCTAGATTACCGGCAGACACTACGCTTGAGATCTCTCCACCACATAACTCCAAGATCATCTGAGTTGCAAGATCCAGCCCATCAAGAGTGAATCCAGGATCAACTGAGCGTGCAAATCTGTAACTAGCGTCTGTGGAGATGTTTATTTGCCTTGCAGATTTAGCGATAGATATAGGGTCAAACCAAGCAGACTCTAAAAAGATATCAGTAGTTTCAAGTGTACATCCACTGCACTTTCCACCTATAATTCCAGCAACTCCATGAATATTTTTATCACCTGCAATAACGCTTATGTCTTTGTTTAATAAGTATTCTTTACCGTTTAAACCAGCAAATTTTTCTCCGTCATTTGCTTTGCGTACTGTGAGCTCTCCTTCTATTTTTTTTGCATCATACGCGTGCATTGGGCGGCTGAAAGATATCATAATATAGTTAGTAATGTCAACTATTGCAGAAATGGAGCGCATTCCTATCGATTCCAGCCTATCTTTTAACCATTTTGGGCTTTCTTGATTTTTTACATTGGCAATGTATATTCCACTAATAAAACTTTCCCTGTCGGTAACTTCAACATCGATTGGTGAATTTATGGAGCTAGTAAGTTGTGGAATGCTTAAAGTCTTTAATGTCCCAATTCCAGTTGCAGCAAGGTCGCGAGCTATTCCATAAATGCCTAAGCAATCTCCACGGTTTGGAGTAACATTTATATCAATTACAGGGTCACAATTGAAAAATTTATCCCCTACTTTATAATCATTAGAAAGTTCAATTATTCCTTCACTTTCTTCTTGAGTAAATGCAAGTTCAGAAGCAGAGCAAAGCATCCCTTCACTTAGCACTCCTCGTATTTTTGTGGGCTTGATTGTGAAATCACTTTCTGGCAATGTGCTACCAAGAGATGCAAGCACAGTTTTCATACCTTCTCTAACATTGTTTGCTCCGCAAACTATTTGTAGAATTTTACTTCCGTCATCTACTTTACATAATTTTAATTTATCAGCATTTGGATGAGGTACGACTTCTAATACCTCTGCAACGATAAACCCAGTCAATCTGGAATTATCGATCACATCTTCTACTTCTAACCCTATGTGAGTTAATTTATCGGTAATTTCTTCTAAACTAGCATTGGTTTCTAAGTACTCTAATAACCAAGATAATGTGAATTTCATGGACCTAAAAAGAAGTGAAAAAGTTATTGTAATGTAAAGTGTAGTGATTTTAAAGCTTATTGTAGTGAAATGAAAAGTGACTTCTGTATCATGAGCAATGATGCAGAAGTTTTTGTAACTTTATATCTTCTTGATATCACCTTTTAAATCTATCTCCGTAAAGAATTTAAGATTCATATTGTGGTTATCTGCATGGAAGCTATGAATGTAGCCATCTATAGTTAAGTCTCCTATCATATTATGGCTTTCATCTAGTATTTCGCTTCCTATTTGATAATGGCCAGTATATTCGTTAAAGGAACCATCTGTCAATTTGATGTATCCGTTACCAAATTCCTGCTCTAAATTTAAGGGATGATTAGCGTTAATAAAATCTATTTCGTTCATTATATACCTCACTAAAAATTAAATTATAATTAAAATAAGATGTTAAGTCAAATAATTTAATAAGATTAGTAAATTTTAAAATACAGAGCTGACTGTAATTAACACTCTAATTACATATTTTGTTAATGTATCAATGTTATAATAACACAGAGCCTTATCTTAACCCTTGACTTTGTCCTATAAAATTCATACTTTATTTACTGTTATAGTTCAAGTACATAGGGTCAAAATGGCGTTAAATCCGCTAGAGCAATTTAAAGTATATACGATAATAGAGTTACCTAGGTTATTTGGGTATGACGTAAGCTTTACCAATTCATCTCTTTTCATGATGATTTCGGTGATATTGATGATACTCTTTTTGCTTTTTGGAATAAAGAAGGGGTCAGTAATACCAGGATATTTGCAAGCTGCAGTTGAGTATGTATATGATTTTGTTATTTCAATAATAGAAAGTAACACTGGAAGCAAAGGCTTGCAGCACATTCCATTGATATTTACAGTGTTTATTTTCATTTTATCATGTAATTTGGTTGGTGTTCTTCCTTATAGTTTCACGGTCACAAGTCATGTGATAGTCACCTTCGCTTTATCGATGGTAGTTTTTACTTATATAACGATTGTTGGATTTAAAGAAAGGGGAGTAGAATTTTTACGCATATTGCTACCAAAAGGAACTCCTTCGTGGCTTGCACCTATAATAATTATTATTAAGTTGTTTGCTTATTTAGTAAGGCCGATTAGCCTATCAATAAGGCTTGCAGCAAATATGATTGCGGGTCATACAATCATCAAAGTGATAGCAGGGTTTATTGTAAATATGAACATATTTCTCACTCCTGCGCCGTTTTTGTTCATAATTGCATTGATAGGGTTTGAAGTATTTGTTGCAATTTTACAAGCTTATATATTTACTATATTAACATGTGTATATTTGTCAGATGCAGTAAAGTAATTGACTTCCTTGTAGAATATTTTACAATTATATTATAAAGAAATAATTAAAGGTAATATATGGATTTAGGAGCTTTAAAATTTATAGCAATTGGTTTAGCTGTGTTTGGAATGCTCGGTGCTGGTTTAGGTATAGCTAATATCTTCTCTGCTATGTTAAATGGGATTGCGAGAAACCCTGAATCAGAAGGTAAAATGAAAAGTTATGTTTATATTGGTGCTGCCATGGTTGAAATCATGGGATTGCTTGCGTTTGTACTTGCAATGTTATTAATATTTGCTGCTTAACAGATGCCACAACTTGATGTTTCAACTTTCTTTTCTCAAGTTTTTTGGTTTTTAATTTTTTTTTCTTCACTTTTTTTTGTAGTAAGTTGTTTATTTTTGCCAAAGTTAGATGAAATAATAAGCACTAGAAGTAAAGAAGTATTGGATTCTTTTAATAGTTCTGTTCATCTTTTAAGACTTACGGAAGATCAGATTGCCAAGTATAATGCCGCTTTAAACCAAGCTAGAATACAGGCAAAAAAAATCATAGATGATGCACTTGCTCAGGTAGAAGAAATGAGAGCTAATGTTAAGAATATATTAGAAGAGGAAGACAAAAAAATGAGCAAGCTTATTGAAGAAAAAGTGGCAGAATTTAAATCTGAATATACTGATCAGTTAAAACAAATGGCTACTAGTATTGCTTTAATTTATTATACTAAATTGACCAATTCTGAAATTGAAGAGGAATTTATTGCTGACTTGGTGTCCAAAGAATTTTAGGGGTTTTTATGTCTACATCAATGATTATCGGTCTTGCCTTTTTGGTAATTTTTGTCCTTTCGTATAAATTGCTGAAGAAAGTGATAAAAAATGCGCTTAACAATAAGCGTAACAAAAGCAAATTTTCAAGTGAAGAAACTGAAAAATTCAGGAAAGATATGTTGGAGTATTACAAAAAATCTTCTGAAAAATACAAAAAATTAGATGCAGAAGTTAATAAAATGATGAATGAAACACTTGATAAAGCTAATAGTATCATTAAGCACAATAGACAGCAGCTAGATCAGACGTTAGATGACAATGCCCATTCTAATTTGAAGAAAGTCACTGACCAAGTTGAAAAAGCTCTTGGAGATTTACAGGCTAACACAGCGAGTATAGCTGCTGATGCTGTAAAAAAAATAATGCATGAACGTAAAGATGATAAGCGTAGTAGTGAGGTCATATCTTCATTTTCACGTAACTTAAATAAAAAATTGCATTAGGTTTAATGCCTATACTTCAAGCTGATAATGTAGAAAAAATTAAGTTTGATTCTAGTTTGTGCAAAGAGCAAGAGAAACTTTTTTACTATAAATTTAATATAATTCCTTGGCAAAAATTAAATGATACTACTTTTTTTATGGTTGAAGACACAAGTCTAGATATCACCTGTTGGGTCGAAACTCATTACGGTATTGACTATGTATTAATAAAAGTGGATAGCGAACAGATTTTAAATCTTCTTAACTCGCACTTTGGTATTTCAGAATTTGCAAGCAACTACTTATATTACAAGAATCCTAATTTTTCAGCCAAAAGCATTAAACTAAGCTCAATATTTTTTGCTTCTTTCTTTATTGTAACTTCAATTTTAACACTAACAGAGAAATATAAATATTTTGCTTTGATGTTGATATTTATAATCGGATGTTCTAGCTATTTATTCAAGTTTATAGCTACAATTTTTAACTTATGTGAAACCTCCAACCAAAAAGTGGATTATAGTAAGCTGAGTGAAGAAGATTTTCCTATATATACTATTTTATTGCCTGCTTTTAAAGAAAGTGCAGTGATAGAGCAATTGGTTGAAAGCATTGAAAGTTTGGATTATCCAAAATCAAAATTAGATGTGAAGCTTCAGGTAGAAAGTGATGACCAAGAAACGCTAGCAGCTATAGAAAAGTACACTTTACCGCAGTATTTTGAAGTAATAAAAGTGCCTCATTCTTTGCCTAGAACAAAAGCCAAGTCATGCAATTATGCTATGAGCTTTGCTAGAGGAAAGTATGCAGTAATATATGATGCGGACGATAAACCAGACCCATTGCAGTTAAAAAAAGCACTGATTGAATTTAATAAGGGCGACGATAAGTTAGCCTGTGTACAGGCAAAATTAAATTACTATAATTGTGATTATAATTTTCTCACAAAATCCTTTTCTCTGGAGTATATGAACTGGTTTCAATACTTATTGCCTGGATTCCAAAAAATGAACATGCCGATGCCTTTGGGTGGTAGCAGTAATCATTTTTCAGTAAAAATTCTAAAAAAAGTGTTTTTCTGGGATGCTTATAGTGTTACCGAAGATGCTGACCTCGGTTTGAGACTTGCGCAAATGGGATATAAAACCAGGATGATTGACTCAGAAACATTGGAAGAGTCACCAATTGCTGTATTTGCTTGGATTAAGCAAAGAGCGCGCTGGATCAAAGGCTATATGCAAACTTATATTGTTCATTTAAAAAATATAAAGTCACTTTATAAACACACTGGATTTAAGGGAATTTTGCTATTGAATCTTTTTGTTGGCTCTGCAGCTTTTATATTTTTTACTACTCCATTTTTACTGCTTTCATTGATATTAACTAAAGTTTTAAATGAATTATTTTTGTACTACTTTGTAGTGGTATACGTTACTAACCTGATTCTTTTGGTAATAGCTGTCAAACAGCAAAAGATGCCTTTTTATTTTTATATAGTATCGATATTTTTTCCGGTCTATAGTCTGCTACATAGTGCAGCAGCTTTTCTTGCCTTGTGGGAATTTATTCTTTACCCTGAGCGATGGAACAAAACTAAACATGGTTTATGGAAGCAAAACCTGTAGCTATTTGGCTTTTTCTCTGCTCGGTCATGGTAATTCTTATGGTAGGAATTGGTGGATTTACCAGACTTACAAGAGCGGGATTGTCAATCACGGAGTGGAAACCTATTACTGGAACATTACCACCACTGAATGAGCAAGACTGGCTACAAGAAAAATTAAAATACGAGGCTACACCTGAGTATAAAGCATTCAACTATGGTATGAGTATGGAGGAGTTTCGCGCTATATACTTAATAGAATATGTACACAGATTGGTTGCAAGACTAACAGGTTTAGTTTTTGTCCTGCCATTTATATATTTCACATTAAGAAGAAAAATATCTAAAAAAGTAGTAATAAAGCTATTTATGGCATTATTATTTGGAGCTTTACAAGCTTTTGCTGGTTGGTATATGGTTAAAAGTGGTTTAGTAACTGAACCTCATGTTAGCCACTATAGGCTTGCACTTCACTTATTATTAGCATTAATTATCTTTGCATTATTGTCATATCAATTTTTTGATTACCAAATCAGGCCAAAGCAAACTAAACTTAAGATTAGTTGTAACACCAAGTACTACGTAGGAATTATTTTAGTTCTGATCATGATACAAATAATTTTCGGCGCATTTGTTGCAGGATTAAATGCTGGTCTAATTTACAATACCTTTCCACTAATGGACGGACAAGTCGTTCCAGAAGATTTATTTTTCTTACAGCCTATATGGCTGAATATCTTTGAGAACAGAGCAACAGTGCAATTTATACATCGAGCACTGGCATTGCTAATACTAACTTTGGTAGTAATACTCACAGTAAAAAATGCTAGCGTAAAACCGGTATATATTATGCTGCTCTCCATCGTCATTCAGATAATTTTAGGGGTGGTTACTCTTTTGTTACACATACCAATAGCCATTGCCATAGCTCATCAAGTGTTTTCATTTATCTTGTTTGGATCAAGTTTATACTTCTTGTGTTATTTAAGAAAGCAGAGCTAATACTATATCACCAATCTGCACATTTTTTCCTTCTTGAACGGGAATATTTTTTATCACCATTGCTGCTTCAGCACATATAATATTTTCCATTTTCATCGCTTCCACAACAAATAAAGGTTGTCCTATTTCTACCTGATCTCCTACATTTACGTGTAATTTAACTAATAAGCCAGATATTGGGGATCTTACGGCATCTGCTGAAATCCCTTCTGTTTTATTGTTTAGCATTAACTTACTTAATTCAGCTACATGAGATTTGAATACACAACATTCAGCTTTCATGCCTGCATGTCTTATGAAGTATTTACTGCCTTGTTTTTCTACTTTAAGTGTTATATCAGCATCATCATTAATTGTAATATATAGTAACTTATGACTTGATTTCCACTTACCACTTACAGAATATACGTTATGGTTGTATATTGTTATTAACGTATTATCTTGGTACTTTACGTTTACAGAGTACTCATTGTCATTTATTACAACTACAAGCGTTTCATTCACTGCCTTATGATAATACCTTTCTTCATTTTCTAAATGAACATATAACGTAGTGAAAATAAATATTTTAATATACTCTTCTGTAACAAAATCGCCGTGAAACCCACTAGGGTAATGATCTGGAATGAATCTCGTGTGGAGCTTTGCTGCAATAAAATTTGGGTGATGGAAGATGGATTCTAGAAATTCTATATTATTTGTTACTCCTTCTATATAGCATTCAGACAACGCTTTTTGCATTCTGCTAATTGCTTCTATTCTATCTTTCCCATATGTTATAACTTTTGCAATCATTGAGTCATAGAACGTGCTAATTTCTGAACCTGCAGCAACTCCATCGTCTATTCTTACATGATCATTTCCACCCGGTTTATCGTAATATTTTATTCTTCCGCTGGAGGGGAAAAATTTCTTCGATGGGTCTTCAGCACAAATTCTACTTTCTATTGCAGAACCAGTAAGTTTAATATCATCCTGACTGAACCTTAATTTTTCTCCACAGGAAGTTCTAATCATTTCTTCTACTATGTCTATTCCAGTTATAAATTCTGTTACTGGATGCTCAACTTGCAATCTCGTATTTACCTCAAGAAAATAGAAGTTTTGGTCTTTATCTACAACAAACTCAACAGTACCTGCTGAAAAATAACCAACCTGCTTTGCTAGAGAAACACATTGGACATACATTTTTTGTCTTACTTCTTCACTAATGAATGGACTTGGCGTTTCTTCTATTATTTTCTGGTTATTCCTTTGTATCGAGCATTCTCTTTCTCCAAGACACACTATATTGACATATTTATCTGCTATGATTTGTATTTCAATATGTCTTGGCAACTCTATATATTTCTCTATAAAGATACTGCCATCCTTAAAACTTTTCTCTGCTTCATTTGTGGCTGATGTAAATGCTAGTTCAATTTCTTTTTTGGAGTTTACAATTCGCATTCCTTTGCCACCACCGCCTGATGCAGCTTTAAGCATAACCGGAAAGCCAATTTCTTCAGCAACTTGAGCTGCGTGGGCAGCGTCGCTAATCTTACCCATATATCCTGGCACTACATTCACTCCAGCTTTTTTTGCCGCTTCTTTTGCTGTTATTTTGTTGGCTGTAACTTCTATTGTTTCTGCACTGGGGCCGATGAAGTCTATATTATGTTTTTGAAGAGCACGTGGAAAATCTGGATTTTCTGCTAAAAAACCATAGCCAGGATGAACCGCCTCAGCACCTGTTTCAACTGCTACTTCACATATTTTTTCAATGTTTAAGTAACTGAGGCAAGATGGCGAAGGGCCGATATATCTTGACTCATCTGCTTGTCTTACATGCACAGAATTTACATCTGCATCCGAATATATGCATATACAAGATATACCCATCCTACGAGCAGTTCTGATAATCCTGCAGGCAATCTCTCCTCTGTTTGCTATTAAAATCTTACTGTACTTCTTTTCCGTCATCGTATGAGTATACTTTCTTAAGTTGAGAAAGTAAATTATTGCCTGCAAGTAATTTTTAGCTTCATGCTACAGCTAAATCACTATTTAAAAGTTGCATAACATCAGGATCTGTCACTATAGTACTTTCATCATACAAGCCGTATATCCCGTTACATGCCTTAAACAACAAACATGTAGATCCTCCAGAAGCTATTGTAGCTACTGAAGCTAGTGCAAGAGATTGAGAAACCAAAAATAAAAAGTACAAGGATAAACATAAGGCAGCAATACACGCTATAGCTCCTATTATGTATAAGCACAAATGAAATTTGCTATTACATATAAAACCGCCCTTTATACCTGCAATTTGCTTAGCTTCTTCCCGTTCTGCAGCATTTAAAAAATAAAGAGGAGCTACCGCTACTCTCCCATGAAGAATGCAGCTTTTATCACAGAGTGCTTCTTTAATATATCTCTTATTATCCTTAAGTTTCTCTTTTAATCTTTCTGATTCTTTCCAATTTTTAGCTTCTTCTGCTTTTTTAACCTTACTCTTAGTACCTTCTTCCAAATTTCTCATAATCTCTTTGAGTGCAGGTAGCAGAATTTCTTGACTTGCTGCTATATGAAATGGGTTCCCATTTTCATCAAGCCTATGCTTAGCTGCATAAGCAACATTCTCTGTGCAAATTCTGACAAATTCATCTTTATTTCTTGCTTTTGCAACTTCAAATAAGTCAGCCATAACATACCTCGCTATATTTAACCAACACTAAATTATACAACATAACTTACGAAAAACAAGTAGATTTTACCTCTCAGAATAAATAAATTCTACATTGTTACAAACGTGGATTTTAGGTATCATAGCCTATACTTTACTGTAACAATAACATGCCAAACGTAGTCACGAGATTCGCTCCATCACCCACAGGGTTTTTGCATATTGGTGGGGCTCGTACTGCGTTATTTAATTGGCTCTACGCGAGGCACCATGGTGGCAGGTTTTTGCTAAGGATTGAGGACACCGACAGGAAGCGCTCAACACAGGAAGCAATTGATGCAATTATAGAAGGGCTAAAATGGCTCGGTGTGAGCTGTGATGGGGAAATAGTATATCAGTCAAAAAGAATAGAGCGGCACATTGAAGTAGCAAACCTTTTAGTTGAGAGGGGTAGGGCGTATCACTGTTATTGCCCTGAGACAGAAAGGAAAATAAAAGCGAGAGAAGAAGGAAAAATATATAAGCACAAATGTATTAGTGTGACATCAAACGTAAAGCCTGTTGTCCGCTTTAAAGTGCCAGACTCGCAAGAGATCGTCGTTGATGATAAAATATACGGTCAAATTAAGGTGAATAGCAAGCAGCTTGACGATATAGTGATCTTACGCTCTGACAACACTCCAACATATATTTTTGCCGTGGTAGTTGACGATCATGATGCTGGAATAACTGATATAATACGCGGTTCTGACCATCTCACTAATACCTTTAAACAGTTGCTAATATACCAGGCTCTTGATTTTGATGTTCCACGTTTTGCGCATGTGCCGCTTATTCACGGGGAAGATGGGAATAAGCTATCTAAAAGGCACGGTGCCACAAGCGTTTGCGATTATGAAAAGATGGGAATATTACCCGAAGCGATGCGTAATTACCTACTGAGGCTTGGTTGGAGCCATGGTAATGATGAGATTATTAGCGATGAGCAAGCAATAGAGTGGTTTAATTTAGAAAATATTGGTCGTTCACCTGCACGGCTTGATTTTAAAAAATTGGAACATTTGAACAACCATTATATTAATAACATGAGCAATGAAGATATTTTAAGTATTATTATTCCAATGTTCGAGAGTAATGCAAAAGATCTTTCTTTAACCCAATCTTTGATGTCATTCCAGCGCGTGACGCTGGAATCCAGAAAGACAAAAGAATGGATCCCAGTGTCAGCTACTTGGATGACAGGGGGTAATGCGGAGGGTATCTTTTTGACTGACAAAAAAAAGGGCTATTTATTGCAAGGGTTAACAGAGCTAAAAAAAAGAGTTAGCTACCTAGCTGAATTATTATGTTTAGCCAGCTTTTATATACAAGATTTACCGCTTCTTTTAAGTGAAGAAGCTCGTCAAATTGTCAAATCTAACCTCGATATAATCAAGTTACTTGCATCATTTTTTTCAAATATCGGTGATGAAAATTGGAATAAGGGTTTTTTATCTTCTCAGATCAAGGAATTTTCAAAGTTACATGATATGAAAATAAGCGATGTATACCACTCATTACGCGCCCCTATAACTGGAGTAATGGATGCACCTGGAATCATCGATATCATGGTGATTCTTGGTAAAGACGAGTGTATAAGAAGGTTACAAGAATTGTAGCTAATTTAGTTTTAAGTTAAGTGCAAAGGTTGTCAAGGAAGTTTTTCGCTTTTGTAAGCTACTTGGATAAGAAGTTTCATGATTCTGATACTCTCCTACTGAAATTTTGAAAAATGTAACCTACTTCTATATTCAAATATATCAAGCAGTAATTCAAAATCAGCCATTGCGCCTTTTGCGTTATTATACGCAAGATTGAGCAGCTCTCTGTCCTTATACAAATCAGCGAATTTGAATTCCATGCATCCTGATTGCCTTGTCCCTAAAATATCTCCACTGCCTCTTAGCATCATATCCCTTTCAGCAATGTAAAATCCATCCTGTGACTCACACATGATCTTTAATTTCGAAGACGAGCTTTTACTTAAATTATCGTATAATAATACACAAAAAGATGGCTTGTTTCCTCGTCCTACTCTGCCTCTTAATTGGTGTAATTGCGATAACCCAAATTGCTCTGCATTTTCTATAATCATAATGGTTGCATCTGGCACATCTATACCAACTTCTATCACAGTGGTTGCAACAAGCAGAGAAAATTCATTTCTTTTGAAGGAAAACATAACTTGATCTTTCTGCTCTTGAGTCAATTTTCCATGTATTATGCTAACTTTATCAAGAAATGTTTTTTGTAATTCCTGAAAACGCATCTCTGCTGCAGCAATATTGGTCTCTTCGTTTTCTTCTATATATGGACAAATCCAATACGCTTTTTCGCCCCTGTTTATGGCACCTTTTAGCTTTTCAATAACATCTGGGACCCTACTAATGTTCATAGTTACAGTTTTTATTGGCAATCTGGATTTTGGTTTTTCTTTCAAAATTGAACATTCAACGTCACCATACATAGCTTGCTGCAAAGTTCTTGGAATGGGAGTTGCAGTAACAAAAAGTATATCGGCATTTTCTCCTTTTCCTACCAAGCGATTTCTCTGCATCACTCCAAATCGCTGTTGCTCGTCTATGACTGCAAGCCCTAAGTTTTTAAATACAACGTTAACTTGAAACAGTGCGTGGGTGCCGATTACTATGTTTAAAACACCACTTGCAAGTTCGTTCATAATAATCTTTCTTTCCTTGCGCGAAGTTTTACCAGTAAGCAGCGCAACTTTTATATCGGTACAGGATAAAACTTCCTTAATCCAATTATAATGTTGCTCCGCTAAGATAGTAGTAGGTGCCATTAGAGCTGCCTGCATGTTGTTTTCTACCACATTTAGCATCGCAAAAAGTGCAACTACGGTTTTGCCACTACCAACATCACCTTGCAGCAAGCTTATCATGCGATACTTGGATTTTTGTCTCTCTGAGATCTCATCTATTGCACGAGTTTGATCATTTGTTAATTGAAACGACAATTCATTTAACACTTGCTCTTTATACTTACTCAATACTATAAATTCTCTTCCCCTTTCTTTCACATGATTTTTTCTTGCAAGTTTCAGCGCTAGCTGATACGCAAACAATTCATCATAAGCAAGCCTTTTTCTACAAACCTCGGCTTCCGCCAATGAGCTTGGTCTGTGCAACTTTATGATGCTTTCCCTCCAACTTAGCCATTTTTTTTGCTTGATTAATGTATCATCTATCCACTCTGGCAAATCAGGCAATTCTTTCAGGTTAGAGCTTATTATGTTTCCAATGCTCTTATTAGTAATGCCACGGCATAATTGATAGACTGGCTCTATGCGAGCTATTTCTTTAAATTGGTTGATGTCAAGCGACACGTAATCTGGGTGAGTAATCTGCCAATGTTCAGCAAACTTTTCGAGTTTACCACTGATGATTATAGAAGCTCCAATTGGAAATAGTTTATATAAATACTTAACTGAGTAATTAAAAAAGACTATGAATATATACTGACTCTCACTTTCAACGACTATTTTATATGGTCTACCTCTCAAAGTAGGAGGCTGATGTTCATAAACTTTTGCCATGAAAGTTGTAAATTCTCCAACTTGAGCATCAGATAGCGACTTACTTCTGTCTACATAACTAAGTGGCCTATGAAATAGCAGGTCCACCACTTTGTCCCCACCACAAAGTTTAGGCAATATTGTGGAATGAAATTTAGGTATATTCTCCAGCCTGCTATTTAGAAAAATCTGATTGCTCATTGAGATTCATACATGTGTAAAACTGTTATAGAGTCTTCTTAAGATCCTGTCACCCTATAGTCAAGCTATGCAATATTTACTATCTATATTAAACATTTTATTAACTTGTTAACTATTTTTGTGTATTATTATACTATTAGCAGCTCATATTAAAGTATTAATAATGAACAACTCTGAACCAGAAGAAAAGAAAAATCCAGTAGTTACACTAAGAGCTCAAGCAGAAAAGTTTGATTTTAGTAAGTTAAGAGCTGGTAAAGACAATGCTGAAGCGAATTCTGGTTATCAAGCGTATAAAGATTTTCCAAGAATGGATTTTGTTATTAATAAAAAAGATATAGATCAAAACTTTATTAATCAATTATATGCAAAATACGCTAGCTTGATTGAAAACGACGAAATTGGAGAAAAGAATTATCATCCGTTTGTAAAAGAAGTTTTTAAGGAAATGTTCAAATATGCTGAAGCAAAAGTTCCAAATGATTCTATCCTAGAAGAACTGGTTACCAATTGTAATCAGGCAGGGTACGTAGGTGCATTATACGCTGAAGATAAACCTCTTTTTCATGTAGCTACGGCACATGAGTTAGTTTTCGGTTCTAGTCATACAACATATATTAATTGTAGTGATCCAAGTCATGCAACAATCAGAATTGAAGAAAAAATTGCAGTTTGCACTTTAGCAAAACCAGAAGAAGAATTATGTAAGTTGGATAGCTCACTAGAATTCACACTTGAATCTCAAGATGGGAAAGATGATGTGACATATAAAGATGGTAAATTGTTGCTCACTGTTCCTCGAAAATTGAGAGATTACAAAATTGATGGCAGAAATTTATTTGATGTCATTAAGGAGTATTTTTACAAATTCTGCGAGAAGCTAGGATTTAAGTTAAAAATAGAGCATAACTTGGATAAGCCACTAGAAGTAAACAGCCATCTGGAAAGTGTAGAACCTCCTGCCCATAGTAATGAACATGGAAATGCACATGGACCTGGGAACTAATAGCGATGCCAAAAATGGATCAAAAGAGCGTGCTGCAAGGATAGAGAGTGAACAACTATCTACACGGGGTTTCTTTGCCTTTTTTTCTGCTTAGTAAATTTCTTAATATTTATGGCTAAAGTAATTTAAGAGCCCGTGAAGGGTGTCATCCCAGTGCCCAGACTACTTGGATCCAGCGTTTATTGCTGGTGTACTCATTTGTAGTTGACCGAGCTACTCGGATGACAGGAACAAGAAAAGGAGATGCTGTCTTTTTGATTGAATAAATGATACAATGTTCGTACAACTGTGTATTAAAGGAGAGCTTATTGTTCAAGAAGTTCTAGATAAGCCTCAAACCTATAAAATTTATTACGCTTTTTGTTGTTGCTGTCTTCCACTAATATTTTGGCTTCAACAAATTGTAGAATTAGATTATTTACTGTATTATAGGCTTTATTTAACCTTTTACTTAACTCTCTAACATTTATAACTGGAAGTTGAAAAAGTATATTCAATGCTTGCAATGCCGTATCACGGATCTTGAAGAAGCATTGATTTACTTGAATTATGTTTACTAAATCTCTTTCCAACTTTTCAATGCTCTTAGCTCTACAATAAGCATCAAAGCTACTATCTTTTATAGCATTTAAGTAATACTCAATCCACTCCTCAAAGTCACCATGAGTTCTTATTCTGTCTAAACATCTGTAATAATCAAAGTGGTTCTTTTTAAAATAGTAGGATGGATAAAGTATTGGAGTTGATAATAAGTTGTAATGAATTAGTAGTATTACAATTAAAAGTCTTCCTATTCTTCCATTACCATCTACAAATGGGTGAATAATTTCAAATTGTGCATGCACTAGCCCTACCTTTATAAGTGGAGGCAATTTGTTATCAGTGTTAACATAGCTTTCTAAGTCGTTCATTAGATTGACTACTTCAGGTGCAGGGGCTGCAATGAGATCACCAACACGTACAGAATCTGCACGATATTCACCGCCACCTTCTTTAGATTGCATTAATTCTTTATGAGCAGTTAAGATGGTTTGTGCTATTGTTGAATGTTTTGCTGTACTGAGCGCCATCTCAAGTGATCTTGTATAATTCATAACTAATTGGGTTTGCTTGTTAGGTTTTGTTGATGATACTCTTTGAGTAAAAACATCAAGTAAAGTTGTGTGTACACCTTCAATTGCGGAAGAAAGTAGTGCTTCTTTTACAATATATGCCTTAATAAACCTGTCTGCATTTGGTAAACGCTCAGCCATTTCATTCAACTGACCAAGCTTTATCATTGTTTCACCGTAAAGAACAGCAATATTTTCACTAAAAATAAAAGGAGGATCTTTTGGTGGTAATGAATAAGGGACAAAGTGTGCTAACTTATCTATATAATGGTAATATCCACTTTCACGCATTGTTTCAATATACAGACCCAAATTGAAACAATTATACAAAATCCTGCTTATGTTTCAAGATAAATGACTTTAATGAAATATAATTTACCTTACCACTTCGTTTTGATTCTCTAGTTCAACATAGGATAAATTACTCATACATTCTCCTAGTATTTCCTCCTTTTTGTCATTACCTAGTCCACTGCTAAACCCCTGACACTTTTTCTGGGTAAGGTCAATTGATTGTTCACAGGTTTAGTTGATGGCTGCTTGCTTTTTCTTCAAACACGTCCCAAAGATCTTTTTCTAGCGATATATTATACAATTTATTGATATGAACTACTCCCGTGGGTGAAGTTGTGTTAATTTCGAGCAGGAAGTCATCTATAATATCAATACCAACAAATATTAGCCCTCTTTTCTTTAATTCAGGACCAATTTTGTTACATATTTCATTGTCCCTATCGTTCATTTGAGCGGGCTCAAAACTTGCTCCAAGCCGCACATTTGTCCTGATCTCTCCACTAATCTTTGGAACTCGTTTCATTGTTCCAATTGGTTGGCCATCCAGTAACAATGTTCTTTTATCTTTATCTATGTTTTTACAAAATGATTGCGCAATTACAGGACATTCATATTTTGCTATCATGAGATCCACTACTACTTGAATACTATTCTCGTCTTGTATTCTTATCACATCGTTTCCTCCATAACTATACAATGGCTTCAGGATAATATCTTTATAGTTGCGGTAAAAATCTCTAATCATTGATATATTTTCAGTAATCAAAGTCGGCGGAATTAGCTCTGGAAATAATGAAGTTATCAGTTTTTCAGGACAATTCCTTATTTCTGTTGGATTGTTAATTACCAATGCGCTAGTTTTTTCTAAGATATATGTTGTTGTAATATAACGCATATCAAAGGGTGGATCCTGTCTGATAAATACGATGTTCATTTCATTCAAGTTGATTGCCATATCTTCTTTAGAAATGAATCCACAATTATCAACTGTAACTTTCTGGGCTAAAGCAATTGGATGGTTTAGCTTTAGTGCTAAATTGTTAGGAGCATAGACAAAAACCTCATGCCCCCTCCTTTGTGCTTCCTTTATTAGCACGAATGTAGTGTCAGTTTCAAAATTTATATTTTCATCCATCTGAAAGGCAACTTTCATTTATGTTCTCTACCTATTGTCACAACTGTACAAATGTTATAATTTGAAGGCGATTTTTGCCTAATGGCGTAATTTACTGTACCTATATCGTACATAACTTACAACTTGTTTTACTCCCTTTACTTTTCTTGCAATTGCTATTACAGCTTTTAATTCCGCTTTATTTTGGGCTATGCCCATCAAATAAACAACTCTATCAACCGTATTAACGCTATAATTAATTGACTTAATATTTCTTTTTCCCAGAAGTCTTGTTCTTATTTCCGCTGTTATCATGCCATCTACAGTGGTGTCTAGCATGGAAGCCATTTGAATTGGTATTACTCTTATTTCATTTATCACTTCTTTAATTTCTTTTTGCTGCCAAGCTATTTTTTCTGCTGTAAGTTGTTTTTCAGGAGTGTCAACACTTCCAATGAGCAATACTCTTCCTTCACTTACTTTAACCTTTATGGATGAAAATAGCCCATGTTTTAAGAGCCCCTTATTAATTCTGATGACCATAGTCGTATCATCAATGATATTTCCCAAAGATTTGTCCTGCATTGTTATTGCTGTTGCTGCCGCTGTAGCCACCACACCACCTATTATAAGGGTTGTGCAACCACTTTGTGTAATCAAAAAAATTGCGAGTAAGAAGCTTGTTATTAATCTCATTATTGATTTTCAGGGTTTAGAGCTTTCATTAAGAAATGTTAATAAGCTTTTTTGATTGTGTAAATACCATAAATTAAGTAAGACTTTAAACCTTGAATATTTTTAATGGAATACCTATAATAGGGTACTGAAAATTTCTTGCGGATATGGCGGAATTGGTAGACGTGCCAGGTTTAGGTCCTGGTGAGCTTGCTCGTGGGGGTTCAAGTCCCTCTATCCGCACTTTAAAGTCATGTAACTTAGGTTTTAAGGGAAAATTTATAATCACTAAATACACTTTTGTTTGTATAAAAACCTGTTCTTAAGGATTGTGTTTAACTTAAATTCTGGTAAAATGACTCTATTAAGATATGAATTAAAATGTTAATAAATGAATTATGATGTCTAATAATATACCTCAAAATACAGTCGAAGTAAGTAGCGTATATACCTACAAAGAGCTTAGTATAGATAAACTAAAGTATGAGTATGAAATCACAGTTGGTAGTGATTATATAAAACAAAAGGTAAATTCCAGGTTGCAAGAGATAGCAGAAAATGCAAAATCACCTGGATTTAGGGCTGGAAAGATGCCCTATGACCTTGTTGTTGCAAATTATAAAAACGAAGCTTTGGAATATGTGATAAATAATACAATTGATTATTGCTCAAGTGATTTGATGAAAAAAATTGAAGTCAAGTCTCACATTTATCCTAAGGTTGATGTTATATCATTACCAGATCTGGGCAAAGAAAATGAGGAGGGCAATTTTGTATACAAGCTATCTTTTGAGTCGATGCCTGAAGTACCGGCGATAGATCTTGACAAAATAAACTTAAAGAAAATTGAGGCAAAGATTGAAGAGGAAGATATAAAAGAATTTATTGATTCTATCAAAACAAAATTCCCCAATTTTGCCTCTGTTGATGATGCTTCTTATCAAGCGAAAGATGGGGATAAATTGATAATTGATTTTGAAGGGCGGATTAGGAATAAGCTCTTTCAAGGTGGAAGTAGCAAAAATTTTGCCGTTAATTTAGGGTCTGGCACATTTATTAATGGTTTTGAAGATCAATTAACTGGTATAAAAAAGGGAGAAACAAAGGACTTTAAGTTGAAATTTCCTGAAAATTACCAAGCCATTTCCCTTGCAGGACAGGAAGCTGATTTTTCTGTGCGAGTTAATGAGATTCAATTTGCCAAAGATTTTGAAAATGATGATGAAATAGCTAAGAGTATTGGTTTTAAAGATTATTCTTTGCTAATAAATCATGCAAAAAAAATGATTGGTGATCAGTGTACCGAAATGAGAAATCTCTTAATTAAAAAGGAGCTGTTTGATTATTTGGATGCTAATTATAGTTTTGATTTACCCACAGACATAGTAAAACAGGAGCAACAAAGAATGGAAGGAGAACTGGGTGCTCAAAATGATTCTCGTAAAGAAGCTGAAAAACGTGTAAAGCTTGCTATGTTATTTATGAAATTTAGTGAAGAACATAAAATATCATTAACTCAAAATGATGTTTTGAATGTTATTGTAAATCAATATGTCAGTAAGGATGTACCGTTTGACAGAGTACTTAAGCATTTTGAATCAAATAAACAATTTCAAGAATTAGTTAGAGGACAAGCGCTTGAGTATAAAGTGACAGATTATATAATAGAAAAAGTGAGTAAAGAAGAGCAGATTATTTCTGTGAAAGAATTAAAGGAATTGTTTGGTAATATTTAATAGGAAAAGGTATGACTCTTATACCAATTGTAGTTGAACAAACTAGTCGCGGTGAGCGCGCTTATGACATATATTCAAGGCTAGTAAAAGAAAGAATAATTTTCGTAACTGGCCCTATTGAGGACAACATGGCCAGTGTAATAGTAGCACAGCTTTTATTTTTAGAATCGGAAAACCCCGATAAAGACATTTGTATGTATATTAACTCACCAGGTGGTGTTGTAACTGCTGGTTTGTCAATCTACGATACAATGCAGTATATAAACCCAGACGTTTCAACTTTATGTATAGGTCAAGCTGCATCTATGGGTTCTTTGTTGCTTGCAGCTGGTACAAAAGGTAAGCGCTACTCTCTACCTCATTCAAGAATTATGATACATCAGCCATCTGGTGGTTATCATGGTCAAGCAACTGATATAGAAATACATGCTAATGAAATTTTGCGAGTTAAGAAAAAACTAAATCAAATTTATGAAAAACATACTGGAAATTCACTGAAGAAAATTGAAGGAATGATGGAAAGAGATAAATTCATGGATCCTGAAGAAGCAAGGAAAATTGGCTTAATTGACAGGGTGATAGCTGAGCGTACAGATATTGAAATTGAAAATACTAAAGTTAAACAAAAGGTGGGTTAATGGATAATAATAATGATTTACACTACTGTTCTTTTTGCAACAAGGCGCAAGATGAAGTAGATAAATTGATTACTAACTCTTCGGATGGTTTAAAGGTGTTTATTTGTAATGAGTGCATAGAATTATCCCATAAAGCAATAAGTCAAAAGAAAGATAGATCTTTTAATTCAGATCGTATATCTGATATGAAGCTATTACTAAAGAAACCTGAGGATATAAAAAATTTTCTTAGCAAGCATGTTGTAGGTCAAGAACATGCGCAACACGTTTTATCTGTAGCTATGTATAACCATTGTCAATCCATGGTACAATTTCATGCTATAAGTGATATTGAAATCGAGAAGTCAAATATAATGCTTATTGGTCCCACTGGTTCTGGTAAGACTTTGCTGGCCAAAACACTTGCTAAAGTTTCAGATGTGCCATTTGCTATGGCTGATGCGACAACTTTAACTGAGGCAGGTTATGTGGGTGATGATGTAGAAAGCGTGTTGTCGCGTTTATTACAAGCTGCAAATTATGACATTGCAAAAGCACAGCGTGGTATAGTGTTTATAGATGAAATAGACAAGATTACAAGAAAATCTGAAAGCACTTCAATAACCCGTGACGTTTCAGGTGAAGGGGTCCAGCAAGCTCTGCTTAAGATTATGGAGGGTACAGTTGCTTATGTTCCGCCACAAGGAGGGCGAAAACATCCACAACAAGAGTTTATACAAGTGGATACTAGTAACATACTGTTTATTTGTGGAGGAGCTTTTGAAGGCCTCGATAAAATTATTGAAGCGAGAAAAAAGGGAACATCAGTTGGCTTTGGAGCAGATATAAGTCAGTCTAAAGAGCAAAAGAAAAAAAATGCTTTACATGATGTTCAACCTGAAGATTTAATCAAATTCGGTTTAATACCCGAATTTGTAGGGCGGGTTCCAATAACTGCTGTTTTAGATGAGCTGGATCATGAAGATTTAATACATGTTTTGACAGAACCAAGAAATGCGCTAATAAAACAATACAAAGCATTGCTTGCGTTTAGCAAAGTAAACCTTGAGTTTTCAGATGAAGCGATATCAGCTATTGCTAAAAAGGCTATAAGCTATAAAACAGGCGCAAGAATGTTACGTGCTATTTTAGAGTCACTTTTGCTTGACATTATGTATACAGCCGGAAATGGAGGCTTTGAAGGTAGCACTATAGTAATCACTAAGAAAATGGTAGAGTTAGGAAAAGCAACGGTTAATCATAATAATAATGGCAATGTTATAACGGTTAATGATTAATTTGAGGCATATATTATGAACATTGAACGTACTGTAAGCTCTGGTTTTGCTGCATTGTCAGTATTACCTTTAAGAGATGTAGTAATTTTTCCAAATATAATGGTGCCTTTATTCATAGGCAGAGAAAAATCTGTTAATGCACTAGAGTATGCAATAAGTAGTAGTAATCACCAAAATGAGATTTTTCTTGTAGCACAGAAAGATGGCTCTGTTGATAATCCAGAGCCTGAAGATCTTTATGAAGTAGGTGTGTTAGCAAGCATTGTACAACCGTTAATAAAATTACCTGACAATGCAGTAAAAGTTATAATCCGGGGGATAAGAAGGGGAAGGGTTGTAGAATATATTAGCTCTCATACTTTATTACAAGCAAGGGTAGAGTTAGACAGTCATTATGAATATGAAGAAGATGAAGGCAATATTGATTTAGAGGCTTTAAGGCGGTCTGTTGTAGACGCGTTCGATAGCTGGTGTAAGCTAAACAAGAAAAATCAGCCCGAGGTTGCCATTAACTCCATTGATCAAATCAAAGAAGTTGATCAACTTGTAGACACGGTAGCTTCACATTTAAATATAAAAGTATCAGATAAACAAAGCATACTTGAGGCTTATGACCCAGAAGAGCGTTTAAAAAAAGCTTTTGCTTTTATTGAGAGAGAAATGAGTATTTTGAACGCACAAAACCGTTTATATAAGACAATTAAATCGCAAGTTGAAAGCACTCAGAAAGTTTACTACCTTAACGAGCAATTGAAAGCTATACAGAAAGAATTAGGTGAATTTGAGAATGGGGATGAAGGAAATATACTCAATGAATTTGAAAGAAAGATAAATGAAACAAAGCTTTCTCAGGAAGCAAGAGAGAAAGCTATAACTGATTTGAAGAGATACAAGAAAATGAATCCCATTTCTCCTGAAGCTACAGTTATATCTAGTTACTTGCATTGGTTGCTTGATTTGCCATGGGGAAAGTACAAAGATGCAAAAATTAACTTAAATGCAGCTAAGAAAATCTTAGATGAAAATCATTATGGCATAGAGAAAGTAAAAGATAGGATAATAGAATTTTTAGCAGTATTAAAAAGAGTAAAAGAGATAAAGGGTCCTATACTTTGCTTAGTTGGACCACCAGGTGTTGGTAAAACTTCTTTAGCTAAGTCTATGGCAAGAGCAGTAGGAAGAGATTTTGTTCGCATAGCTCTTGGTGGTGTGCGTGATGAGTCCGAGATACGAGGGCATAGGAAAACTTATATTGGCTCAATGCCTGGTAAAATCATTCAACACATGAAAAAAGCTAAGTCATGCAACCCGCTTTTTCTGCTTGATGAAATAGATAAGATGGGTTCTGATTCGCGTGGCGATCCTGCATCTGCATTACTTGAGGTTTTAGATACTGAGCACAATAAACACTTTACGGATCATTACTTGGAAATTGAGTTTGATCTTTCAAGTGTAATGTTTGTAGCTACAGCAAACAGCTTAAATTTACCACATCCTTTGCGTGATAGGATGGAAATTATACAATTGTCCGGGTATACTGAAGATGAAAAAATCAGTATTGCTACACACCACCTTATTCCGAAGTTAAAGAAGGAGCATGGTTTGTATCAGAAGGAATGGGATATAACTAATGAGGCGTTATACGAGTTGATACGTTTATATACACGTGAGAGTGGTGTGCGGAGTATGGAAAGGGAGCTTGCAAAGCTCATGAGAAAGGCAGTTAAAGAAATATTGACTGATAAAAATAAGAAAATATCCGTAGGGGTTGACAATTTACAAGATTATTTAGGGGTGCGTAAATATACCTTTGGCATTGCAGAAAATGAGAGTTTGGTGGGAATAGTAACTGGGCTTGCCTATACTGAAACAGGTGGTGATATTTTGATGATAGAATCAGTCCTAATTCCGGGCAAGGGAGAGATAAAATACACAGGAAAGCTTGGAGAGGTTATGCAAGAATCTATAAAAGCTGCGTATAGTTATATTCGATCAAATTGTTTGTTTTTTGGTATAAAGCCCGAAAAATTCCAAAATAATGATATACATTTGCATGTACCTGAGGGTGCTGTACCAAAAGATGGCCCTTCTGCTGGCGGCGCGGTATGTACGTCTATTGTTTCTCTTATGACGAATATACCAGTTAACAAAAATGTTGCTATGACAGGCGAAGTGACATTGCGTGGTAGAGTTTTAGCTATTGGGGGCTTAAGAGAAAAATTGCTTGCAGCGCTCAGAGGATCAATCAAAACTGTGATTATACCAAGTGAAAATGAGAAAGATATGCAAGAGATTCCTGCAAGCATCAAAGAAGGGATCAACGTAGTTTTTGCTAAGAATATTGATGAAGTTATGAAAGTTGCTTTAATGCACCCTACTACTCCAATTGATGGTGATGATAATCAAAATAGTGTGCCTTCCTCTATAGAAAATAAAGATGATACTTTTCCTATGTCGGAAACATTGAAGCATTAGATTAAGAAAATATTATACAATCTCCACTTCTTTTTTATCCGGCAAAAACCCACCAACTTGCGCATTCCATAGGGTCTTATACATTCCGTTTTTATCAAGAAGTTCCTGATGCGTGCCATCTTCTAAAATCTTACCTTGATCAAACACTAAAATGCGATCCATATGCAAAAGCGTAGATAGGCGGTGGGCTATTACTATTGTAGTTTTATCTTGCATCAACTCCCATAGAGATTCTTGAATATTACTTTCAGTCACAGAATCAAGCTGTGAAGTTGCTTCATCCAGAATTAATATAGGAGCATTTTTTAAGATAGCTCTGGCAATTGCGATACGTTGCCTTTGTCCACCAGAAAGTTTCACACCTCTTTCACCAACGAGTGAATCATAACCTTGGGGTAATTTTGAAATAAACTCATGAGCATGTGCTTTTTTTGCCGCTTCAATTACTTCATCATCGCTAGCATTTGTTTTTCCATAGCGAATATTCTCCATCAAAGTCCTATGAAAAAGCGATGGATCTTGTGGGATCATTGCGATTTTTGCACGCAAAGAATCCTGCGTAACATTACAAATATCTTGATATCTATGAGAATTGCACCATCAGTTACATCGTAAAGCCTTAATATCAGGTTCACAAAAGTAGATTTACCACCACCTGAATAGCCAACAAGTCCTACCTTCTGTCCAGCTTTGATAGCGATTGATTTATTCTGGAAAAGAGGTTCGGTACCATCGTAATGGAATTTGACATTATTAAAAGTGATTTGCCCACTATTACATTTGAGAGAAACTGCATCAAGTTTATCCTGAATTTCGCAATGTATCATTAATGAAATTAAACTTTGCTTACATCTACCGACTGCTTTATTGAATTCATCGACCTCTGACATGGTGAACCACATCATATGTCCTGTTTCCATCGATAAACCTAATATTAAAGCAAAATCACCTATAGCCACTAAGTTTTTGCTGTAAAGATAAATTAGAAAACAAGCAGAAGAAGCCATCATAATGGCTATTAATCCTCCTTGTATGGAGTGCATGATAAATGAGTAAAAATGGGTTGCTGTATACGCTTTTTGCTGATTACACAAAAATGGAATCATTCTTGAATTTTCATAAGACTTTCTAGAAAAATTTCTGACATTACTTTGATTAGATAGAGAATCAACCAGCTCACCTATCACTATCGATTCTTCTTTAGCTTGAACATCAGACAGCGAAATAAGCTTTCGTGACATCATAATGCTTGCACTTGCAAAGAATATGAACCAGACAACCAATATGAAATAAAATATAGAATTTACAGAGTAAGCAGCTATAAAAGCAGCCAACAACAATGAAGCTCCTCTTAAGAAATTCGGTGCAACTCTGCTTATCAGAATTTCAATTCCATCTGCTAGATTAGTAATTTGTCTTGAAATTTTTCCTGATAAATTATCCTGATAAAATTTATTAGATTTTCCGAGTACATGATCCATCACTTTTCCAATGACACTATTAATAACAACAGGAATAAATCTACAGCGTATATAACCAATTCCTCTCCAAGTGAAATTATCAAATACGATAAAATTCACGACAATCAGGCTTGATGGTAATATTAAAATTGAAATATCTCCATTCTGCACATGTGGTAGAAGGTTGATGATGTTCTTAATCAGTATGCTGTTCAACGGTCCCCAAAATCCCGCAAAGATTGCAAGGGAAACAAAAATCGAGACCGATAATTTGTATGGTTTCAAAAAATGCCAGATGAAAGAATATAAAGTTTTAGGTAGCTGATGATTCATTTGAACACTCAATTTCTTTACCTTCCTTTCTATCTGGCAAAAACCCACCAACTTGCGCATCCCATAAGGATATGACTTGCTTTGTTGTTATGTCATTCATATTTTTTACTTATTCTATCTCCCAGTTTAATTCAAGTAGATGATAACAATCATATTATAATAGTCCTTTTCATGGAAACCTTTTCTGGTAGATTGCTTTCTAGAAAAACATTGGTCAAGGTGCCAACTGTGGTTTATAATAATATAAATTATATCATAGTTGATTTGCATTTATCAGAGCTGAGGTATGTTTTATCTTACAAATTTTTGCCTATTTTACTGTTCCTCTTTCTTTTTGTAGGGAGTGGTATATATTTTACTGTTCTTGGCGTGTCAAATGCTTTTTATCAGTTATCTCCACTGGTAGCCATTGTTCCTGCCATAGCTCTGGGTTGGGTTTTATACAAGGGCAATACTGAAGAAAAAATGTATGCCTTTCTAGATGGGGTAAGAGATCGTAATATTATCACTATGTGCATCATTTTTTTACTTGCAGGTGCATTCAGTGAAGTAACTAAAGCAATCGGTAGTGCTGATGCCACAGTTAATTTGGCTCTTTCATTTATACCAACACAATTTTTACTCATAGGATTATTTTTTGTAGCAGCTTTCATCTCCACTGCTATTGGTACATCAATGGGCACCATTGCAACAATTGCTCCTATTGCAGTTGAACTGACACAAGCTGGGATTTCTCCTTCCTTAGGAGTGGCAACCGTTGTAGGAGGAGCAATGTTTGGCGACAATTTATCTATTATCTCTGATACTACAATTGCATCTGTGATGTCTCAAAAGGCTGATATAAAGAAAAAATTAAAACTGAATGCAAAAGTGGCACTAATTGCTTCTATATTCACAATAATTATATTATTTTATAGCTCAAGCAATAGTGCTGCTATTTCAGTTAAGGAGTATTCTTTATTGCTTGTGGCTCCTTACATCATACTTATATTGCTTGCAAACTTTGGAATCAATGTATTTACGGCATTGGTTTTAAGCATAACTTTTGCTGGAATTATTGGATTTATAAATAACAACAATCATGGTTTATTGTTTTTAAGCCAAAACATCACCAAAGGGTTTATGAGTATGCATGAAATTATGCTACTGTCATTGATGGTTGGCGGACTTTCAGGACTAGTAGGTAAAAATTCTAAGGAGCTTGCAGATAAACTTTCATCTTGGGTTATGATACAACGTGGTGGACAAAAAACTGCGCAGTTATTTATTGCAAAAATAGTCAGTATATTTGATATTTTACTTGCAAATAACACCATCGCTATAATTTTTAGTGGTGAAATTGCTAGAGATATTGCTAAGAAATATGAAATACCGCCTCACTATAGTGCAACATGGTTAGGCACATTTTCTTGTGTATTTCAAGGATTAATACCGTATGGCGCTCAATTGCTTTTGGCTAGCACTATTGCTGGAGTTTCACCTTTGGCAGTCATGCCACACGTATACTATTGCTATGTTTTAGGTATTATTGCAGTGTTATATATTGTATTGAACAAAATTGAGAAAAAAGATTGTGCTTAACATACAAGACAATACTTCACTTTGTAAAAGATGGATATTCTTAGCAGTATGTGCCCTTGCTTGCTCTGGATTGTTGTCAATAATTGTTATTTTTTTACGATTGCCTTTTATCTCCTCTTTCGTTCCTTCTGCACAATATATTTTTGATAATGCGCTGGTGATACACGTAAATTTGTCAATTTTGGTGTGGATGTGCTCTATAATATCTCTACTTCTTATCATAAACCTACAAAATACCAATAGTTGGTTTAACTTTTCATGGGTTCTATCAACCCTTTCGATGCTGCTCATGTTTATATCCGCATTCGTTCCAAACACTGAAGTTATCAAAAGTAACTATATTCCCGTATTACAAAACAAATTATTTTTACTTGGACTCAGTTTATTTATTGCCAGTATATTAGTAAATACAATGCTAGCATACACATCAAAAAAAGAGATTTCATATCTCTCTGTGGGGCAAATTGGGCTGGTTATTATACTTGTTTCATCATTTCTTTGCTTTGTTTTAGCATATCAAAATATGCCTCCAGGTCTATATCATTCAGATAAGAATTTGTTTTACGAATATCTCTTTTGGGGAGGCGGACATTTATTGCAGTTTGCTTTTACTCAAGGAATGTTTTTAGTGTATTTAATAATCAGTGATGCTAGTTTAGCTTCAAGCAATAAAATTACTATTTTACCGCTGTTTATAAACACAATTTTAGCTGTAGGCGCACCGTTTGTATATTTTGTTTATCCAGTTGATAGTGCCAAGTTAATACAGTTTTTTACTTGGCATATGAGGATTGCTGGAGCAGTTTTGCCGTGCTTTTTGATAATATTAGTGTGCTGCAACATCAGAACTTTTACTAATGATAAAAGCAACTATTTATTACATTCATTTTTGTTGTTCATTTATGGAGATGTGCTTGGAGTGCTGACTATTGAAGGAAATGTCACCATTCCCGCTCATTATCACGGTTCTGTAGTTGGGATCACTATAGCTTTTATGAATTTCATTTATTGGCTGTTACCCAAATTAAACTTTAAAGAGGTAAAAAACTCTATCGTAAAATTACAGATTTATGCCTACAGTATAGGGCATTTTCTCCATATCACTGGTCTTGTGTGGCTTGGTGGATATGGTGCCTTAAGAAAAGTTGCAGATCTGCCAAGTATTTCATCAATGTTAGCACGCACGTGCTTCATTATAGGTGGCGCTATATCAGTTGTTGGTGGAATGTTGTTCGTAATAATTGTGCTTTTACATCTGTTAAAAGGCAAAGCGCGTACCAACTGACCCATAGAAACGAAAAAACTTACTTGACAAACTCCGCTAGCGCCCTTATCATGAAACTGAAGCTATTTATTTATCTTCTCTGTACAGATTAAATGACAAAAAAACTCAACGTATTTGGCGTCTCATGTTTAATTTTTTGCACTATGTGCACCTTATGTCTTTATCAAACTAGGTTTTTACCTACACAAGCTGAAATACGCTTATAAAGCATTTAAAACATTAAAAAACGCCAACTTAAAAAATGGATAGTGAATAATTAGCTACCTTAGGGTTTCTTTTGCCTTTTTTTCTGTTTAGTAAATTTCTTAACGTTTATAATTTAGATTAGTTGCGGTTTAAAAGCAGCTGAGTCGTGGTTATTAAACGTTTAGAATAAAAAAACGCCATACTTGAAAGTATAATGTAAGTAATTAGCCAACCATGGGGCTTCTTTTGCCTTTTTTTTCGTTTGGTAAATTTCTTAATGTTTATGGCTAAAGATTGCACGAATGTTGCAATTACAAAAGCGTTTCTACTAGGAGGGTGTCATCCCAGTGCTTGACACTGGGATCCAGCCTTTCTGCAATCTCATCGGAAACGTTGTAACCACTTTCTATACTAGTTTGCTTGTGAGCAACCTGGATCCCAGTGTCAGCTACTCGGATGACACCGAAGGGGCTACTCGGATGACACCATTCTTTTTTCTGGATCCAAGTAGTCAAGGCACTGGGATGACAGGAGAAGGGGGCTACTCGGATGACGGTAGAAGGAGCTACTTGAATGACATCGTTTACTATACAATGTTTGTACAGTTCTGGATAAAAAAATTAGCTAACAAATTTGTAAACATCAGTATACAGCTCATCAATGCTTGGTTCTTTACTACTCTTGGCAAAATCCTCTGATTTTTTCACTGAATCACGTATTTCCTTATCAATTACTTTGCATTCTTCTTCTGAAGCAATTTTATTATCTACCATGTATTTCTTTAAAGTGCTTATAGGATCATGATTTTGCTTCATATCTTCAACTTCTTCTTTTAAGCGATAAGTAGCAGGGTCTGACATTGAGTGACCGCGATATCGATATGTCTTCATTTCAAGCAGGATAGGCCCTTTTCCGCTGCGTGTGTGTTCCGCTGCTTCGCTTGTAGCCGCATAAACAGAGAAAAAATCCATTCCATCAACTTGTTTTCCAGGAATACCAAAGTTTTCTCCTTTTTTATATAGCTCAGTTACCAAAGTGGATCTTTCTACAGAAGTACCCATTGCATATCCGTTATTCTCTATAATATAAACCACAAGCAACTTCCATAAAGCTGCCATATTAAACGATTCATATATTTGCCCTTGATTTACAGCACCGTCACCAAAATACGTGAATACCACGGTATCTTTTTTCTTGTATTTATTAGCAAATGCTATTCCTGTACCAATTGGAACTTGCGCTCCTACTATTCCATGTCCGCCGAAGAATTTTTTTTCAATGTCAAATACGTGCATCGAACCACCTTTACCTTTTGAACATCCCGTTTCTTTGCCGGTGAGTTCTGCCATTACAACATTTGGATCAGAATCACATGCAAGCATTAAGCCATGGTCTCTATAACTTGTGATAAAAGCATCACCTAATTTTGATGCAGCTTGAGTTCCAACTGCAACTGCTTCTTGTCCTATTGATAGGTGACAAAACCCGCCTATTAATCCCATCCCATATAATTGTCCTGCTTTTTCCTCAAATCTGCGTATGAGTAGCATTTTCCTGTAGAATCCAATTATCTGTTCTTTAGTGAAATTTTCTGCTTTCATATTAGTTTCTTTTTCATTAAACTAAAATAATATCAGAAATTTTTAACATTTTGTAATAAATCTCAATGGGTTATTACCACTGGCTTGAGGCTTTTCACGTTATCTTCGTCATTATGTGGATGGCAGGTATGCTTTATTTACCCAGGCTTTATGTCTACCACGCAACTGTAAAACCGGGATCAGAAAATGATAGCTTGCTTCAAACAATGGAAAAGAGGCTACTTAGATATATCATAAACCCTGCAATGCTTTTCTCACTTGGTTTGGGAATGACATTAATGATTATAAGAGAAGCATATCGCGAAGGGTGGTTCCATGTAAAAGCACTAGCATTACTCTTTGTGTTTGCTATTCATGGGCTACTTGCAATGCATAGGAAAAGTTTTGTAATAGGTTCAAATGAAAAAACCCACGTTTACTTTCGCGTTTTAAATGAGGCAGTTACAGTATTGATAATAATCATAGTTATTATGGTTGTTGTGAAACCGTTTTAAACTTTGTAAACTCAAACTAAAATGAAGTTTTCAATTTCATCAACCGTAAGACCTGTAGTTTGAGATATGATATCAATTGATACACCTGCTTTAAGTAGATTTTTTGCCACCTCTATTTTAGCTTTCACTTCACCTTCTTCTCTACCTTCTTTTTTACCAAATTCAACACCTTCATTAAATTTTTGATTAATACAAGAAATATAATCATTGATATGTTTTGTTGCTTGGTCATAAGTAAAACGTTCTTCTTTAGTCCAATTATATTGGTTTAGCAAGTCATAAGCCTTTCCTATAATAGCGTCACCACCTATTATTTTCTTTAGATCTTCTTCACTAGTCTCATCAGCGTACTTAAAGAAATAGATCCATTTTTCAACTATATTTTCTAGCTGATCTTCCTTTGTTTTTGGAAATTTCGGTAGTTCTATGAAAGTAAAACTAAAATCTTTGAGATCATGTTCGTAGGTAACCTTATCAAGAGTAACGTGATCTGATTTATAGGCTAATTTATCAGGAAATAGAATAAAATCAGTGATAGCAATAAAAATAATCTCTTTTAGATTATGATATTGATCGCCTTTGTGAGCTTGACTTGAGTAAGCTTTGGCAGCATAGTATTGAGCGCGCTTTTCAAAGCCAGTAGTTTTAGCAACTTGCATTTCAATTATTAGCTGAGTTCCAGTGGAATCAGTACAGAGAACGTCAACAATACTCTGCTTTTGAGAAGCAATATCAGGATCTTGAATCGTGCTTAGAAAAGAAACATCTTTGATTTGATCTGCATCAGTAAGGTCTAGGATATCATTGAGAAAGTGAATGAGAATATCTTTATTCTTTTCAGTGCCAAAGATACGCCAGGAAAGAGTAAGAGTTCAATGGACTAAGATATTTACCCATCGAACCCTCCTCTAGGAACCGTACGTGAAAGTTTCCCTTCATACGGCTCGAGCCACCTTAAGTCCTTTTCTTTAGAACCGGCAACAGTTTTTATCGAATATTTGGACATAACAAATTCCTTCTTAGAACTAACATTAATCATACCTTACCATTTTTGCAACGAGAAGAGTTTTTTTGATTGACGTTCTTTAAAGTAAGCATACCACTCTTTATCATAGGGGTTAGCTACTGCTCTAATTTTCTTATGGCGGCGAATTGGTACACTTGTCGCTTGGAAGAGTTCTTTCCATTCAATTATGTTTTTATTCTTAGCCAGTACTGCAAAACACCATTTTCGAGACTCCTTGACATTAAAGTATTTACCTTTAATCCAACGTAATCCTTTATTAGGATGTCTGCGTTTTGACCAGTGCCATAAGGCTTTGAAGATCTCATGGTCCACTTTTTCGTAAGCTTTTCTCGCACATATTCCTCGATGGTAATTGGCCCATCCTCGAATTTGAGGTGTAAGCATATCAATTACTTTTTCTTGGGTTTCTGCGTTCTTCTTGCGAATTAGGTACCGGATGCGCTTCAGAAGTCTGTTTACACTTTTTTCTGAAGGTTTGATGATTAGTTTTGTTTTGTACTTGCGTACTGTCTGACCGAGAAAATCGAATCCCTGTTCTATGTGTGTGATCTTTGTCTTTCCTGCCGATAAAGATAGCCCTCTTTGGCTCAGGAAATCCTCTACAAGCCGTTTGACTTTAGTCTCTAGAATTTCTTTCGATTTTCCAGTTACTATAAAATCATCCGCATAGCGGATCATGTGTACACCATATTTCTTGCGTTTTTTGGTTCCCTTTTTTCCGAAATGTTTATTGAAAACATCATCAAGACCGTCGAGAGTTAAATTAGCAAGTACAGGAGATATAATTCCACCTTGTGGAGTTCCTGCTATTGTGGGACGTAGCATTCGTCTTTCTACGAATCCAGACCTTAACCATTTATTTAGGATACTCTTTTCCATTGGAATTGAGTTCTTCAACCAGTGGTGGTCTATTTCATCGAAACACTTCTTAATATCCCCCTCTAAAATCCATTGCGGAGCATCACGTCTTGCCAATGTTATGAAAATTTGACTTACCGCATCTGCTGCTGAACGATGCACCCTGAATCCATATGAGTGAGTGTCTCCTATTGTTTCTGCAACAGGGTCCAAGCCCATAAGGTATAAGGCTTGTATCGCACGATCTTTTATAGTTGGAATACTAATCGGCCGCTTGCCGCCCTCAGGCTTGATTAGATAAATGCGTCTCATAGGTTGAGAGCGATATCCACGTCGCTTTAGGCTAGCAATTCCTTGAGATTTAGCTGAAGGACTTTGCCACAACTGATTATCAACACCAGCCGTGTATTTTCCTTTGTTCGAAGTTACGCGTTTCACTGCTAATGCTTTAGCACTAAAACTACGTGTGAGAAGATGTTGTAAAGTTTTCACTTTATTCCATCTCCCATCTTTTGTTGCCTGAACAATACGAGCTTGTAGCTTCCTGGTTTTTTTCTTACATTGAGACCAATTAATTTGGTTCCAGTGCTCGGCAGTACCGAAAGGTGCACTTACAATTTTACCTGTAACCATCTGCTTTCCTCTCTTTAAAAGTTTTACAAACAATCTTGTCCAAGATGACCATTGTGGACGTCAGTTCTCTTTCGAGCCAGGTAACGTTTAAACCTGTATCACATCCATTACAGATGAGCGTTCACTTTTTCCACACTCCCAATCCCACATACCCATAAGCCTTTCTCACGATCGGCCTTACTGAATATCCAACCCAGAGATATATGGGGTTTCCGTGTTCCACCTATTAAACAACAACGGGTTAGGATTGATCTCTACACCGGTGACCTTGATGTTTGCGTATCAAATGCGTTCAGTTTGATAACCAGTCTACTTACCTTTTGGTTCAAGCCTATCAGTGTCTTTGGCTTGTTCGACGTAACGATGCTTAGGATCATTTGCTTGCGCTATCCATACCATTAACCCTAGCCCCCGTGCCAACTCGACACTTATAGCATTGTTCTTTCTTCGCAGACCGAACTTCTCCTTTTCAGGCGGGTTCATTGTCCTAAACGCTTTGCACAAAGCATTACTGCTTTTGTACAGTCTAGTAGGGTACGAGCGGCAAAACACTCGGTTTAGTCAGGGTGACCTGCTAAACAATTTAATAAGCGACTTTTCACGTCGCACGAATGCAAAGTCATTTTTTGGATCAAGGAACTTCGAAAAAGCCATAAAAAAATTTTTAAATATATCTTTATATTATATATTCTTATTAATAATAATTCAATAATTTGTCGTCTTTTTTGTTAACTTTACTGATGTTGTTGTAAGGAACGTTGTTGCCAAATTTTGTAAAATTTATTATCCTAAGGTTTCAAGTCTTCACAGGTTTATTGGAACTATATGTACAATGTGTTTATCAGTGAAAATCCGGAGAAAATGATGGGGGAAAAGTTAATACATTACTTTAGCCAGGGTAAATGCGAAGGCAATGCAGAAATGAAAAATCTGCTGGGAGGGAAGGGAGCAAATTTAGCAGAAATGTGCAATGTTGGCATTCCTGTTCCACCTGGTTTCACAATTTCCACCTCTGTTTGTCAGACTTACTGTCAGGATAATGAATTGTCTAACGACCTACGTAACGAGATCAAAAACTACATGGCGATGCTCGAAAATGACATCGGTTGTAAATTTGGGGATTTAAATAACCCCTTATTAGTTTCAATACGCTCTGGTAGTGTTAGTTCAATGCCGGGCATGCTTGATACTATTTTAAATGTTGGTTTAAATGATGAAACAGTAATTGGGCTTGCAAAAAAAAGTGGAGAACGTTTTGCCTATGATAGCTACTGCCGTTTCATCATGATGTACTCCAATGTTGTACTACAGCTTGACCATCACCTATTTCAAGATGTTGTTGACAATGAGCAGCAAAAAAATGGAGCAAAATGTTTAGCTGATCTTGATGTTGATATTTTAAAAAAGATCGTTGACAATTTCAAGAAGATAGTACATGAAAAAACCGAAAAACACTTCCCGCAGAACGTTGAAGAGCAATTATTAAACTCAGTTAATGCAGTATTTGCCTCTTGGAAAAATGACAGAGCTATTTCCTATAGAAGAATACATAATATTCCTGAAAACCTTGGAACAGCAGTCAACGTGCAAGCAATGGTTTTTGGTAATTTAAATGATAATTCTGCAACTGGTGTGATATTTACACGAAATCCTTCAACTGGAGAAAAAAAATGTTTTGGCGAGTTTTTGGTCAATGCTCAAGGTGAAGATGTGGTTTCCGGTGTTTATACTCCTATGCCAATTGACGGAGAGCAAAAAAACACCATGGAGAAGTTGCTGCCAAGTGTCTACCTGGAATTATGCGCGGTATGTGAAAAACTTGAAAGGCATTATAAAGACATGCAGGATATCGAATTTACTGTACAAGACGGTAAATTATGGATTTTGCAGACTAGGTCTGGCAAGCGTACGGCTGAAGCTGCTATTCGCATAATAGTTGATATGGTAAACGAAGGAACGATTACAAAGGAAGAAGGAATATTGAGAATTGATCCAAAAACTTTTGACAATTTGTTGCATCCAGTTCTTGACGTTAAGAGTGACCAAAAAGTAATAGGGAAGGGGCTACCTGCTTCTCCAGGTGTTGCTTCTGGATATGTAGTGTTTAGTGCAAGTGATGCTGAAAAAGCTGCAGAGCAGGGTAAAAAAGTGATTTTAGTAAGGTCAGAAACGAGTCCTGAAGATATTAATGGAATGAATGCTGCAAGTGGCATAGTAACAGCACGGGGAGGGATGACCTCGCATGCTGCTGTTGTAACCCGTGGAATGGGTAAGCCATGCATTTGCAGTGTGAGTGGACTTTATATCGATAAAGATGGAATTTTCTTTTCTGTAGGGGATACAAAAGTAAATAAAGGTGAACCAATTACCATCAACGGAGGAACAGGGGAGGTTATGCTTGGCATTCTCCCTACAATTTCACCTGAATTATCGCAAGAATTCAAAACGATAATCAACTGGATAGATGAAATCAAAACGGTCAAAGTGAGAGCGAACGCTGATACTCCAAAAGATGCAAAAATTGCAAAAGAATTCGGTGCAGAAGGTATAGGCTTATGTCGCACAGAACATATGTTTTTCGCTAGTGATAGAATCGAATTCATTCAAAAGTTGATAATGGCTGACGATGAAAATGAAAGGGCAAATGCGCTCATTAAACTGGAAGAAATGCAAAAGTCTGATTTCAAAGAAATATTTTTTATTATGGAGGGCAGGGAGGTCACTATACGGTTGCTTGATCCGCCTTTGCATGAATTTTTACCCAATAATCAGTCTACTATAGAAAAAATCGCCAAATCACTTAGTAAGTCAGTTGAGTCAGTAAAAAATAAAATAGCACAGTTATCAGAAAAGAACCCAATGCTTGGCCATCGAGGTTGTAGACTTGCCATTTCTCATCCTGAAATATATAGCATGCAGATTAGGGCAATACTTAGTGCTGCAAATGAGCTAAAAAAGGAAAAAAATGTAGAAATCAAGCCTGAGATCATGATCCCTTTTATAATGAATGAGAAAGAATTTGTTCTGATATGCGAGCTAGTGAAGAAAGAATCTTCTGTCATCTCAGCTAGGATCAAGAAGCAGATTCCAGCGTCACGCGCTGGAATGACATCAGACAAGGCGTACTCAATTGGAACAATGATAGAGCTACCACGAGCAGCACTGATTGCTGATAAGTTAGCAAAACATGCAGAGTTCTTTAGTTTTGGCACTAATGATTTAACGCAAACAACCATGGGACTTTCAAGAGATGATTCAGTTAATTTCCTTGATTCTTATAAGGAAAGCAACATATTCGAAAACGACCCATTTGAAGTGCTGGACATCGAAGGGGTAGGGGAGTTAATCAAGATGGCCATTGAAAGAGGCAAAAAAACCCGAAAAGAAATAAAACTGGGTATATGTGGAGAACATGGTGCAGATCCAGGATCTATAGAGTTTCTCATCGAATCAGGGGTGGATTATGTTTCATGCTCACCCTATAGAGTACCGGTTGCAAAGTTAGTGGCAGCACAGTTTAGCATAAAATCTAAGTGTGTTGGGTAAATTAGATCCCAGTTCGGATAACGAGAAAGGGGCACTGGAATGACATCCTCCCTAGCGAAATTGAATCACAACGTTTGTGCAGTTTTTGGACTCACGTGTTCAACTTTATTTTCTTCCATTTCTCTATAACTTGGTAACGTAGAACTTTTTATATGCCACCCGGTAACTATTGCAACTAAAGCAGCTACAATACCGCAAACCACCGCACCAGCCACAGATGGAACCATCACAGCAGCAGTAATCAGTAACCCTGTAACAACAACTCCAACAACATCTTTTGTCAATGAGGTGTAAAAATTTTCCTTATATTTAGTTTCTTGTTCATTTGGCCTAGAAAATTGAGCATCTACGAAGCCGTTAGCTTTATTATCATTATTTGGTGTGGCAGTTTGCTTAGTCTCTGGTATTACAGGCGTTTTATTTTTGTTATTATGATTTGATTGGCCATTAACACTACTTGACACAGGTTGGTTAGCATTTGCTTCTGTTACTATAGGAGGTGCTGGTACTATATTTTCTTCTGCATTAGATGTTTCTGGTGTAATAAAGTTTAAAAGCACCTGAGTAATTTCTTCAACTTGTGTAGTTTGTTCTTTATCCATGGCCACCTTTAAAGCCTTTTGCATGTTTTCATCATTTACATGACCTAACAATAATTTAACTCCCTGGACATACTTTTGAGTAACAGCACAGAGCAAAGCGTTAAATTTTTCTTCTTCATTAAACTTACCGCTATCCAGGAGTATTCTCACAACATCAGCTTGCTTAGTCGTTATAGCTTCGCTCAACCCAGTTCTTATGATTTTAGTACCAGTGTTGGCTTGAGTTTTCAAATCTGTGAGTAATTTAATAATTTGTAGAAATATAGCACGATCATTGGTGTTGTCTGTAATATTAGGTCCATTTGAATTAACAATATGCCCAAGTAAAGTACAATGACCTTTACTTATTTTATTTGTATTTATTTTCTTTTCTTTGAGCTTCCTACCAAACTCTTCAACAGTTATATTAGGATTGTTAGTTACAATTTCTTTTATCTTGTTGTATGGCATAGCAAATTGAGTGTCTATGAAGTTACTAAAATCTACTTCATCACTGTCTGCTCTATTCTCTTCCACATCAGGTGTGTTTTTCTCCTCTTCTTCCTCATTTATCGCTGCAGCTATTTGTTCTTGTTGAGAAAGCTTGAACCCATTTCTAAGAAAAAGATCCTTAATGCGTGGGTTGTTATTTTCGGTTGCATGTTTTAGAAGTAAGTCTCCTAACGAATTGCCTCCTTCACATTTATCTTGGAAATTAACTTCTTTCCATCTTGAACCTTTTAGCAAGTCTTCCAGATCAATGTCCTCTGTATATTGCAACATTCTAGCTATGTGCGAGACCAGGTTTTCAATATCATCATTACTATACGGCATAACTGCAATCCCACTACTATAAATATAACCTATTATACCAATTCCATCAAAACCAGTCAAGGCATATTGCAGTTTCAAGCAGCATGATGTATATTGAATGCTTTATTTATGGTTCTTAAAGCAAATGATGGAAGATTTAGCCTATAAATTAGTTAAAGTGACCGAAGCTGCAGCGCTTGCTGCATATAAACTAGCAGGCTTCGGCGATGAAAAAAAGGCTGATCAGGTTGCAGTTGATGCAATGCGAACAGTGTTAAATTCTATGGAAATAAATGGTACTATCGTAATTGGTGAAGGTGAGAGAGATGAAGCTCCGATGCTATATATTGGCGAGAAGGTTGGCACTGGAAATGGTCCTGAGATTGACATTGCTGTTGATCCACTTGAGGGTACCACAATTTGTGCTCATTACAAACAAGGGGCAATGTCCATTCTTGCTGCAACGAAAAAAGGTGATTTTTTACATGCACCTGATGTTTATATGGAAAAGATAGCAGTAGGAAAAAATCTCCCAGAGGGTGTAGTCTCACTAAAAAATAGCCTTGAAAAGAATCTAGACAATTTAGCCAAGGCAAAAAAATGCAAAGTAAATGATCTCGTGGTAACTGTACTTAAACGTGAAAGGCACAATGAATTAATAGAGAAAATCAGGAAATTAAGAGCAAAAGTTAAACTAATAGATGATGGCGATGTTGCGGCCGTAGTTTCACTAGTAAATGGCAATCATGATATGTATATCGGTATAGGAGGAGCACCAGAAGGGGTGCTTGCGGCTGCAGCGCTAAGCTCAATAGGTGGGCAGATGGAGGGAAGATTGATATTTGACACAGATCAGTTAAAAGAAAGGGCAAAAGATTTGAACATTCACGATCCAGAAAAAATCTACACCGTAAAAGATATGGCAAGAGGTGAATCAGTGTTCATTGCAACTGGAGTAACAAGCGGAGAACTTGTGGATGGAGTTGATAACATATGTTCAACTAGTTCTTTAATAATTCTACCTAACAAGCTGATAAAGCTGCAAACAATGCAGAACTTATGTTAGCTTTTTTAGTTTCTAATTTTAGCTTTACAACATTTAGCATTAAGATATAATTAAGTTTACTTATAACAATAGAGGTGTGAAATGTTTTCTAGTATTGTAAATCTATTTAATGGTTTGTACAAAAATTCGAGTACCAAGGAAAGTGAAGAAAAGTTGACTCTTCTATCTCCTCAAGCAAATCTTCAATTCGATGAGACTCAGGTACAAAGTGTGCTCTCAGATTTTGAGAAATTGGAGTTTAAGGATAATAAGTGTTTTGACAAAATAGCAGACGATTATGAAAAGAAGGGGAAGAGTTCCCTCTTTAATTACGTGATATTGAATAAGCGGAAAGAAATAATTGATATGTTAGATAGGAATCTTCCTTTTCTCGAAGAACAGGAGGAGTTTAGAAAGAAATATAGTCAATATGTTTTTCAAATTGACAAAGGAATGAGTTATGGAAAAGAACTTCAAGATAGACTTCAGTCTTTTAAAGATAGGGCAGAAGAAGTGTTATCAGATTTTGAAAAATTGAATTTCAATTTTAAGGATAATAAATGTCAAGATTCTTCTGATTCTGTAAATTATAATAACGGCCGGCCAGCAGATCCATTTGACAAAATAGCAAACTATTATCGACGGGAGAAGGAGAGCATTTTCCTTTTTAACTATGTGGTATTAAGTAAGCAAAGAGAAATAATGGATATATTGGATAAGAAGCTTACTTCTAAAGATCAGGAGGAGTTAAAAGAAAATTTTAAAAAGAGGTTGGGTAGATATCTTCTTCGAATTGACGAAGGAATGAATGATGCAAAAGAATTTCTAAACAAAGATGATCTAATTGGTTTCTTTGATGGATGTTATTGGCCAGACAAAAAGGCAGGACATCTTGTTAATCATTATGATAATCTTAGTATCAACATTACTAAACCTGGACAGAGTTTAGAAACTAGTCGTCTTTTTAGCAAAAAGATTAAAAGGATGGAAACAATTAAAAATGAGGTACAAAGAGTAAAAATATACAGTAATGATAAAAGAATAGTAACAATTGAGGAGAATGAGAAACAACAGAGGAACTACTCCTTTACAGAATTTGCAATATGTGACATCGAAATTAGTTGGGGTGCAAAAGATGAATCTGGAAAAGACCTTAACTGTACTGTTGTTCTAAATATAAATTTTGGTCAAGTTAGTATTCAAAAGTCAACTATTAATGGTGAAAATGTTGAACCAAAGAAAATTTTAGAGTTAGCTAAGCAAAACGAGGCTGTGCTTATAAAAGGTAAAGCTTTACATGAAGTTTTAGCAGAACATTTCATTAAGCAAACACCATGTGAGGAAAAGAAGAGTACGCAATCGCACGAGAGTATTATCGTACCTGGCTCTTCTCTTGATGGGGGAACAACTGTAGAAGAAGGGATTGTATCCGTTCAGGGGAGCGCAAAATAAGGTAGACAAAGCAAGATAATAAAGATAATCATAGAGAAAAAGTGAGGTAATATGGTTGATTCTTTAAAACTGTGCGAAAATTTATAGCAAAAAATAGAAAAGTTAGAAGCAAAAATAGAAAGGTTGGAATAAAGAGAATGAAAGTTTAAAAGCAGAAAGAATAATTTCATTATACTTAATTTGGAAACAAAGGAGGCTGAACCCTTTTCAAAACCTTCTATCTATTAACCACTCTCCTGAACGGAGACAGTTTAGGCTGTTATGCCTGGCGACTTTGTTGGAATAAGTTTTTCAACATTGCTAACAATAAAGTCAGTTATGCCGTCAGCTACCTTATCGAATTTATTGTTTATATCTTTTCCTATTTCTTCATTTTTAACATATTCGTGTAGAGCTAAAGCAGTTATAGCTGCACATGCTGCAATTAAGCCAGTTTGTGCTATAATGAATAGTGATAATCCTCCTACAAGTATAGATGTTAATCCAATAGCTAGGTTTATAATTTTACTTTGTGTTGTTTGTTGTGCTTCCTGATTTTGACCTGCTTCCTTCTCTTCAAGAACGTTTGATATTGTTTTTGAGGCAATTTTTACCGCGATTATTGCAATTGCGGTCATAGCTAACCCTATGGCTATTTTTGCTAAGAGAAAAAATGATGGGAATACCATAGCAAAGAATAGTAAGCCAGCTCCTGCAATTAGTAACTTATCTTTAGACTGAAACCCTTTTAACATAATAACTAACCTCTCTATTTTTTAACTACTAAACATATCTAATATAAAATACGGAGATAGTCAACATATTTTATGGAAGGGCGCGTTAAAAATTTTTTCATATTGTTCTTCGCTGCCTCGTGGTTAAATTTGGAGTTTTAGAAAGAGTTACGTATTATTTGAAATTCTTGTATACTGTTTTGAATCAGTTAAATAGATAATGAAGTGCAGGACGCAGTTTTAATTTTACAAGATGGCAAGTGCTTTTGGGGAAAATCAGTAGGTAAAAAAGGCAAGTGCATAGGTGAGGTCTGTTTTACCACTGGTATGACCGGTTATCAGCATACTATAACTGATCCTTCTTTTGCCGATCAAATTATAACGTTCACTTTTCCTCATATTGGTAACATTGGAATAAACCATAAAGATAATGAAGGAGAGAAAATTTTTGCAAGTGGTGTGGTTATGCGTGAACTTTCTTCTATGTCCCACCCTTCTTCATATATCAGTTTAAATGATTGGTTAGAGAAAAATAACGTGATTGGGATATCAGGAATTGATACTAGAGCTTTAACGAGACATTTGAGAGAACATGGATCTCAAAATGGAATGATATGCTCATCGAGTAAGGCGCATGTGTTGGATGAATTGAAGGAATACAAATCTGTAAGTGGGATAGAAATAACCAATAAAGTTAGCTTAAATAACAGTTTTGAAAATAATAGACTAGCGGAGCACTTTGTCATCCAAGTAGCTGACTACTCGGATCCAGCAAAAAATATATGGATTCCAGTGTCACGCACTGGAATGACACCAGATAGAGCTATTGACCTTAATGCAAAATATAGGGTTGTAATCGTTGATTTTGGCGTAAAAATCAGTATAGTTTCACGCTTAATAGAACTTGGTTGTACAGTTGAATTAATCAGACCAGATACAGGTTTTGCTCAAAAAGTGTTGAGTATGAATCCAGATGGTATAGTGCTTTCAAATGGTCCTGGTGATCCGCAAGAAATAGGAGAAAGTGTAGTTTCAGAAATAGACATTATTATAAAATCTAAAATACCAATTTTTGGCATATGCATGGGCCATCAATTACTTGCGATTACTTTGGGGGCAAAGACCATTAAAATGGATATTGGTCACCGAGGGAGTAACCATCCAGTTTATGATGTAATTAGTGGAAAAGTTGAGATCACTAGCCAAAATCATGGTTTCGTTGTTGATTCAGCTTCTCTTCCAAGTAATGTTGAAATTACTCACATTTCTCTATTTGATAATAGTGTAGAGGGAATAATGATGAAGGATTACCCAGTCTTTTCTGTGCAATACCATCCAGAAGAAGCGCCAGGCACGCATGATTCGCATTATTTGTTTAGACGTTTTATTGGCAATATTGTGTTATATAAAATGAAATCTGCATGATTTTAATTAGGGTAGGTTTTATTGCTTGATTTTTTAATTTTAGGTGTTTAGTATTTAAATACAATAAAAGCTTGAGTTAAGGTACTAAAATAGCGTTCTCTTAACAAATTTTTGTGGAGGAGTGACCGAGTGGTTAAAGGTAACAGACTGTAAATCTGTCCGCGTGAGCGTACGTAGGTTCGAATCCTACCTCCTCCATTGTGCGGGTATAGCTCAATGGTAGAGCTCTAGCCTTCCAAGCTAGTGACGTGGGTTCGATTCCCACTATCCGCTCTTTTTTTTGTTGTATTTTTATAAAATCAACATATTATTTATTGATGTATTTGTATTTTAGGTAGAAAAGTTTAAATTATGACAGCAGTAGTGGAAGCATTTGGAAAGCCGCATGTAAATGTGGGAACAATAGGGCATGTGGATCATGGGAAGACAACGTTAACAGCGGCGATAACAAAGCATTATGGAAATTTTGTAGCGTACGATCAGATAGATAAAGCGCCAGAAGAAAGGAAGAGGGGGATAACGATAGCAACAGCGCATGTTGAGTATCAGACAGAGAAAAGGCATTATGCACACGTTGATTGTCCTGGACACGCTGACTATGTAAAGAACATGATAGTAGGTGCAGCACAGATGGATGCGGCGATATTGGTAGTGTCAGGGGTTGATGGGCCAATGCCACAAACGAGAGAGCATATATTGCTGGCGAAGCAGGTGGGTGTTGGATATATCGTGGTGTATATAAATAAAGCTGATGTTGCTGATGCTGATATGATAGATTTAGTAGAAATGGAAGTGAGGGAATTACTGAGTAAATACGGATTTCCAGGGGATGAAGTGCCTGTGGTGGTTGGTTCAGCACTCAAGGCGCTGGAGGATGACAGCAGCGAATATGGAAAGAAATCAATAGATAAATTGATGGAAAAGTTAGATGAATATGTGGCGGTTCCACCAAGGCCTGTGGATTTACCATTTTTATTGCCAATCGAAGATGTATTTTCGATATCGGGGCGAGGAACAGTGGTAACAGGAAGAATAGAGAAGGGAGAGATAAAGACGGGAGAAGAGATAGAGATAATAGGTCTGAAAGCGACGCAAAAGACGATATGCACAGGTGTTGAGATGTTTAAGAAGTTGCTGGATAAGGGAAGTGCAGGACTCAATGTAGGAATATTGTTAAGAGGAACAAAAAGAGAAGAAGTGGAGAGAGGGCAAGTATTAGCAAAACCGGGGACGATAACGCCGCATAGAAAGTTTAAGGCGGAGGTTTATATATTAAAGAAAGAGGAAGGAGGAAGGCATACACCATTTTTTGCGAATTACCAGCCACAGTTTTATTTAAGGACAACGGATGTAACTGGGAGCATAAAATTACTAGATGGGAAGGAGATGGTAATGCCAGGAGATAATGTGAGTGTAGAAGTAGAATTGCAAGTACCGATAGCAATGGATAAGGGATTGCGTTTTGCGATAAGAGAAGGCGGTAGAACTGTTGGTTCTGGTGTTGTTTCTGAAATTTTGGAGTGAGTGTAGTAACTAAGATGAAGCAAGATATATATATTAACATTAAGGCTTTCGATTGTTCTTTATTGGAAGAGTGTGTTCGAAAATTTGTTGATGAATTAAAGCGGTCCAGTGCAAAATTATCTGGTCCGATTGCGTTGCCAAGAAAAGATTCTAAATTTATTGTTAATAGATCTCCTCACGTTGATAAAAAATCTCGTGAACAGTTTGAAATGAGAACTTCTAGGCGTTTGATTGTTTTACATGATCTTACTCCTACTATGATGCAGATGCTTACAGGTTTATCTTTTTCTGCTGGCGTAGAAGTGGATTTAAAAGTCAAGGAAGTTAAGGTTTAGGAGAAGGAAATGAAGAGAATAAATTCGCTGAGGAGAATTGGTTTATTAATGATGAATATTGGTCATACTGCTATATACTCTGACAATAGTCGCATGGCTGTAACTTTATTGCATCTCAGCGAAACTTATATTATTGATATAAAAGGACAAGATAAATGTGGCTATAATTCAGTCATTTTAGGCACAGGAGATTTTAAAAATATAGCAAAACCTCAGTTGGAATATTTAAAGAAAAAGGGTATAAATAATAAATGTAAGTTATACGAAAGTAGATTAAATGACCTGTCGGGAATAGAATGTGATAAAAAAGTGGGAATCAATCATTTTGTTGTTGGTCAATATCTTGATATTACGGGTTATTCTATAGGTAAAGGATTTGCTGGTGTGATGAAGCGGCATAATTTCAGTGGGCTTAGGGCATCTCATGGTGTTTCTATTGCTCACAGATCACAAGGCTCTACTGGTCAATGTCAGGATCCTGGTAGAGTATTCAAAGGAAAGAAAATGGCTGGTCATTTAGGTGACAGCAGGATAACTGCACAAAATATGAAGATATTATCCATTGATCATGAAAATAGTATAATTGCTGTGAAGGGTAATAATGTTCCTGGGTTTAAAAATTCCTATGTTTTTGTAAGAGATGCAGTTAAAAAATCTTTACATAAAGATGTTCCTTTTCCGGTAGGTCTGCTGTTAGATGTAAATGATGATGCTAGTAATTTGGTAAGTTAGTTATGGAATGTAATTTAGTTAATCTATCTAATAATAATGTAGGTACTGCTCAGCTCAATCCTTTGATATTTTCTGCTAAGCAAAAATTGAGTATTTTGCATGATATAGTGAGATGGCAATTAGCGAAGAGAAGAGCTGGTACTCATAAAACAAAAGGTATCAGTGATGTCTCTGGTACAACAGCTAAACCTTATGGTCAAAAACGTACCGGTAGGGCAAGACAAGGGAGCTTGCGATCTCCTCAATTTAGAGGTGGTGGGATTATTTTCGGCCCTGTTGTGAGGAGTCATACTTATTCTCTTAATAAGAAGGTACGCAAATTTGGTTTAAAAATTGCTTTATCTCTAAAGTATTTAAATAATCAAGTAATTATTCTGGATAATTTAAATATTGATGTGAAGAAAACGTCTGAAATGTGTAAATGTATTAAAAATTTTAAATTTTCTTCCTTTTTGATAGTTGGTGATTATGGAGAGGATTTGTTGCGTGCGGCTAAAAACTTGCACTATGTAGACTTAATCAAACCTATTGGGTTAAATGTTTTTGATATATTGAATCACGAATGCGTGATGTTGACAAAGGATACTTTAAAGCATCTTGAAGGTAGATTGTTATGATCAAATATAATAATATAATAAAATCTCCTATAATTACAGAAAAGGCCTCTTTTTTGAGGGAGAAGTTTAATAAATATTCTTTGTATGTTTTTGTAAATGTAAATAAGCGTCAAATAAAGTTGGCAATAGAGTCTCTATTTGATGTTAAAATTTCTTCTATAAATGTTGTTAGAATTAAGCCTAAATATAGGCGTTTTAGGGGTGTGATTGGTTGTGAAAAACAGAAAAAGAAAGTTTATTTTTCTTTGATGGATGGTCAAAAATTAGATATAATGAGCGTTTAATATGGGTATGAAATTTTTTAATCCTGTTACTCCGTCTTCTCGTGGGACTGTGTTAGTAAGTAAAGTTGGTTTATCAAGAGATAATCCAGAAAAGTCTCTTACATCCGGTAAAAAGTCCAGTGGTGGAAGAAATAATTATGGTAGAATTACAACTCGTCATAGGGGTGGTGGTCATAAAAAGAAGTATAGAGTGATAGATTTTAAGCGTAATAGAAGTGGTCAAGGTATAGTTGAAAAAATAGAGTATGATCCAAATAGAAGTGGGTTTTTAGCGTTAATATCATATAAGGAAGATGATGTTAAGTCTTATATATTAGCTCCTCAAGGTATGAAGCCAGGTGATGTTGTTACAGCTGGGAATGATGCTGATATTTTGCCAGGGAATTGTTTGCTACTCAAGCATATACCTGTTGGTTCTTTCGTTCATAATGTTGAGCTGAAGCCAGGTAATGGTGCTGCGATTGCTAGAGCTGCTGGTTGTTATGCACAAATCGTTGGTCGTGATGGCCAATATGTTTTATTACGACTCAGGTCTGGTCAAATTAGGTTGATTTTATCTTCTTGCAAGGCTACTATTGGTGTAGTATCTAACCCTGATCATAAGAATAGAAAGTTGGGTAAAGCTGGGAGAAGTAGGTGGCTTGGGATTAGACCTACTGTACGTGGAGTTGCAATGAATCCGGTTGACCATCCTCATGGAGGTGGGGAAGGAAAAACCTCTGGTGGTCGTCATCCTGTTACTCCTTGGGGTGTTGCAACAAAAGGAAAGAAAACTCGGAGGAAAAATAAATCTAGTGATAAGTATATAAAACAATTGAAAGGTTAGTTTATGAGTAGATCTGCATGGAAGCCTCCTTTTTGTCATCCTTCTATATTAAAGTCGGTGAATAATGCTTTAAACAAGGGGTTTGTTAACATGGCTATAAAAGTTCATTCCAGGGCTTCTGTAATTCTTCCTAATTGTTTAGGTTTAAAGTTTGCTGTTTATAATGGTAAGGATTACATTCCTGTGAATGTTAATGATCAGAATATGATAGGTCATAAGTTTGGTGAGTTTTCACCCACTCGTAAATTTACTGGGCATAGTGGTGATAAAAAGGCGACAAGAAGGTAATTGATATGAAAAACAGAGATGTAATAGTTAAAGCTGGTTCTAGGGTTTTAAAATCAACTCCTCGTAAATTGAATTTGGTTGCTGGTTTAGTACGTAATAAAAAAGTTTCTTTTGCCACTGTGCAATTAAGATTTTGTGAAAAGAAAGCTGCGGGTCTTATAAGGAAGGTATTAAATTCTGCGATTGCTAATGCTCAATATAATTATGGATTGGATATCGATAATTTATATATAAAAGAAATTTCAATAGGTAAGTCTCTTACTTTGCGTAGGGTATGTCCAAAAGCTATGGGTAGAGCTAATAGAGTTAATAAACGTTATAGTAATATAACTGTAAAATTGGGGGAAATTATATGATTCATAAAAATAGAAAATTAATAAGGAAAATGCAAAAGTATGGGAAACGTTAATCCTAAAGGATTTAGGTTAAAAATAATTAATACTTGGTCATCTGTTTGGTATGCTGAGAAGGGTTATAAACAAGGGCTGCATCAAGATTTATCTATTCGCAGTTATATAAATGAATCTTTTAAGCATGCTGGTGTTTCTAAAGTAATTATAGAGCGTACGATCGATTTGGTGTCTGTAATAATACATTCTTCTAAGCCTGGAGTGATAATAGGTAAGAAAGGCTCAGATATTGAGAAGATAAAGCAAAAAATAGCTGAAAAAGTAAAAAATAATGTGGAAGTGAATGTAGTAGGGGTTAAAAGGTCTGAAATAGATGCAACTTTAATATCAAACAGCATCGCACAGCAGTTAGAAAAAAGGGTTTCATTTAGAAGAGCGATGAAAAAAGCTATTCAAAGTTGTTTGAGGATGGGTGCTAGAGGTATTAAAGTAAGTTGTTCTGGGCGCCTTGGCGGAGCTGAGATAGCTCGTACTGAGTGGTATAAAGAAGGCCGTTTGCCTTTGCATACTTTACGTGCTAATATAGATTATGCTTTTGCTGAAGCAAAAACTATATATGGCATCATAGGAGTTAAGGTCTGGGTTTATATTGGTAACTAATTAGGTATATTGAAATGTTTGTTCCTAAAAAAAGTAAATATAAAAAAGTATTTAAAGGACGAATTAAGGGTAACACGAAAGGTGGTAGCACATTATCTTTTGGAGATTATGGTCTAAAGGCTATGGAAGCAGGTAGGATTCAGTCTAAGCATATTGAAACTGCAAGGCGTGTAATATCTAGAACATTAAAACGCTCTGGTAAAGTGTGGATAAGAATTTTTCCTGATACCCCTGTTAGTAAAAAGCCAGCAGATGTGCGTATGGGTAAAGGGAAAGGTAGTGTTGAATTTTGGGTATTTAAAACTAAGCCCGGTAGAATGTTGTTTGAAATTAGCAGTGATGTTCCTATGCATTTAGCAAAATTGGCACTTGAAAAGGCAACCGCTAAGCTTCCTATGAAGTGTAAATTTGTATCTAATCATAATTAAATGGAGTTGCAATGGATATAGCTGACATTGAATCGAGGTCCTCACAAGAGTTGCATGAAATTCTTGTGAATTTGAGAAAAGAGTTTGTTAATTTGGTTTTTCAAAAGAAGTTGGGGCAGTGCAACAATATTTCACGTTTTAGCTTAATAAGAAAGAGCATAGCTCGTATTCTAACTATATTAAATAAAAGAAGAAGAGAGGAAAAGAATGCCTAAAAAGGTTTTTTGTGGTACTGTAGTTAAAGCTGAGTGTGATAAAACTGTAAAGGTTTCGGTATTACAAGTGTATAAGGATAAGCTATATGAAAAAGTTATAAAAAAATATAAGAAATATACAGCACATGATGAGAGTAATAGTTGTAAGAAAGGGGATAAGGTTTTAATACAAGAACATAAGCCTATTTCTACTACTAAAAAATGGATTGTTGTTAATAGCTCACATTGAATAGGATATTTACATGATTCAAAAAAATACATTATTGGAAGTAGCTGATAATTCTGGTGCGCGTGCAGTGCTTTGTATTGGTTTATTGGGTGGTAGAAAATCTGCATCTATAGGTGACACAGTTATTGTATCTACTAAATCTATTACTCCAAGAGGGAAGGTTGAGAAGGGAAAAGTATATAGAGCAGTTGTGGTGAGGGTGAAAAGCCCTATTAGAAAATCTGATGGTTCTGTAATTCGTTTTTCTAGCAATGCTGTAGTTTTGATTAATGATCAAGGTGAACCACTTGGCACTCGGGTGTTTGGTCCGGTAAAAAAGTTATCATCTGGTTCTTTTATGAAGATAATGTCATTAGCTGTTGAGGTTTTATAATGAGTGCTAAAATAAAAAGTGGTGACGACGTTATAGTTTTAACTGGTAGAGATAAGGGAAAAATTGGTAAGGTAATCAAAGTTATAGCACGTGATGCTAAAAAGAAAGTAATTGTTTCTGGAGTGAATGTGCATAAGAGACATACTAAACCAAAAGCTGGTAGTAGTGGTGGTATATTAAATAAAGAGTTAGCTATTGATATATCCAACGTTGCAACATTGGACCCTAAATATAAAACTCCAACTAAAGTGGGGTTTAAGGTTATAGACGGTAGAAAAGTGCGTTTTGCAAAAGTTTCTGGAGAAGTGATAGATTAGGTTGATATGTTTAAAGAATTATATAAAGATAGCGTAGTAAAGTCCTTAAAGGATAAGTTTAATTACGGCAATATAATGCAAGTGCCTAAACTTGTCAAGGTGTGTATCAATATGGGCGTTGGAGATGCTGCTACAGATAGTAAAGCAATAAATGAACCACTTGATAGCCTATATTTGATTGCTGGGCAGAAGCCTTTATCAACTTTTGCAAAAAAATCTATTTCTGGCTTCAAGATCAGAAAAGGTGCTACAGTAGGTTGCAAAGTAACTTTGCGTAGAGATAAAATGTATGAGTTTTTAGAAAGATTGATATATATTGCTTTGCCAAGGGAAAAAGATTTTAGAGGATTTAGTGTGAAGCAATTTGACGGTAATGGTAATTTTTCCTTTGGTATAAAGGAACATATCTCGTTTTTAGAAATAGACTATGATAAAATAAGTAAAATTATAGGTATGGACATTAACATTGTAACAACTGCGGCTAGTGATAAGGAAGCAAAAGAATTATTACTGGCTTTTAAATTTCCTTTTTTTGATTAATTGAGAGGAGAAATATATGGCAAAAAAATCTATGATAGAAAGAAATCTTCGCAGAATAAAACTATGTGATCAATATAAAGAAAAAAGAGAAAAATTGAAATCTATAATAAATAATAAGAATTTGTCTATTGTAGAAAGGTTTACAGCTCAAAATAAATTAATTAAAAAATTGCCTAGAAATTCTTCTAAAACCAAAATTAGAAATAGGTGTGCTTTGACTGGGAGACCAAGAGGAGTATATAGAAAATTTGGTTTATGTAGAATTGTTTTGCGTGATTTATGTTCTTTTGGGCAAGTTCCAGGAGTTACAAAGTCTAGTTGGTAAATATAATATAAGGAGTATATTGTGGCGTTATCTGATAGTATTGGTGATTTTTTAACAAGGATACGTAATGCTCAATTAGCAATGCATAGGGCGACAAGGGTACTATTTTCTAAGATGAATTCTTCTATATTGGAGATTTTAAAAGAGGAAGGGTATATCCTTGATTATGAAAAGCAAGTTGTAGATAATTTGCCTTCTTTCATTGTAAAATTGAAGTATTATGAGAAATCACCTGTAATTAGTGACATAGTTAGGGTGTCAAAGCCTGGTTGTCGTCGTTATTCTAAGTATAAGGACATTTCTAAAGCATATAATGGTCTTGGTATTTTTATTATATCGACACCCAAAGGAGTGATGACTGATTATAATGCACATAAGTTAAAGGTTGGTGGAGAAGTTTTGTGTCGTGTGTTTTAAATAATAGGAGAAATTTATGTCTCGTATAGGTGCTGCTCCTATCAATATTCCTGCTGGTATTTCAGTTGAATATAATAATGGTAGTATGCTAATAAAGAGTGCTAAGGCTGAAAAAGAAGTTAGCTTGATCAGGGATGTTGTGTGTCAGATTATTGATAATCAGCTATTGCTTTCTGTTGATCAAGATAAAGATGATTATGATGAAATAAAGCCTATGTGGGGCACTTATAGGAGTAATATTAATAATATCATTAACGGTATGGTTGATGGTTTTTCTGTTAATCTTGAGATTAACGGTGTTGGATATAAGGCAGAGTGTGATGGTAAGTATTTGACTTTGTATCTTGGTTATAGCCATAATGTTAAATATAAAGTGCCTAAAGATGTTGAGATTAAGTGCATAAAGCCAACTCACTTAGTAGTTAGTGGTATGGATAAGCAGAAGGTCTATATGGTGGCGTCTGATATATGCAAAATTAGAAAATATGATCCTTATAAAGGTAAGGGCATTGTAATAAAAGGCAAATTTATGCTGCGTAAGGTTGTAAGTAAAAAGAAGTAATTAAAATGAAAAGGTCGTATAATTTTTTAAGTAATTCTGAAAAAAGGAAGTTACGTAATAGAAAGAAGCTCAATAGTGGTGTTGAGCGTTTACGTATATCCGTATTTAAATCTAATAAACATTTTTATGTTCAGTTAATTAACGATGCAAAAGGAGTAACTCTCACTTCTGCTTCTACTTTGGATGCTAAAATTAGGGGAGTATGTAAAAGGAAGGTCAATGCTGAAACTATAAAACAGGTTTCTTCTTTAATGGTTGAGCGTCTGTCTGGCATGAAATTAGAGCAGCAGCTTACGTTTGATCGTGGAGCGTATAAATATACAGGATTAGTTTCTCAATTTGCTGAGGCTTTAAGAAGTTCTGGATTTGAATTTTAGAAGGTTTTGAATATGGCTATAAAGAATTTACAAAATAATAATGATTTATCAGAGCTTTTAGTTTCGGTACGAAGAGTAACAACGGTTACCAAAGGTGGTAGAAGATTTTCATTTTCAATTTTGGTTGTTGTTGGCGATGAGAAGGGTAGGGTAGGATGTGGAATAGGTAAGCACGCAGAAGTTGCTGAAGCAAGAGTCAAAGCTGCAAATGCTGCAAAGAAATCGATGATTAGAGTGTACTTGCGTGAAGGTAGAACTTTGCATCATGATATTAAAGCTAAATTTTGTTCTGGTGAGATAGTTTTAAGAACTGCAAGAGCCGGAACAGGTATTATTGCTGGTGGAGCGATTAGGTCAGTTTTTGAGGTGTTAGGTATAAAGGATGTGGTAGCTAAATCTACTAGATCAAATAATCCTCATAACGTTATATGTGCGGTGTTTAAGGCTTTTGATAGTATGTTATCTCCTCGTCAGGTAGCAAGCAAAAGAGGCAAAAAGATTAGCGAGATAGTTGGAAACAGGTAAAGTATGAATAATGCTGTAAAATTAAACTCTATATTTACTAAATTATCTAAGAAAAAGAAGCCTAAGTTGCTGGGTAGAGGTATCGGTTGTGGTAAAGGTAAAACATCCGGTAGAGGGCATAAAGGGCAGAAAGCTAGAAGTGGAGTTTCCATAAATGGTTTTGAGGGTGGACAACAGTCTATATATACTCGTTTGCCTAAAAGGGGTTTTAAGCCTATACGTAGGAACATATACTCTATAATTAATGTTGGCGATATACAGCGCTTAATGGAAGTTAAAAAAATAGTGAAAGACTCTGTTATAGATAAGGAGAAGCTGTATAAATTAGGTTTTATAAAGTCTATTAAGGATAAAATTAAACTTCTTAATAAAGGTAAGTTGAGCGAAAAATTTGTGTTTCATGTTGATTCTGCGTCAGAAGCTGCGAAAAAATCTGTAGCTTCGTCTGGTGGCAGTGTGGAAATACTATCGTAAATCATGAGCAGTAAATCCGCATTTAATAGCTTGGATCCTACGTTGTTATATAAAGGCGATTTATTAAAGCGTATATTTTTTACGCTAATAGCTTTAATTTGTTACCGTTTAGGTACTTATGTACCTATTCCTGGAATTAATCTTGATGTAATTAATGATATATTTCCCAAAGAGGGATCAGGCGTTTTTGGAGTATTTAATTTATTTTCTGGTGGTGCATTGGCTAGAATGACAATTCTAGCATTGAACGTTATGCCATATATAATGGCTTCTATCATTATTCAGTTGCTTTCTTCTGCGATTAAAGGAATGAAGGAGGTTAAGAATGATGGAGAGTCAGGCCGTAGAAAGATGAATTCTTATATACGCTATCTGACCATAGTAATTTGTGTATTTCAATCAATTCCAATTTTGGTTGGATTGGAAGGGATGAATAGGGAAGGGGTATTGGTTGTAATCGAACCTGGTGTTATGTTTCGCACAATAGGTGTTTTCAGCCTTTTAGGTGGAACTATGCTTTTAATATGGCTTGGTGAACGAATCAGTGCTAGCGGTATAGGCAACGGTATCTCATTAATCATTTTCACGGGCATAATATCAGAGTTACACAGCGCTTTGTCATCTCTGTTAACATTAAATAAAAACGGTAGCGTATCGTTATTTATTATCCTTTTTGTTTTGGTATTGTTTTTTTTGCTGTTACTCTTAGTCATTTTTGTAGAGTCTTCTTATAGAAAAGTTGTTGTTCAATATCCTAAAAAGCAATTTAAGAGATTATATAATGACGATTTTACTTATATTCCATTGAAGATTAATTTATCTGGTGTAGTACCAACCATTTTTGCTAATGCAATTTTATTGACACCTATTTCAATTGCAAATTTCTATGAGGGGCACGCTTTTTCTGATTTTATTTTGAATTACTTTATGGCAAATAAAGTAGTATATATTGCAGCCTATTTGGTGCTGATAGTATTTTTTAATTTTTTCTATACCAATTTTATATTTAATCCAGAGGAAAATGCAGATTTTCTTAAAAAAAATGGTGGTTTTATACCTGGTAGAAGGCCTGGGAAACATACTTCTGATTACCTTCAAGATATAGTTTTTAAGTTGACATTCATTGGCTCTGCGTATTTGGTAGTCATATGTACTGTACCTGAAGTTATGAGATATTATTATGATATACCATTTATTTTTGGTGGAACGAGCTTGCTGATTATAGTGAACGTTATTACTGATACTATTATGCAAATACAATCCTATGTTTTTTCGAATAGGTACGACAGCTGGATAAAGAAATATGAGTCTAGAACGAGGAAAGTAAGATGATCATTACGATTTTTGGTCCTCCTGGCTCCGGTAAAGGTACTCAGTCAAGCTTGTTAATAGCAAAATATAATTTAAAATTAATTTCAGTAGGGGATTTATTAAGGAATATTATATCTGATGGCAGTGAGTTAGGTAAAAAAATAAAGGGTACCGTGGAATCTGGTAATTTAATTCAAGATGAAATTATATGTGGATTATTACGTGACCAGCTTGCATTAGTGGATGATAATTGCTTATTAGATGGTTTTCCGAGAAATTTAAACCAGGCTCATTTTTTGACTCAAGTTTTGCAAGAAAAATATAATAGGGATGTTGATATTGTGATTGAGCTGCAGCTTGACGATAATATTGCAATTGATAGATTAAAAAATCGTCTCGCGTGTTTGGACTGTAAAAGCATATATAGTATATCTTCTTTTAAGAGTACTACTTGTGCTAAATGTAAAAGTACGAGGTTAGAGAAAAGAATTGATGATGCTGATATGTCTGCAATTAATAAGAGAATAAGTGAATATCACCTTCAAATGAAAGGTTTACGCGAGTATTATAAAGGCAAATTATTAACAATTGACGCTAATTTGAGTGTTGATGAGGTAACGCAAGAGATTGAAAGTAAAATTTCTTGTAATTTGGTTTGACTCTGAGTTGTTTTATGGTATAAATTAAGAGTTGTTATTAATAAAGTATCGAGGTACCAGTGGCACGTATTGCAGGCATAAATATTCCAGTGAGGAAATGTGTTCCTTTTGCATTAACTTATATATATGGTATAGGTATTGCTACTGCGAATATAATTTGTCATGCTTGCGAAGTTGATAAGTGCAAACGTGTTTCAGAATTACGAGATGAAGATATAGAAAAGATCAGCAGTTTCATTAGACAAAATTATGTTATAGAAGGTGAGCTCAGAAAAGAAGTGGCTATGAACATAAAATCTTTAGTGGAAATGGGATGCTATAGAGGAGTGAGACATAGAAAAGGTTTACCTGTGAGAGGGCAAAGGACTCATACTAATGCTAAGACTCGTAAAGGTAGATCTCGGTTGCCTATTGCTGGGAAAAAATAAAATTTATTATTATTGTGAGTTTTAATGAAAAAAGTCAAAACGGTTGGTAAGAGTACAAAGGAGTTTATTACTGGTGTTGTCCATATTCGTGCAACTTTTAATAATACTTTTGTAAATGTAACTGATGTTCATGGTAATACGCTATGTCAAACTTCTGTGGGTGCATGTGGTTTTTCAGGTTCGAGAAAATCCACACCTTATGCTGCAGGTAAGGCTGCGGAGTCTGCTGCGAAGAATGCAATGGAGAGATTTGGTATGAAGGTTGTCTCTGTAATAATTCGTGGTCCTGGCTTTGGTACCGAAGCTGCGGTTAAAGCACTTCAGAACTGTGGGTTGACTGTGACTTCAATTGCAGATAAAACCGCAATTCCTCATAATGGGTGCAGGTTAAGAAAAAAAAGAAGAGTATAGGATATTTGAAAAGGTTGTTTTATGTATTATAATAATGATGTTTCTCTTTGTAGCAATTTAGATAAATTGATTAAACCTAGTTCAGTTAAGGTAATATCAGATGATTCCAGTGAAAAAAGTGATGTAGTGCTAGAACCGTTGGAAAGTGGTTTTGCTTTAACATTAGGTAATGCATTAAGACGTGTAATGTTATCTTCTCTTAAAGGTAGTGCTGTTTATGGAATAAAAATTGAAGGTGTAACTCATGAGTTTACTTCAATTCAAGGGGTGAGAGAAGACGTAACTGATATAGTATTAAATATGGGCATGTTGAGGTGTAAATTAAATGGTGCTTCTAATAAATGCTTAAATTTAAACGCTAAAGGGCCTTGCCAGGTATTAGCTGGGATGATAGAAACGGATGATCAATGCTCTATTGTTAATAAAGATTTGTTAATATGTACGCTGGGGCAAAATATAGAGTTTAACATGACCATATATGTGGCTAGCGGAAAAGGTTATCTTCCTGTAACTAAATATAAAGAAAATGAACTTGTGAAGCTTATGAGCGAACAGGATTTAATAGGTTTTATTCCAGTTAATGCTTTGTATAGCCCTGTCAACAGGGTTTCGTACAAGGTAGAGAACAGTCGTGTTGGCCAAGTTACTGATAAAGATAAGCTGATATTGTCAATTGAAACTGATGGTACAATCTCTCCGAGTCAAGCTGTTGACTTTGCTGCAAGAATATTACAGGAGCAACTTCAGCCCTTTATTAGTTCTGATGTGAGTTATAAAAAATCGCAAGTTTCTTCGTCTAGTGGTGCTAAAGACTTGGGTTATGACCCTGTCTTATTGCGTAAGGTAGATGAAATGGAATTATCTGTCAGGTCTCATAACTGTCTGAAAAACGAAAACATCACTTATATAGGTGATCTTGTGCAGAAGACAGAAGGTGAAATGTTAAGAACTGCTAATTTTGGCAGAAAGTCTTTGAATGAGATTAAGGCAGTTTTGGTTAATTTTGGCTTGTCTTTGGGTATGAATGTGTTAAACTGGCCGCCTAAAGATATAGATGAGTTGGCTAAACAACATACTGATGAAGATTAGGTGATATATGAAACATGGAATAAAAAAACGTAAACTATCTCTTTGTACTGAACATAGATTATCGATGTTAAAGAATCTATCTATCTCATTAATTAATCATGAGCAGATTGTAACTACTTTACCAAAAGCTAAGGAACTTCGTCCATATGTCGAAAAGTTTATTACAATTGCTAAGAATAAGAATACTTTACATGGTAAAAGACTTTTGCTTTCACGCCTTCATAATAGTAAGTTAGCAGTTGATAAGTTATTAAACGTCTTAGCCAGCCGTTATCAAGATCGTGAGGGTGGGTATTCTAGAATAATAAAATTTAGCACTCGAAAGGGTGATTGTGCTTCAATGGCAGTGGTAGAACTGGTTGATAGGGATATTGCAGCAAAAGGCAAGGTTTATAGTAAAAATAGAGAAGGAGGCAAAGTAGTTACACACAATTAATTATTATCATAATTGTTCTTCTTATGGTAAGTAGGTTACGCTACTTTATAGGTTACTTTGGCGAATTGTTAATTTTAGCGTGTTTAAGGCTGAAATGGTATAATGTTATAAAACGTCGTTACCGTTGTAAGTTCGGTGAAATTGACTTAATTGTATCTAAAAAAAAGGAGCTGATTTTTATAGAAGTTAAAACAAGTTTACTTGGAAAAGAAATACCGATATCTCATCTTCAATGTCAGTCTATTATAAATTCTTCTAAGTATTTCTTAAGTAAAAACCTTAGTTTTTTAAATTATTCAGTCAGATATGATTTATATTTTCTTTCCTTAAAGAGAAGACCTGTTTATATAAAAAATGCTTGGATTGAAGAATGAAAGATTTGTAGCTGAATTAATTTAGATTTACTGGATTTAATATGAAAAAGACCCAATACAATAATTTAGTTTCATCTTACGCTAGAGTGCTGTTTCATGTCTCAGGAAGCAGGTTAGGTATTATAAGGAAAGAAGTAGAATTTTTGTTGGCTTTTTTTAAGGATCAACGTGATGTTTTTGTGTACCTATCTCATCCTATGATTTCTTTTGCACACAAAAAAGAAGTGATACTTTCTATAAATGAGCACTTGAGTGAGAATTTAGTAAAATTTATTATGGTTATATTTGCAAATAAACGCTCTAGTTTATTGATCCTTATATTAGAAAAATTCTTAAGTCTTGCAAGAGAAAATGAAAATGAATTCGAGATTACTATAAAGTCAGCAGAAACTTTAAAGGAATCTGATATAAAAATAATTACTGAATCTTTGAGCTTTCTTGGTAAAATAATAAAAGTAAGCAATGTGATTGACCCTTCTATACTAGGTGGCTTCGTAGTTAGGTATGGTTTTAATTTGATCGATGCTTCGCTAAAAAGTTACTTGGATAGGTTAGTTGACTTAAGTAAAATGGAAATATTAAAAGTAAGGAATTTTGTATGAAGAACAGTATGAATGTTTCTGAGATAGCAAGTGTAATAAGGGAAAAAGTTGAGACGTTTGATAATCCTATAAAGCGGGAAAATATAGGTGAAGTAATTTCAGTAACAGATGGTATTGCATTGGTTTATGGACTGGAAAAAGCAAAATTCGGTGAAAAGGTATTTTTTGCAAGCGGTGTAGAAGGAATAGTTCTTGATTTAGATCATGATACGGCTGGAATAGTTGTGCTTGGTAATGACCGTGATGTGAAAGAAGGGGATGTTGTAAAATGTAGTGGTAATGTTGTGCAGGTGCCTGTAGGGCATGAATTGTTAGGGAGAGTTGTAAATGCGTTGGGCCATCCTATAGACGACGGTGGGGAAATTAGAGCCAAAAACAGAATGGATATAGAATCCAAAGCGCCAGGTATTATTGATCGTAAATCTGTGCATGAACCGTTGCAAACAGGAATTAAAATTATAGATTTGCTAATTCCAATAGGTAGAGGGCAACGTGAATTAATTATTGGCGATAGACAAATTGGTAAAACTACTATTGCGCTTGATACTATTATAAATCAGAAGAAGATTAATGATGAAGTAGATGAAAATCAAAAAGTTTACTGTGTTTATGTTGCTATTGGACAAAAAATTTCAACAGTAGCAAAAGTGGTAAATAAGCTAAAAGAAAGTGGAGCATTAGAGTATACAACTGTAGTTGTGGCTAGTGCATCTGACTGCGCGCCTATGCAATTTTTAGCACCTTATGCTGGTTGCACTATTGGGGAATTTTTTCGTGACAATGGAATGCATTGTTTGATTGTATATGATGATTTATCTAAGCATGCTGTAGCATATAGGCAGATGTCTTTATTGCTCAGACGTCCTCCTGGTCGTGAAGCTTACCCTGGAGATATATTCTATGTACATTCTCGCTTGCTTGAAAGAGCTGCTAAAATGTCTGATAAAAAAGGGCAGGGGTCTTTAACTGCTTTGCCAATTGTCGAAACTCAAGCTGGTGATGTATCTGCATATGTGCCAACAAATGTTATTTCAATTACCGATGGGCAGATCTTTCTTGAGTCTGAATTATTTTATAAAGGATTTCGACCTGCAGTAAATATAGGTTTGTCGGTTTCACGGGTTGGTTCTGCTGCACAATTAAAGTCTGTGAAAAAAGTTGCTGGTTCTATAAAGCTAAGCTTAGCTCAGTATAGAGAATTAGAAGATTTTGCAAAATTTGGTTCTGATCTTGATGCTAGTGTTCAATTATCCTTGAATAAGGGTAAATATCTTGTTGAGTTATTAAAGCAAAAACAACATTTACCTATGCCAATAGAAGAGCAAGTAGTGCTGATGTATATTTTTTCTAGTCTATATAATCAGTTAAGTAAAATACAAATAAGTAACGTTAATAAATTTGAACATGATCTTGTTAATTATTTTCGTACTGTACACCCTGGGGTTTTAAAAAAGTTGTCAAATGACATGAATGGTGATATAAAAGGTGATATTTTTAATATTGTGAGTAATTTTGTTACTCAGTTTAATTGCGTTTAGGTGGTAATTATGGCTTCATCTATTATTAATAAATTTCCTATGACGAGGGAAGGTTTTGAGAATATGCAAGCCGAACTTGAAAAATTAAAGGAAGAAAAGCCTTCTGTTATACAAGCTATTTCTGATGCTCGTGATCAAGGTGATTTGTCTGAAAACGCAGAGTATCATGCTGCACGGGAAAGGTTAGGTTTTATTGAAGGCCGTATAATGGAGATAGAAAGTAAGCTCTCACATGCGGAAGTAATAGAAGTAAAAAATTTGTCTGGTGATTCAGTAATATTTGGTGCAACTGTGACATTAAGCATGTTAAGTGATAATAACGGTGAAGTGGAATATGTTTATAAGGTTGTAGGCGAATATGAAGCTGATGTTTCAAAGCAGTTAATATCTACTAGTTCACCACTCGGGAGTGCTTTAATCGGCAAAAAAGTCGGTGAGTATGTGGAAGTGACAGTGCCAAATGGAGAGAAATTGTATAAAATAGTTAAGATTGAATTTAAGTAAATTATTATGGTACAGGCCACTTATGCTTCAATGAGTCTACCCGGTATTTCTTCTGTGGAAGATGTATTAGAGGATGCTCGTTCCGGTAAATTATTCATTTTAGTTGATGATGAAAATAGAGAAAATGAAGGTGATTTGATTGTCTTAGCTGAGAAAATAAAGCCGGAACATATGGCTTTTATGGTTAGATACGGTACTGGTATTGTATTTTTAGCCATGACAGAGCTTCATATGAGTAAACTAGATCTTGAGTTTATGGAGAGAAGTAATGTAGACGAAAAGATTGCTCCTCATACTGCATTTACTACATCAATTGATGCACGTTATGGTATCACAACAGGTGTTTCTGCTCATGATAGAACGCATACGATACTTACTGCCATTGATGAAAAGAGTACTAAGGACGATATTATTACTCCAGGGCATGTTTTCCCTATTATTGCAAATGAAGGCGGGGTTTTAGCACGCAATGGTCACACTGAAGCAAGTGTTGAAATAGCAAAGTTGGTTGGTCTTAATCATGCAGCTGTAGGGTGTGAATTAGTGAATGATGATGGCTCTATGATGCGCTTACCTCAGTTGCTTAAATTTGCTGAACAACATAAAATTAAGTTAACTACCATCGACAAACTTATCAGTTACGTTAAAAAATTAAACTAGCGTTTATAAATTTGTATAATTTAAGTGTTAAAATATAGAATTCCTATAAATTATACAAGCACAGAATTTTCATGTTTAGAATTGCTAAGTTTTTGACCTTATTGTTCTTTTTTGCATATTATAATAATGCTTACTCTATTAACATTATTAGAGATAGTGAAGTGGAAGCAATAGTGAAAGAGCTAGCGCAACCTTTATTTTTCGCTGCAAACATTGATAGTGACCGAATAAAAGTTTTTATAATTAATGACAATTCGATTAATGCTTTTGTAATTAACAATAACAGTATCTTCATTCATTTAGGGCTTTTACGATATTCGGCTAAACCTTATGTCCTGCTTGGTATATTAGCACATGAGATTGCTCACATATCTGCTGGTCATATATTGCAAATGAGTAGTGCTATGGGTTATTTTCAATCGATAGCAATGATTAGTTATATGGTAGGATTAGTTTCTAGTATTATCATTAACCCTCAGGTTGCTGGTGCAATTTTGCTTAGTGGTGTAGCATTCAGTTCAAGGCTATTTTTTAACTATTCTCAAGAGCAAGAAAGTGTAGCAGATAGCTATGCTTTAAGGTACCTTGATGAATCTAGCTATGATAATTCAGGTATGAAAGAGATTTTTGATTATTTTAAAAGTATTGAGCATGAGAACACCGAGGAATATTTCCGCACTCACCCACTTAGTGAGAAACGCATATTTGCTGTACAAAATTATAAGGTCAAAAACAACGTAAAACCAATTTTTGCGGATAAGTTACTAAAGTTTGAGCGTGTGGTTGCAAAGCTAGACTCTTTCTTTGCTCCTATTCATGTGTTATCTAATAAATATGAAGATAATTCTGAGTATGTAAATGCTATAGTTTGCTATAGGCAAGGAAAGATAGAAGAGGCTATTGCTAAAGTTAACTCATTGATTCAAGAGTCACACAGTGATCCATACCTATATGAATTAAAAGCAGAAATGCTATACAAAGCTGGAAACTTAAGTGAAGCAATAAAAATGTATGAAGAATCGCTTAGGTATTTATCTGAGAAGAATAGTTATTTAGTAAAACTTGCATTATCTCATACTTTATTATTACACAGTGATGCAAAAAAGGCGATTTTTTACCTGGAGCAGATTTTGAATGTAGAACCAAATAACGCTTTTGTCTGGAAATATTTAAGCATTGCATATAAATGTGAAGCTGATACGGCAATGCATTATTTTGCCTTGACAAAAAAGGCTTGCATTGAAGGTAATTTAAAGCAATTTACAAAATATGCTGAGCTAGCTGTTAAAACTTTACCAAAAGATAGCCCTTATTTGTTGCAAGTTGAAGATATGAAGCGATTTAATGGATAACAAAAAAGCATTTCTGTACTTTTATGGGTTATTTTGTCCACACTTTTCCAACATAGCTTTTGCTTCATCGCTTACGTTGGGCATAATTTTCGTTATGATAGTTTTAGCGCCAAAAAATACACCACAGAACATGCCTAGAGCAAAGAGGGCTGGCCACGGCATCCTGCCAAATATTGCAAGCAAAGCTGCACCAATTATTACTACCGTCATAAGTGGACCGCCTATTCCCCAAACGTAACCAATAATATTGCATATTACTTTAGTTGTGTCATCCATATCAGGATCAGTGGTAGCTGCATAACCTGAGAAAGAGAAAAGTAATACTACACAAAAAATACTAAAAAATCTTTTTATCATAGAGCTCATTTTCTTGCCTTTAAATAATAAATTAATGCAAACTTAAACCTACACATATTTTTATTTTAAAATAAAAATTATAATTTGTCCATACATAAGTGTTGCTACATAAATAACCCACCATTAATGTTAAGCACATGCCCTGTTATATATTTTGCTTCATCACTTGCTAAAAATAAGACCCCTGCTGCTATTTCTTCCCCTGTTCCCATTCTTTTCATTGGAATATTATCTAATATTTTTCCCTTTTGTCCTTCATTTAAAACTTCAGTCATTTTAGTATCTATAAACCCAGGAGCAATACAATTTACTGTTATATTACGACTTGCAACTTCTTTTGCTATAGATTTGCTCATAGCTATTATTCCAGCTTTAGACGCTGCATAATTTGCTTGCCCGGCGTTTCCTGTCAGCCCTATTATTGAGGAAATATTTATAATTCTTCCCCAATTATTCTTAATTAGTTTCCTGCATGCTTCTCTACTCAGCTTAAATGTAGAGCTCAAGTTAATATCAATTACTTTTTGCCATGCTTCATCTGTCATCCTCAATAATAAACTGTCTCGCGTAATGCCCGCATTGCATACAAGCCCGTCAAAGCCTTCCATCAACTCACTTGCTCTATTTACTAGTTGATTTACTTCCTCAGCATTTGATAAGTCACAAGGGAGTATGTGCATATTTTTTTCATATTGTTTAGCAACTTCTTCGAGTACTTCTTTTTTTGTGCCAGAAATACATAAAGTTGCTCCGGCTTTGTGCATAATTTTTACAATTGCTTGCCCTATTCCGCCTGATGCGCCAGTAATCAGGAACTTTCTGCTTTCCAATTTAAACATAATAACTTTATATTATCTTAATTCCTAACAGAATATTGACTGGTTGGCAATAGATTTCTTACATAATATAAGTAACTCAGATATTCACAAAATAAAGGAAAAGTTATAATAAAGTTAAACGTCAAAAAATTTTAAAAACATAGTTGCAGGAATTGTTACTAAATAGTTTATTCTGGTGCTCTACAGTCTAAATGGAATGCTTAAATTATAGATTCTTTGTTTTTGTGTGTTATCTTGAGTTAACACAAATTCACAGTAGTATTATGATCAGTAAGTTAAAAAAGCTTAGCACTGGATTTTCTTTGACAGGCCTGATTGGCCATAGTGATGATATAAATATGCAAGAAACAAGAAATAAAAAGAAGAAGTACCCAAAATTTTTGGATAAGACGTTCGCATTGATTGATGCGATGATAAATTTTATTTTAAAACGCGAAAGTAATAACGTAAATGAAGTCCTGAAAGTAACATGGGGGCCACTATCTTTTGGTCTGATAGTGATACTCATCTTTTTTGGGATAGGTGGTATTTGGTCGGCTATAGCTCCAATTGACGGGGCGGTGCATGCAAGTGGAGAAGTTATTGTGTCTTCAAATAGGAAAATAGTTCAACACTTGGGTGGAGGAATAATAAGCAAAATTTTAGTAAAAGAGAGCCAAGCAGTTAAAAAAGATGAGCCTTTAGTTTTATTAAGTGATGTTAACGAGAAGGCGAATTTAAGTATCATCAAAGAGAAGCTCTTATCATTTTTAGCAACAGAAGCAAGGCTTCTTGCAATCAGAGTAGATTTGGACACACTAGAATTTTCTGATGAGGTTAAAAAATTATCTAACGATGAGCTTGTAAATAAAGTGATAAAGAATCAAGTAAAATTGTTTAACTCTCAGAGAAAGAGCATATTGGGAAAAACGGACATACTGCAGCAACGTATAAAACAGTTAAATGATGAATTAGCGGGGCTAAACTTTCAACTAAATGCAGCTCATAAGCAATATGACTTGATAACTGAGGAGTTGGAAACAAAAAGACAATTACTTGATAGTGGCCATATAAGCAAACCACACATTTTAGCTTTAGAAAAACAGTTTGCTGAAATTGAAGGCAGAGTTGGACATTACCGTTCTGCAATATCTCAAGTGCAGCAAAAAATTGGAGAGAACGAATTAGAAATTATAAACGTAAAAAATGATTCTCAAGAAAGAGCAAACGCTGAACTTAAGGAAGTTAGTACGTCTATTGCAGACTTGAAAGAGAGGCTGATGGTTGCTGAAGATTCATTAGCACGTACAATAATAAAATCGCCTCAAGATGGGATAGTGACAGATATAAGATACCATACTGAAGGTGGTGTTATACAATCTGGAGTTCCGATCATGAGCGTAGTGCCATCGGATGATGACCTAATAATAGATGCTAAAATTCAGACCAGAAACATAGAAGAGGTACTGTCGGCACAAAAGAAAGATAGCAACATAGTCTCTATTGATGGGCTAGAAGGGCTAAAGGTTAAAGTCCGGTTAAGTGCTTACAGTGCACGTCGTTTAAGTTTAATTAGTGGTATAGTAAGCCATATTTCTCCTGACGCTCTTGATGATCCAAGACTAGGGCGTTATTATTCAGTGCGCGTGGTGATACCAAAGTCAGAGCTTGCTCAATTTAAAAATGTATACCTATACCCTGGTATGCCAGCAGAAGTGTACATAGTTACTCAATCCCGTACTCTTTTATCATTCTTATTTACGCCTATAATTGCAACAGTCGATAGGTCTTTTATAGAAAGGTAGATTAGAGTAAATAGGCTTTTTTCATAACGGTGCTAAGGTCTTAGAGTGGACTTCTTGCATAACAAGCCAGTTTTGGCAGCGCGTAGCCGTCATTCAGTAGAAACGAAAAAACTTCCTTGACAAACTCCGCCAGCCCTCTTATCATAAAACTGAAGCTATTTATTTATCTTCTCTGTACAGATTAAATGACAAAAAAACTCACGTATCTGGCGTATCATGTTTAATTTTTTGCACTATGTGCACCTTATGTCTTATAAAATTTCTACCTACATAAGCTGAAACGCGCTTATAAAGCGTTTAAAACATAAAAAAACGCCAACTTAAAAAATGGATAGTGAATAACTAGCTACCCTAGGGTTTCTTTTGCCTTTTTTTCTGTTTAGTAAATTTCTTAACGTTTATAATTTAGATTAGTTGCGGTTTAAAAGTAGCTGAATCGCGATTATTAAGTGTTTAGAATAAAAAAACGCCATACTTGAAAGTATAATGTAAGTAATTAGCCAACCACGGGGCTTCTTTTGCCTTTTTTTTCGTTTGGTGAATTTCTTAATGTTTGTAGCTAAACGACAACCGTCATCCCGCTACTTGTTAGCGGGATCTCTTGTTAAGGAACCAGTGTCACGCTACTTGGATGGGGGGTACTGGAATGATGAGAGGGGGCTTCTGTGAGTATACAGTTTTGCCGGACACAACAGTGCGTACTATGTGTCCTTTTACTTTGCGACCATCGAAAGGGGAATTCTTTGATTTACTAGCAAAGTTGTCAGTTTTAATTTCCCATTCATGATTGAGGTCAACTAAAATTAAGTCTGCAGCAAGGTTTTTTTGTATACGACCACGTGGTATGTGTATTATATCTGCAGGCTTATATGTCAATTTTGCGAGCACATCAAGTAGACCCATTTGCCCACTGTGATAGAGTTCAAGTGAAAGGGGCAGCATTGTTTCAAGACCAACAATACCAAATGCAGCATTTTCAAGTGGCAGATCTTTAGAACTACGATCATGCGGAGCGTGATCGGTTGCAATGCAGTCAATCACACCTGTCTTTAAACCTTCAATCATAGCTAAACGATCTTCTTCAGTGCGAAGTGGCGGGTTCATTTTTGCAATTGCCCCATGTTGTTTTACTATATCTTCAGTCAAAGTGAAGTGATGAGGGGTTACTTCGCACGTAACATTTAATCCCAAATCTTTTGCACGTTTAATAGCATCAAGTGAATCTTTTGAAGAGACATGTAAAATATGGTAGTGCACATTCTCCATATCTTTCATGAGCAGTATATCGCGACTTACCATAACCGATTCTGATGCACTCAAGATTCCCTTTACTCCCAATTCTTCAGAAATTTTACCTTCGTTGATTGCACCACCTGCTGATAAATTTAAATCTTCTGCATGTTGAGCAATAGGAACACCCAGCATGCTTGAATAAAGCAGCGCCTGTCTCATAATCATTGGGTTCATAACTGGCATGCCATCATCAGTGAACCCAACCGCACCTGCTTCCTTTAAAAGTGCCATTTCAGTCAGGTGTTCTTCCGAAGTGGTGATTTTAGCGTAAAATTCAACATTCACATGCGAAGTTTCAAATGCTCTATATTTCAAATATTTAGCCAAAACAACGCTATCAATTGCTGGAGCAGTGTTCGGCTGACAAACTACAGTTGTAACACCTCCCGCAGCTGCAGATTTGCTACCTGTATATATAGTTTCTTTATGTTCCTGCCCTGGTTCACGAAAATGTACGTGAATGTCAATAAGGCCTGGCATTAGAACAAGCCCTTTACAGTCTATTGTTTCGTCAACTCCACTTGTTGAAAATAATGATTCGCCAAAATCAACAATTTTATCCCCTTCAGTCAATAGCGAACCTTTTATATCAAGTTTAGTTTCCGGGTCGATAATACGAGCATTAGTATACGCAATTTTATAGCCTTCCTTTTGCCCTGTTTGTAACAAATTCCAAGTCTGTGTCATTATATTTGAGTATCGATTATGCAATAAATCTAAAGTTTTTTTAATAAAACACAACCAAATTAAAACACAGACTAAGAGCTGTCTTGAATTAAAATTATCCCAAAAATCCCGCCCTTATAACCTAATTAGCTTAGTTTTAACGTTAATGTGTGAAACTCTTAGCTCTGTTGGAGGATTTTCCAGTTGAATATCTAGCTCATTCTGCATGTTCGATAAACAAATTAAAGCTGAATCAAAATCTTCATCGAACTGTTTTGCTTCATGTATACCATCGATTATTTCCTCTAATTCTTCCACATCATCCATTTCTTGCGGCGCACTTTTTAATATCGCTTTTATTTGGTTTAAGTTTTGACGAATTTTCTCCTGATATCCAACAATTCTCTCTTGATATATATCAATCATTTTTTGACATGCGTTGCCTCTAAATGGATGTTCTTTTTTCTCTTTTATGTAAGAACTTTGAAAGTCTTTACAGTTAAGGATTGCTTCTCTATGTTTTTTTATGTCATTAATTGCGCTGATTATCGACTTATCTATTTTCTTTAAATTTTCTTCCCGTTCTTCTCTTTTAATTATACTTTTGGATTCATTTTTTATCTGGTTCATTTTGTCATACAGGTTTCTACATTCTTTGTAAGATGCCATTGGTTGTAATATTCCTTCTTCTACACCTTTATTGTAAAAATTCTTCAACTCATCACTTGATAGTATTGTTATAGCATCTTCCCTTTTACTCTGTGATTTAGGATACTTTTTATTCAATGAACTAACATGATTTAACAAGAAATCTTTAACTAGCCCTTCTTTTTTTACTTCGGATAATCTTTCTAGTGTTTCTATATATTTCAGAGTTTCCGCAAAGAGCTGTCCACCGGAGGGAGCAAATCCTTGAAGTGGTTTACTCTGTGCTTTATAAAAATCGGTTTGTAAAAAATCTTCAGCTTGTTTTTTTATTACTGAAAGTTCATTAAAGGCTTTTTCTGGATTGATTTTCCTCAAAATACTAATAGCTTTTCTAATCGCTTTTTCTCTCTTTTTATTATCTTGCTTTTCATTTAATATCAGATGTTCAGTTTTGGTAAAAGCATTACCTTGATCACTTTTTGCAATGTTACAAACGATGTTTTTTACAACTTTTTCGGTTGCTGCATAATCTATTTCTTTTGCAAAGCAGTCAACAAATGATTGCCAAACTTTTTTATTAACAAGCTTACTTGTCTTATTTCCAAAATCTTCTATATCTTTGAATCCCAAAATAGTATAGAGATTTTTTGCGACTATTGGTTCGGCATGTTGTTTTGCCACTTTACCTTTTATATTAAATGGAAATTTACTAATCTTAGTTGTACCCACAATGTTACCTCAATATTAACGCTATCTATAAAAGTATAAAGATTTAATATTTAATTTTTAATTAATACTAGCACAGCTAACTACGGGAGCATTATGCTAGCATCAATTAACACTTTAACTTCTTACTTGTCATCAGTAATATTGTTTATATAAAAACTATAATTTTTTATGCCTGAATTTGGGAATATATTGCTACTCATAGCCTGCTTATTGTCTTTGACATATTTGTTTTTACCGCTTAGTTCTTGTCGGTTTATTACCACTGCCATATTTTTTTGTGTATCAACATCAATGGCTATTTTGATCTACTGCCACATTACAAATGATTTTTCACTTGAAAACGTATACTACCACTCACACACAACAAAACCTTTGATCTACAAGATTTGTGGTGTTTGGGGAAACAAAGAAGGGTCCATGTTGCTTTGGGCATTAGTACTTACCTTTTACCTATTTCTGATGGGTATTTTTATTGATAACGACAGTAAATTGAAGAAAGTATCCTTGATCACCCAAGGCTTGATTTGCTTTTGTTTTTTACTGTTCACTTTACTTGAGTCGAATCCTTTTACTAAAATGCCAGGCATTGAAACAGATGGACTGGGTTTTAATCCGATATTGCAAGATATAGGCCTTGCTATTCATCCACCGATATTATATTTGGGGTACCTTGGATTTAGTGTTCCTTTTTCGCTCTCTATAGCTGGATTAATTGCAAAAGTTGAAGGAAATGTTTGGGCTAAAATTGTCAGGTCTTGGATACTTATTTCTTGGTCGCTGCTCACTTTGGGCATCAGCTTGGGTAGCTGGTGGGCATATCGCGAACTTGGGTGGGGTGGATTTTGGTTTTGGGATCCAGTGGAAAACGTTTCTTTGATGCCGTGGCTAATTGCAGTAGCGCTGACACATTTGTTGCTTGTGGTACGAAATTTCAATGTTTTAAGAAACTTTGCTATTTTACTTACGCTTACAACTTTTATATTGAGTGTGACTGGAACATTTCTAGTCCGCTCAGGAATACTTACTTCAGTGCACACGTTTGCAGATGATCCAAGGTATGGACTGTATATATTAACTCTACTTGGTGTAATTACAGTCAGTAGCTTAGTAATATTTGTAGTGTTTACGAGAAAAAATCACACATCTGCAATGTCATTCCAGTGCGTGACACTGGAATCCAGAAAGAAACTTGCTACTCAAGTGACAGAGGGTAGAAGATTCTTTTCAAGCCTTACGATGATGCTGATGAACAATTTATTATTCATCACTGCCTTTTTCATTGTGTTCGTTGGCACTTTATATCCTACAGTGCTCGAATATTTAACCGGTGAATTAATTTCAGTTGGAGCACCATATTACAATTCTTTATTTAACTCTATTGCACTAGCTATTCTAGTGCTCACCATGATCGGGCAATACTGCAGTTGGCAGGGAAATAGTCTATTGCCAATATTCCGTGAATACAGATTCTCATTCTGCAGTGCTGCAGCTATTTTGCCGTTTATCTTTCACATGGAGCTAATGATTGTGCTATCAATTACCATCTCCATAGCATTATTAATCTTTGTTTTAGAAGCATACAGTAAAAGAATTCGTTTATTTAAGGTAGCATTTGGTGAATCAATTTTATTAGCAAGAAGAGTTTCTAAATCCTACTATGCAATGATGCTTGCTCATGCTGGAGTGGCAATTCTAGTGCTTGGTATAGCTTATTCGGTTGGTTGGCAGGAGAAAAAAGAAAATTACTTAAAAATAGGGGATAGCATAACAGTCAATAAATTTAAAGTTACTTTACGAAATATTGAGCTAATAAAAGAAAAAAATTTCCATGCAGTGAGGGGTACAATGGATATCAGGAATTTGCTGAATAATAAGATATTAGGTGAAGTAACTCCTGAATATAGATTTTACCTTGCGGAAGGTCAGAAAAATGTTGAAAGCAGTATCTACCACAATTTATTTTCTGATATTTATGTTGTAATTGGAGAGATTGATAAGAGTAAGAGCAAAATCGCAGCTAAAGTGCACTATAAACCTGGAATGCCTATAATCTGGCTTGGATCCTTCCTCATCGCTTTTGGCTCGCTTCTTGCTGCTTTTCCTTCTAGTGGACGAGCAAGACTAATCACAGAATAAACTAGCGAATTTTTTGAAAAGTATATAAAATTCAAGTTTAAGTAAATAGCATGGCACTTAGACTCATTCCAGATAACCTCAATATCAAGTTTAGTAAATATAGGGATTTGACTGCACTCGTTAGCATTATTCTTATCATCTTTTCAATGCTCATTGTTGTACTGCGTGGAGTGAACTTAGGCATAGACTTTGCAGGCGGAATTTTGATAGAGATAAAATCTTCAGATGAGAATCACTCTATTCTCGATGCATTAAAAGAAAATGGTTTTACAGTGCAGAGTTCAAAAGCGGGTGATAATTTAGTCATGCGTTTTAAAGATGAAGGAGGTGAAAATAAAATCAAAAAGATAAAAAGCATACTAGAAGAAAAGCTGGGGAGCTCAATAAGCTATCGTAAAATAGATTATGTTGGCCCACAAATAAGCTCAACACAAATATTTGAAGGAATGTTATCCATGTTGATCGCGATTGTTGGAATATTTTTTTACGTTTGGTTTAGATTTAATTGGCAATGTGGATTCAGTGGAATAACAGCACTGATTCATGACGTGATTTTAACTGTTGGTTTTATTAGCCTAACTGGCATTGAGTTTAATATTTCATCAGTTGCAGCTCTTCTCACTGTCATTGGTTATTCAATCAATAACTCAGTAATTATATACGATCGGATTCGAGAGTATTGCAAGAGTGGTAAAAGTGGGCGGATGAGTGAAATAGTAGATGCAAGTATCAACGCTACATTATTTCGCACTATATTAACCTCGGGTACAACCCTTCTTGCTGCTCTTCCTTTGGCATTAATCTGCACAGATGCAGTGAGAGACTTCAGCTTGATCATTTTTTTTGGTATTTTGATTGGCACTTGTTCTGCAATATTTATTTCTGCTCCTATATTAACCTACAGAGCTTTGATAAGCAGATTGTAGAAGTGTTTAGTCGCGGTATAATATCAACTTATTATCTCTTATAGTGAAATGAAAATACCTTAAAAAGCTCATTCCAAGTAGTGAATGAGACATAGAATGAGTGTTAACGCTTGCCTGTACATCATTAATCAAAAAATTTCCTATTTTAACTTGAGGTATTTGGACCACTCCAGCTTTTATTTGACCTTTCGCAGTTTCATATATTTTAAAATCCTGAACGTTTTGTAAGTTAATACCAGCATGTAATGCGTCTTTTTGTGATAGAACAATATCGGTTGCTCCAGTATCAAGCAAAAACGTTATATTGCTATCATTGACTTGAGCCTGAATATAAAAGTGTCCATCATATGATTTCGTAAATTCGATACTTCCACTATTTTGAATTTTTCCTTTATATGGTAAAAAAGTACTGAGAAATCTGTCGCTTAGTTTGTCCCTTTGTGAATCAATAAGCATTGCAGTGGTGGCTATTATTAGTAACCAAATAACTAGATTTTTCACCGCGTTCATATTATTAAAATTCGAAGCTATTAAAATAAATTTTAAAGATTAGCGTTAAAAGTTATTATTAAAAATAAGTAAATTTCATTGTTTTAGTACAATATTTAATATACACTTTAAGAAGATATGTTTGATTTAATTTCATGTCAGAAGCAAAAAGTTTAATTTTAGCAGCTATCCTTTCCATGTTGATCATGGTATCTTGGCGTATTATTTATGATAATTTTTTTAGTACAAACCAAAACCAGCCATTGATTGAAAATATTGAACATATCGAATCTTTTAACGACCTTGCTCCTATAATATACCAAAATCGTTCTGAAATTATTAATTCTACTCGAGAACAGAGGGTTAGTTTAACCAATAACATGATTAAAGGATCAATTTCTCTGAAAGGTGCAAGGTTTGATGACTTAATTTTAACTAATTACCACTTAGAACCGAATTCTTCTTCTCCACAAGTGGTGTTACTGTCACCTGCAGAATCAAAAGATGTATATTTCGCAGAATTTGGGTGGCTCGATCCGAATAACAAGATTAAAGTTCCAGATTCTAAGGCAGTCTGGCAAGCAGATAAATTCAATCAAAAAGAGGTCAATTTATTTTGGGATAATGAAAATGGCATTGTGTTTAAAATGAAAATTAGCCTCGACGATAACTACATGTTTAAGGTTGAGCAAGTTGTTGAAAATAATACAAAGGATAATGTAGTTTTGGTTCCTTATGGTAAAATCAACCGTAAACGTGATAATATTAATGAGTCTTATTGGATATCACATGAGGGAGTACTGGGTGCATTTGATAATAAACTAGAGGAGTGGACATATAAGGATATTTCCAAAAAACATTTAGTAAAAGCAAGCACGAGTGAAAAAAATTGGTTTGGTTTTGCTGATAAATACTGGCTTACAGCCATCATACCTGAGAAATCCGATAAAATAAATGTAAGCATTAAACACACAAACGTTAATAATACTGATAAATTCCAAGTAGATTTTGTCAAACCTTACAAGAGCATACTTCCTGGTGCAAGCGTTTCTAATGTGAATTATTTTTTTGCTGGAGCAAAAAAGTTGAATTTACTGGATTCTTATAAGGATACTCTCAATATACCTTTATTTGATAAAGCTGTAGATTTTGGTGTTCTTTACTTTATAACTAAACCAGTGTTTTTACTGCTTGAATACTTTAACTTCGTTTTAAAGAATTTTGGCTTAGCAATATTATTGCTGACTTTAGTAATCAAACTTTTGATGCTTCCTTTATCTAATAGATCATATGTTTCAATGTTCAAGGTGAAAAGCTTGCAGCCTGAGCTAACTCGTGTAAAAGAGTTGTATAAAAATGACAACTTAAAGCAGCGTAAAGAGACAATTGCATTGTTTAAGAGAAACAACGTAAACCCAATGTCGAGCATTTTTCCCATGCTAATACAAATACCGGTATTTTTTGCTCTATATAAAGTATTATTTGTTACTATAGAGATGAGACACGCCCCTTTTTATTTATGGATTAAGGATCTTTCAGCTCCTGACCCAACGAACATCTTTACATTATTTGGGTTGTTTAATTACAATTTCCCTATTTCTATAGGAATTTTGCCTATAATTTTTGGTATTACTATGATAATTCAGCAGAAGCTAAGTGAGAAAAGCAAAGACGATATTCAAGTAAATGTTATGAAGTTTTTACCTTACATTTCTGTCTTTATTTTTTCTTCTTTTCCTGCTGGCCTGATAATATATTGGATATTTAGTAGTATTATAACTTTAATTCAACAATCATTAATAAAGTTGTTTTTAACAAAAAAAGTGGTAGTAAATGTCGAGAATACTAATAGTTAATTCGATTTATTATACTGAAATAGCGAACCTTTTGCTTGAAGGTGCAATTGATAAATTAAAAGGCAGTAATGCCAGTTACGATGTAGTTGAGGTTCCTGGTACATTTGAGATACCAGCTACAATTCTTTTTGCAGTCAAGAGTGGGCATACTAATTATGATGGTTATTTAGCTCTTGGGTGCGTAATTCGCGGTGAAACCGATCATTATCAATATGTTTGTAAAGGAGTAATTGAAGGCTTAAATGCAGTTGTTATGCATTATGCAATGCCCCTTGGTATGGGCGTAATTACCGCTGACAGCAAAGATAAAGCACTAGTTAGAGCTGATAAAAACAAAAAGAACGTTGGTGGCCATGCAGCCTCAACTGTTTTGCATATGATAGATTTACACAATAAATTAAAATAATGGAGGAAAAACCAGTAGATAAAAAGTGGCGCATAAAAAGAAGCACGGCGAGATTTCTTGCTGTACAAATTGCTTATTCAAATATTTTCGTAGGTTACAACAAAAGCACTTTTAAACTGGAAAATTGTGAGCTTAAGGACTACATAAGTAAGTTGAAAGATATATTTGAATGTGAAGAATTTGAACATCAGTTCTTAGAAAACTTGTTATATAAGGTTATAAAAAGCAGTGAAGAATATGATAAAATAATAGAGTCTTACTTACACCCAAGCTGGTCCCTCTCACGGTTAAATCTTATAAGCTTATCTATCTTGCGCGTTGCAATATGTGAGTTGATTAATTGCGATACACCAGTTCCAGTTGTCATTAATGAGTATACTAACATTGCATCTGATTTACTTGATAAATCAAGCGAAATTGGTTTTATTAATGGGTTATTGGATAAGGCAAAAGATGCAGTTAAATTAAATAAAAATTCTTAGCAGCTTCTTACAACTGTACGAATGTCTCTTTTTCAAGACAATTCCCATAATGAATTTGAGTAACCGACACTAAAAAAACAAAGAGGCAGACTTAATCTACCTCTTTTATTTCACTTGGCTATACTGTCTGTTGTTGAGAAGCAACTTGTTCAACAATAAGTGAGCCTAAATAAGTGTTAACCTCTTTAGCACCCTCTTTGTCTAAACCTAATGTTTTATTCCACTCTGTTTTATTTACTGCCTCGAACTTACCTTCATCGTTTTTCTCTTCTAGTGAATTTATACTTAATAATAAAGTATTGCCTACCGTATTGCCCTTATCAGGCAAATTATTAACAATAATACGGTAGTTCTTGCCTTCTAAGCTGAAGTCTATATAACATTTACCCTCTTCCACTTTACCTTTTTCATCTTTAACTTGGTTATTACTTGCCATTTCCGTAAATGTGTCTTTTGTTACTAGCAATGCTGCTTGTTTATCATTATCAACAATCTTCGGAGCGTTTAACTCAGATGTTTTGTTATTTTTGCTGATAGCGTATATTGCTAGACTAGTTAGTGCAATAGCAACAATTGCTAATATACCGATTCCAAGTGGTGTAGCTGCAAAAGCTGCAAGTGGAGCTAGCATGGAAGTTGAAGACACCCAATATGGTGATGAAAGTGCTACTGCTGCGCCTATGACATACAGAGCAGTAAGTGCTACAAGAGCAGTATTTGTTTTGTGGAATTGACCACAGTGATTTTTAAAAGTTAGCATAAACGACCTCGTTTAATAAAATATTAATATGCTTAAATTGTGTATAAAAAAATTGTCATAGTCAAGCTTTTTCGTAAGTTACCTGCCACTTGAGCCAAAGCCCCCTGTATTGCGACCGGTTTCTTTTGTGCAGAATTCTTCTCTGTCATCCCAAATTACCTGAGATACAGGAGAAATAAGAATTTGTGCAATTCTATCTCCCCTTTTTATTTCGTATGGTTGATTACTTAGATTAATTAGGCAAATTTTAACCTCACCTCGATAATCAGAGTCTATAGTGCCCGGAGAGTTTAAGACAGTGATTCCATGTTTTGCAGCAAGACCAGAACGTGGGCGTATTTGCCCCTCAAAACCGTTTGGTATTGCAATCACAATTCCAGTTGGAACAAGTAATCTCTCAAGTGGATTTAAAACAGCAGAGTCATTCAATGCAGCATAAAGATCCATACCAGCACTCTGCACAGTTGCATAACATGGAAGAGACAAGTCTTCTCCGTGTGATAATCTTTTTATTTCTACTTTAATTTTACTTCTTTGCACTCCAATTTACCATCTATGAAGACTCAATTATAGCATGTAAATTGTATCTGCAAAAGTGATAAATGTAAATGATGTCATTCCAGCGCAGCCATAAAAATTCCTTGACAAACTCCGCCAGCCCTCTTATCATAAAACTGAAGCTATTTATTTATCTTCTCTGTACAGATTAAATGACAAAAAAACTCACGTATCTGGCGTCTCATGTTTAATTTTTTGCACTATGTGCACCTTATGTCTTTATAAAATTTCTAGGTTTTTACCTAATATAAGCTGAAATGCGCTTATAAAGCATTTAAAACATTAAAAAACGCCAACTTAAAAAATGGATAGTGAATAACTAGCTACCCTAGGGTTTCTTTTGCCTTTTTTTCTGTTTAGTAAATTTCTTAACGTTTATAATTTAAATTAGTTGCGGTTTAAAAGCAGCTGAGTCATGGTTATTAAACGTTTAGAATAAAAAAACGCCATACTTGAAAGTATAATGTAAGTAACTAGCCAACCACGGGGCTTCTTTTGCCTTTTTTTTCGTTTGGTAAATTTCTTAATGTTTATGGCTAAAGATTGCACGAATGTTGCAATTACAAAAGCGTTTCTACTAGGAGGGTGTCATCCCAGTGCTTGACACTGGGATGACACCGAAGGGGCTACTCGGATGACACCTCTGGGTACTGCCGTCATAAATACACCTACGACAATGTTGCAAATTTTTATTTTCCTCTCCATTATGTCCAGAAGAGTTCGGTAGCTCTTTTACGCGAAATACCACATTTACGTCCTCAAGGTTAATTTCAATTCTCTTGACCAATGTTCTGATAATATCACGTTTAGTTAGCCAGTCTGCGTTATCAAGGTTTAACGTAATATTGGAAGAAAAGTCTTCTAAATTGGTCACAACCAGAGTGACCTCCTGTTCTAATTCCTTTTGATAAAATATCTTTTTCTTCTCTTCTTCAATTGTTTTTAAGCTTTGTTTCATTGCTTTAATTCGTGGTTCAAATTCCTCTTGATTGATATATTCTTGAGCATAACCATCAATAAGTCTAGCAATACCACGTTTTAATTTATTTTCTTGTTTCTCTAGCAGGTCGCTTTTTTGATCCAATGATGATTTTTTTAGTTCTGAAAGCCTACGCTTGTATTCTTCTAAAACCCTATTTGGATTTTTCAATAACTGCTTAACCTCTTCCCACACAGCTGTTTCTAATGCATCTGAGCGGATGAGTTTATTGTCACAAATCTTATTACCACCAAAACGGTAAGAATCTTTACCACTACAACGGTAATATGCATAATGGCCACCTTCTTCTTCTCGTCTACTTTTCATGCAAGTTCCGTAACATCCGTAATTACAACGCTTACATATGACTAAACCTTGTAGTAAGTACTTTGCTCCTCTTTTTCTTGTCCTTGCTATTTTTCTATTTTCAGCTAATTGTTCTTGAACAATATCAAATATATCTTCATCTACTATATTTGGCACTTTAATATAAATCCAATTTGCTTTTTCAACAGGATAGACAGAATGGTTACTTTTTGGCTGCTCACAAGAGCCTTTCTGTGGTCTTACTTGTTTTAATCTTACTCCTAACCTTCTTCTACCAAAGGCTGCTTGTCCTTTGTAAGCAGGGTTTTTCAACATACTCCAAATTGTACCTTTATTCCAGCGTTCTTTTCCTTTTTGTGTCTTAATGGACATAGTATTTAGCCGACGACATACTTCCCCAATACTTGTTCTTTCTCTGCCTACCCACAAAAATACTTTGCGAACGACATCAGCTTCTTCTTCGTTAATCTCAAATAAAGCTTGTCCTCCTCCCATATGTTTATCTATATAACGATAACCATAAGGAGCCCCTCCCATTACATTTACACAGCCTTTGTTAGCTGCATAGATTTTACCACGACGACTTCGTTCCATAATTTTCGCACGTTCATATTCTGCTATCATACCTTGCATTTGTAACAGTAATTGAGATTCTGGGTTACCGTTAATCTCATAATTTAAAAAAACCACTTTTGCTCCTGCTCTTTCAAATTCTTCAATCAGCACCATTTGATATGCATATTTTCTAGATAAACGATCAGGAGAATGAATGTAAATCTTATCAATTTTACCTTCTGTTACTTTATCACGTAATTTTTCTAAATCAGGGCGGACTAAATGAGATCCACTGTAGCCGTTATCAATAAATTTATACTCACTTAACAATTTGTATCCGTCCAGATTAATTTGCTTCTCTAAAGCTGCAATTTGACTTTCTATCGTATTTCCTTCTACTTGTTTCCCCGAAGAAACTCTCGCATATAAACATACTGTTACCATTTGACCCTCCTTGAATCCCATTTTTATGTTTTAAGTTTTTTTGACTTGTTTCCTTTGATGCTACCTTTTCATAAGCATCTGATAAGCATTGTTCTGCCAACCGGTTAGGTTCATAGCTACAGCTAATTCGTATAGCTAATCTCTTGTTTCCCATGAACTTTCCTTGAAATAATATGTTCATATCATTCCTTAAAGCCGATGGTTAATTGATTATTAGCGCTATAAGTAAATCGGACTCTTGGTTCTGGACACAGAAGTTTTCGAGAAATGGTTTTCTCTAGTTTTATTTTTATGTTTTTTGCAACATTGTCGGTAGTGTAAAGGAACCAGTGTCAGATAATTTCATGACACCATTCTTTTTCCTGGACCCCAGTGTCAGCTACTCGGATGACACCATTTGTTGTAAATTCACTTTTACTCTATGGTCTTGCCGTTATCCTGAACAGATACAGAAGTTTAGCTTTAACTTTAAATAGGCTACTCGACCGTAACAGACTTAGCTAAATTTCTCGGACAATCCACATCTAACCCTTTTTTTGCTGCAGTAAAGTAAGCAAGGAATTGCATAGCAACACTGTAGATGATTGGAGAGATAAAATTATCAGCGTCTGGAAGTTGCACCACATCTGCGCAAACTTCCCTTAGGAATGGCGTTCCTTGCTTATCACTGAAGGCAATTACTTTGCCTTTTCTTGCAATAATCTCTTGTATATTAGATAGCGTTTTAAAGAATAAATCATCATAAGGGATAATTGCTATAACAAGCACAGTAGAGTCTATTAAAGCAATAGAACCGTGCTTCATTTCTCCCGCTGCAATACCAATTGTATTGATGTATGAAAGCTCTTTTATCTTCAATGCACCTTCCATTGCAACTCCGTATGAACTTCCTCTGCCAATTAAAATAACGTTATTGTGTTCTAATATGCTGCCTGATATATGTTGTATTTTCATCACATTTAAAACATGCTCAACATACTTGGGAATAGAGTTAATAGCGTTGCTTAGCTGTTTTATTCTCTCTCCACCCAGTACACCTTTTATTTTTCCAAGCTCCACGACAAAGCATGCTAAAGTTGCAAGTTGCGCAGAGAAGGTTTTTGTTGAAGCAACACCAATTTCTGGCCCAGCAAGAGTATGTAACACAATATCTGAGATCTTTTCAATGCTGCTGCTAAATGTATTAGTTATACTAATGATTGTTTGCTTCTGTGATTTTGCATAACGCAGCGCTTCTATGGTATCTGCAGTTTCACCAGATTGAGAAATGAATAACCCAATACTGCCTTCTTCCAGCTTGACGTTGCTATACCTAAATTCTGATGAGATTTCTAGATATACTCGAACTTGAGCAATACTTTCCAGCCAATACTTCGCTATTAGCCCAGCAAAATAAGATGACCCGCATCCAACTATAGTAATGTAACTCAGCTCAGAAAACAATTTTTTGTTAGCAAATATTACCTCTTTATATTGCTTGTAAAATTGATTTATTGTTTTGTTTAGTGCACGCGGTTGCTCAAAAATCTCTTTTAACATGAAGCTAGGGTAACCATTTTTGCTAATTAGAAAATCACTTGGACTACTATTTTCTATACTGCGTTTAACTTGTGTACCATTGTTGTATATACTAACTCCACTAGATTTTATCACTGCAATGTCATCATCTTCCAAATGCGATATTCTTTCCACAAATGCACTTAAAGCATTAAAGTCAGATGCAGCAAACACTGTGTTACAGTTATAGCCTATTGCTAAAGGCAAATTTCTCTTCGCAACAAATAAGGCGTCTGGATATTCTGCAAATAATAAGACCAAGGCAAATGAGCCATGTAAGTTGTTTAAACACTTAAATAGAGAATCAATTGGCGACAATCCTTCATCAAGATATAAGGTTAGCATGTTTGGTATGATCTCTGTGTCAGTGTCAGTATGGAATGACATGCCCCTTTCTTCTAGGCCCTTTTTTAGCAGATTGTAATTCTCAATTATGCCGTTATGAGCAACAACAACATTATTTGTACGAATGGGATGAGCATTTTTAAGGCCTGGAACTCCATGTGTAGCCCAGCGAGTATGTGCTATACCAACTGTACTGTGAGACATCTTGCTGTCATCAACAACTTCACATAACCTTTCGACTTTACCTTCTGATTTTTTGACTTCTATCTTACCTTCGTTATTTATGATTGCTATACCTGAAGAGTCATATCCCCTATATTCCAATTTTTGCAACCCAGTTAGTAAAGTTGGTATTACTGAATCACCGCTACTTACTACACCAAATATTCCGCACACAAATGGATCACCAAACAAACTTTTTTCTAAACATGTTAAGCATTTTTGCCTTTATTACTGGTTGATTTATATTCTTTTTATCATTCTTTCGATTTTACCTTTTTAATTGGTTTAGCTGCTACTTTTTGAGTTTCTTTGCTTAAAACCTCAGATATAGCGGACTTTAGGACTTTTATCTCAACTTTTGGTGCTATTTCTATTATAAATTGTGCATTTGCCTCATCAACTTTATTAACTTCACCTATTATTCCACCAGAAGTAATGACTGTATCACCACGCTTTATTTGATCTATCATCTTTCTATGTTCTTTTAGTTTTTTTTGTTGCGGACGAATAATGAGAAAATAAAATACCACAAATATTAAAATCAGTGGAATAAAACTAGCAAAAGATGCGCTGATACTTGATGCATTGCTAGTTGCATCTGCTGCAAAAACTTCAGAAATGAACATATTTAATCCTAATTGTTAACGATAAAAATAAACCTATTTAAGTATTAATTGCAATACCATACCATGTCAAGTTTGGTGGAAGCATTTCTCAATATCGGTTGCGAATTCTAAGTTATGCTAAAACTAATATGGCGGGAGTGATGAGACTTGAACTCACGACCTCATGCGTGACAGGCATGCGCTCTAACCAACTGAGCTACACCCCCCTAATTTCTTTTTAGCGTTTTCGGGCTTCGACTTTAAAGCTAATAAACATGTTGCCCTTTGTCAATATTTTTTGTTTGCGCTTTGCTGTCTTTTCTATTACTATGTAAATAATTTAATTTCACACATGGCTTGTACAAGTAGTCCCTTTAGGGCAATGCCATGGAAGATAAACTATTTGGAGGAATAAATATGGCAAGTTTGCCTGAAGTCACTGTGCGTGATTTAGCCGGATCTGGTGTACATTTTGGTCACAAAATTAGTCGCTGGAACGCAAAAATGGCTCCATATATATATGGGGTACATCAAGAAAATCGTATACATATAATTGACTTGCGAAAAACATTACCATTGCTACAGGTAGCCATGAAGGCTTTATATGACGTTGCATCTCAAGGTGGTCGCATTCTATTTGTTGGTACAAAATTTCAAGCTTTTGATATTATTGCAAGTGAAGCGATTCGTTGTGGTCAATATTATGTGAATCATCGATGGCTTGGCGGTATGCTTACTAATTGGGACACTGTTTCTTCTTCGATAAAAACCTTGATGCAATATGAGAAAATATTAAATGACGAGGATAGCGTTTTAACAAAGAAAGAATTGGGGAACATTGAAAAGAAAAAGCAAAAGCTTGATAAGGCGCTTGGCGGTATTAGAGAAATGGGAGCAATTCCTGATATCTTATTCATCATTGATACTAATAAAGAGCATATAGCGGTTAAGGAGGCTAAAAAGTTAGGAATTCCAATAGTTGCAATACTTGATACTAATTCTGATCCAGATGGTATTACTTATCTAATACCTGGAAATGATGACTCAAGAAAATCAATAGAGCTCTATTGTAAATTAGCTACCGATTCTATATTAGCTGGAATAGAGTCTAGTCTAGCAAGATCTGGAGTTAAGATTGATGATATAAGGGGTGATGAGTTTATTCAAGAAAAAGAAGGTGGTATTGTGCAAACTAAAAGGAGACGTAGTAAAGTTTACAAAGAAGAAGAAAGGGAGGTAGTAACAAATGAAGATGAATCCAGATAATATAAGGGAATTACGTGATAGGACAGGGCTTGGCTTAAGTGACTGTAAAAAAGCATTAGAAGAATGTGATGGTGACATCAAGAAAGCCGTTGATAAGTTACGTACAATAGGTCTTGCTAAAGCTGACAAAAAATCTGATAGAGTAGCTTCAGATGGGCTCGTTGCTATGTGTTTGACTGAAAATTATGGTACATTGGTTGAACTCAATTGCGAAACCGATTTTGTTGCAAGGAATGAGAAATTTATAGAGTTAGTTTTAAATTTAGCATCAATTGCTCATCAAGAACGCTGTACTAGCGTTGATGAGTTAAAAAATGCCAAGTATGAAAGCATTGGCACAGTGCAGGAAGCTATTATGAATGGTACGTCAGTTCTTGGTGAGAAGCTAGAGTTAAGCAAGCTTTGTTACTTAGAAGCTAAGGATGGAGTTATTGCTGGCTACGTACATGGTGATGCGCATGGCTTAGGTAAGATTGGTGCTTTAATTGCATTGCAATCATCTGGTGATAAGGCGAAGCTACAAGAGATTGGAAAACAAATAGCTATGCATGTAGTTGCTATGAAGCCTGAAGCTTTGTCTATAGATGATTTAGATCAAATGAAGTTGAACAACGAACGTTCTATAATTGAAGAGCAAGTGAGGAGCTTAAATAAACCTGAAGAAGTAGCAAAAAAAATAGTAGATGGGCGAATGGCTAAGTACTATGAAGAAGTTGTTTTACTGGAGCAAAAATTTATAAAGGATGATAAGATGAAGATTTCTGATTTTATAAAATCAAGCGAGTTGAGTGCTGTTAAACTCTCTAATTACAAGTTACTTGTTTTGGGTGATGCAGATTAAATAGCAAAAAATGTTTATTTCAACAAATGAAAAAAGCGAAATAAAATATTCCAGGGTGTTATTTAAAATCTCTGGTGAGGCTTTGATGGGATCAAAGCAATTTGGTCACGATATGGAGACTATAGGTGAGTTATCTAAAGGCATAGTTGAAGTTTGTAATCTTGGAGTTCAGGTATGTATTGTTGTTGGTGGTGGTAATATCTTTCGTGGCACATCTGCGTCTTTAAGTGGTTGTGAAAGAGCAAGCAGTGATTATATTGGAATGCTTGCAACTATAATCAATGCTTTAATTTTACAAAACTTTTTAGAAAAAAATTTAGTAGCTTCTAGGGTATTATCTGCAATACCCATGGCCACTGTATGCGAACCTTACATCAGAAGGAAAGCTATTCGTCATTTAGAAAAAGGTAGAGTGGTAATTTTTGCAGCAGGCACAGGCAATCCATTTTTTACTACAGATACAACTGCAGCTTTACGTGCTGTTGAAATGAATTGTGACGTTATTCTAAAGGGTACACAAGTAAATGGTGTATACTCCGCTGATCCGAAAAAAAATGAGGATGCTGTAATGTATGATAGGCTTTCTTACACGGATTTGTTGACTCGTGATTTAAAAGTTATGGATGCATCAGCAATTTCACTTGCTCGTGAGAATTCTATTCCCATTATAGTTTTTTCTTTGAAGGGAGAAAAAATAGTCAATATTATTAAGGGTCAAGGTACTTATACTATAGTTTCAGATTGTAAACATTAGGTAATTTATGTTAAATGAAATAAAAACTAAAACAAAGGACAGGATGCTAAAAACTATTCAGTCCTTTCATGATGATATCAAAGGTGTACGCACTGGTAGAGCTAGCGCATCGTTGCTTGATGGTATAGTTGTAAATATCTATGGTGGACATCAAAAGTTAAATCAAGTTGCAGGCGTTTCGGTTATAGATAACAAAACTCTATCAATTAAAGTTTGGGATATCGGTGTTATAGGTGAAGTGAAAAATGCTATATTAAATGCCAACTTGAATTTAAATCCTGTTGTTGAGGGCAATACCATACGTATAGCTCTTCCGGACTTAACACAAGAAACCCGTGAAAAATTAGTGAAATTATTGCATCAGTTTGCTGAAAATGCACGGATTGCCATTAGAAATATACGTAGAGATATTATTGAAGAAATAGAAAAAATGAAGGAAAATAAAGAAATCTCAGAAGATGATTTTCATGGCACTAAAAAGGAAATACAAAATATTACTGATGATAATATAAAAAAGGTTGATGGTGAATTGTCCATCAAAGAAAAGGATATATTGCATCACTAAGTTAATATGAAAGAAACCTTCAGTAGTGAAAAAGAAAAAATTACATGCAAGGGTGCCATGGAGGTAGCAGGCACACAACCGTACGAACGTTGCAATATTGCACAATATTATACAGTAAATGATGTCATTCCAGTGCCCTCTTTTTTGTCATCCCAGTGCCTTTTTTTCCTGTCATCCCAGTGCGTGACACTGGGATCCAGCTTTTCATACAATCTCGTCAAAGACGTTTGTTTTAGCATAAGACAGCTATTTTTATGCTTATCAGCTCAGTGTGCTCACTTGCAATCAAATTTCTGGATTCCAGTGTCGGGGCACTGGAATGACACCCTCCCGGTAGCACAATGTTCGTATAGCTGTGTGTCAGCTACTTGGATGACAGAAGAGTGTTGGCGGATGGTTTAGGTGAACTTTAAATGTTGAATCAAGAATCTTTACCGAAACATTTAGCAATTATTATGGATGGTAATGGTAGATGGGCGAACAATCAAGGAAGGGTAAAAATTGATGGTTATAAAAAGGGCAGTGAAGTTGCATACGATATTGCCAAGTATTGTACGGACTTAACCATACCCTACTTAACTTTGTATGCATTCTCTATGGAGAATTGGCTTAGACCTAAAAACGAAACTGACTGTCTATTTGATTTATTTTACTCCGTTTTAACTAATGAAGATAAAGTCAATTTCATTTACAATTGTAACATTAAGTTGAATTTTATTGGCAATTTAAGTCTGTTACCCAGTAAAATATTGGATCAAATTAAAAAAGCAGAAGAAATGACATGTAAGAACGATGGTTTATTACTCACTATTGCAGTTAGTTACGGAGCAAAGCAAGAAATTACACAAGCTATAAGCAATATTATCAAGGAAGATATTGATTGTGTATCAGAAGAAGAATTTGAAAAGTTTCTATATACTAAAGATTTGCCAAAATTGGATTTATTAATTCGCACTGGTGGCGAAAAAAGGTTAAGCAATTTTTTATTATGGCAAGCAGCTTATGCTGAATTGTATTTTTGTGATACTTTGTGGCCTGATTTTTCTTGTCAAGATTTGAGCAAAGCATTAGAAGATTATACAAAAAGAGAGAAGAAATATGGTAGATAATAATTTTATAGTTAGAATATTATCCTCAATAGTAATATTATTTATATTTTCTTTTGCTACATATTTCAGTGATTTATCGTTTTATCTATTGATTTTTTCAATAGCAGTTTTATCTTCTTTTGAATGGTATAATCTAACCCAAGGAAACAAAATTTTATACGTTTTTGCATTATTATTGATTGCACTACCAAGCGCCTCATTAATATATTTATATAATCTACCACAGGGAAAATACGCATTAGTATGGTTCGTCTTAACCATTTGGGGAATTGACATTACTGCCTACCTGTTTGGCAAGAATTTTGGTGGAGCTAAAATTTGCCCAATTCTTAGCCCTGGAAAAACTTGGACAGGACTTCTTGGTGCGATTTTAGCTGGAGTAGTGTGCACAATTTTTGGATCAATATTTTTTGGTCTATTTTCAATTTTTTATTCTCCAATCATTGGCCTTGCAATTGCTATTCTAGCGCAGCTTGGCGATTTCACTGAGTCGCTTGTTAAAAGAGCTTACGGTGTTAAAGATAGTGGAAGTATGATACCTGGCCATGGAGGAGTGCTCGACCGTATGGACAGCTTCATTTTTACTGCCCCCCTTATTGCTATTTACATAAACTAAGTCTACAGAAGTGCCATTAGAGATCATCCCTAGTCAGCTCCCCAACCGCTTCTACAGTACAGTCATGGACAAACGTCTTTTCACAGTAAGGGCAGGCTATTTCCTCTTCTTCTCCCATATCTAAATATATTAATGGATGGCCGGAACCCTCATCATTTTCATCACCATGACAACAAACTTTTCTATTATTAACCCTCACTTTTGACATGCTACTCCTTTAGCTTATAACATTTATATATTGAATATACCCATTCAGAAATAAAAAACAACAAGCACTATTCTCCATTTTTTATCCTATTCAGGTTAATCAATTCGTTTTGAACGCCTTTTGATACAAATTTGCTAACATCTTCTCCTAATCTTGCTATTTCCTTTACAAAACTTGATGAGATAAATTGAGTATCTTCAGAAGCGGGAAGAAATATGGTTTCGATTTCAGGAAGAAGTTTATAATTTACCCAACTCATTTGAAACTCGTAATCAAAATCTGACACTGCTCTTAATCCTCTAATAATAACAGAAGCATTCTGCTCTTTGGCAAACTTCACTAGCAACCCATTAAAAGATATAACATCTGCATCAATTCCTAGCCCTTTGATTTCATTTTCAGCCATGCTTGTGCGTAGCTTTGTGTCAAAGGCAGTATGCTTATTAACGTTTTCTGCAACTCCTATTATTAATTTATCGACTAGTTTACACGCTCTTTTGATTATGTCAAGATGCCCAAAAGTTATAGGGTCAAATGTGCCAGGGTAGATTCCTATTCTGTTATTAATGTTCATCCTTTATTTTTATATAAACTACTTTAAAAACTTTTGATGGACATAATAACATTTTTTATCTAAAAATAAAAGTATACAGTTGGCCTGATAGCTCAGTTGGTAGAGCAAAGGACTGAAAATCCTTGTGTCGCTGGTTCGATTCCTGCTCAGGCCACTTCTCTTTCTTACCAAATTTACCTTTTTATTGTAAAACGTTCTATAATATGTTATGATATTGATACAAGTGTTGGGAAGGTAAACTATATGTATAAATGTTATAGTAGAACATTTAATATCTTATTAATTATAGTTCTATTATTAAGCAACATTACTTATGCTGGCGTTAGTGAAAAACCGGCATCTCAACATGTAACCAGAAAAGAAGAACCAGCGTCAACTGCCTTGACGGCGGAAAATGCAGTAAATAATGACGTAGTTGTTGGTTTGTTGAAAACGGAAGAAGCACATGAGTTTGGGCTATCTCAAAATATTTACGAGATGTTTAATAACTTTGGGGTTAAGACTGTACTAATTGATTATAATAAGATAATTAGCCTTGAAAAAATTCAGGCAGAGTCACTTAATCTCGCAAAACAAGATGAAACATTGGCAAAGAAGCTAACATTAGACCGAATAAAAGTTGAAGTTGCAAAGTTTGTTAAAGAGCACAAAATAAATAGAATATTTATTCCGGATAATTTACACTCAGCACCCACTCCTTATCGCCAGCTTTTTACTGAAGCAATTGTAAAAATAGTTGATGATAACCCTGCAATTCATTTACTTGGCATATGTGGTGGTTTGCAAGGCATAATGAATGCAAAGGGAATTGAAGTAGTGAGTGTGGCAGATCTTGTGAGCGATGAAGAGAAGCAAAGATCTCATTTAGAATCAGCACCTGATCCACATAAAGATTATGCACCTCTCCAGCAGATAAAGATCGTTCCAAACAGCCGTTTAGCGGAATTAGTAGCTAAATTCTTAATACCTAATGAAAATGGCTGGTTTTCAACATATTTTCCAGATGCTCATTCAGGGGCAGTAAGTAATACACCAGAAAATAGAAGAAAATTGGAGTTACTTGGATATAAAGTTGCAGCATTTTCCAGTGATGGGGTAATAGAGGCAATTGAAGATAAGCACGGTAATATTTACTTTCAATGTCATCCAGAAGCCCTTGTTGTAAAATCATATAAAAACCTCTATTTATCAAATCACAAGGAACGTCAAGTGTCTACACTAGTTGCTATAGCGATTATAAATGATTTTCTTTATCGTACTTAATGGATATATACCTATGGCTAAAGTAGTTTAGGCTTACCGACGATTCGATAAACGACAAATTCGTCATCCCGCTGCTTGTTAGCGGCCGAGATACCGCGGTGGTATGACGGTTTGTGGCGGTATGACGTACTGACTTGCATGAGCTATAAAGTGGTTTATATAAATCCCATAGCATGCCGAATGAAGCTTTTTTTGAGAGAATTTGAATTTTCAACTGCAATCAAGCCAAGATTTCTTAGTGCTTTAGCGCAGAATATTCTGTTGGAAAATATCCTATTTAATCCATCAGTTGCAAGCGCCATTGTAAAATTATCAAAGTATCTATTACGTGAAATTTTCTTTAATAAATAACTACTGCCAACATCAATACCAGCCGCTTTTGCGGCAACTACGTGCTTTATAACACTTTCTACATCTCTAATTCCAAGATTAAGCCCTTGACCTGCAACTGGATGAATTGAATGTGCTGCATCGCCGATAAGCAAAACTCTACCCTTATATAACTTTTTTGCGAAAGCAAAACTTAAAGGATAAAGTTTTCTTTCACCCTCTAATTTTATCTCTCCTAAATAAGAACCAAATCTTTTTTTAAGCTCTATAATAAATTCTTCTTCAGACAGATCCATTAGCATTTTTGAAATTTCAGATTTTTCTGTCCAAACTATCGAAGAAGTATAGCCACCCTTCATCGGTAGAATTGCAAATGGACCGCCAGGGAAAAAACGCTCTACAGCTAAGTTTTGGTGATGCAGTTCATGCTTTACATTAAATACTATGCTACTTTGTTTATAGTCAAATTTTATCATCGGTATAGAAAATAACTCTGGTAATTTAGAGTTTTTGCCTTCAGCGCAGATAAGTAGCGATGATATTAATTCCTGGTTATTATCAAGAATAACTTCCACATATCCTGAATCACAAGCAATTGTTTTATAGGAATGTGGAGAGTATATATTTAGTTTATTCAGAAAATTATTGTTGATTGCATTCCATATAGTAGCATTGTTAATAACATAACCCATTGGCTCTTCGCTAACCATTTTATGATTGTAATGCACAGTAACCGCATCTAATATGCATATATCAAGTATCGGTTCAGCTTCACCTTCTAAGAACTGCCAAATCCCTAATTTTTCCAATATTTTTTTCGAGCCTTGAGAAATAGCAAATGCTCGATTATCATCAATTACACGTGGTAGACTATTTTTTTCAATCACAGCTACAGACACAGAGTCACAACTAAGGCCAATAGCGGTAATAAGACCAAGTAATCCACCACCTGAAATGATTACATCATAATTCATTTTATTTACGCTAATTGTAAAATTATATTTTATCTATTTTAAAAATAGTTTAAACAAACTTTATAGACAAAGACCTATAGCTAACCCAAGAAAGGTTTCCCTACGTCATACCGCGATTCATTCCATAGCTGTACGAACATTGCAATGTGGCATATAGTAAACGATGTCATGAAAGTAGCTGACACTGGAATTCAGAAAAAAGGATGATGTTATTCCAGTGCCTCTATGATGTCATCCCAGTGCTTGACACTGGGATCCAGCTTTTTCATAATCATCAGAATGTTGTATTTTAACATAAAACGGCTACTTTTATGCTTACCAACTTAATAAAATTCCTGGATCCCAGTGTCAGCTACTTGGATGACACCCTTCTGGTAGACAATGTTCGTACAGCTATGCGCGGTATAGATTCCGCTAACTAGTAGCGGAATGACGGTTTTTCAAATTGTAGGTAAACCTAAGCCACTTTAGCTATAACATCTTTAGCAATACCTTCATAAATCTCTGCCAAATCTTCACTTAGCATTAAAGGATTTCCACAATCAGAAGCATGACATATTTGTGGATCTAGAGGAATTCTGCCTAGGAGTTTGATGCCCAGCTCCTCAGACATTTTTTTTGCGCCGTCTTTTCCAAATATGTATATTTTTGAGCCGCTTTGAGTAAAATAGCTCATATTTTCTACAATGCCAATAACCGGTACGCTGAGCTTTTTAAGCATATCATAAATTTTGCGAGCATCGATTAAAGAGAGCTCCTGTGGAGTTGAAATTATTATCGCCCCGGTTAAGTTAAAATTTTCCATAAGACTTAAATGCACATCGCCAGTTCCAGGTGGTGTATCAACTATCAAATATTCTATATCAGACCACCTTGTTCCCATTAGCAGATTATAAAGTGCTTTTGTGATCATAGGTCCGCGCCATATTGCTGCACGATCCTTGTCAACAAAATAGCCGATTGAAATAGTATGTAGTCCATACCTTTCTATAGGTATTGCTTTTCCACCCTGTATTTCTGGCTTTAATTTTTCGGCGCCAAGCATTTTAGGAATTGAAGGACCATATATATCTGCATCAACCAGCGCAACTTTGTGTTTTAACTTTGCTAATGAGAGAGCAAGATTTAGCGCAACTGTGGATTTACCTACGCCTCCTTTACCAGAGGCCACAATAATTATATTTTTCACTCCTTCGATATGTAATTTAGCTTTTTGTTGCCCAGTTTGTTTTTGACAAGTAGCAACCACGATCACTTTTGTCACCCCCGGTATAGCTTTAACAGCTTGCTCACAATTTCTTCTTAATTCTTCGTTTGCTTGCGTGTCACCGGCAACTTCAAGCGCAAAACCAATGTCCCAGCCTTTAATAATGATTGAGGATATTATGCCAAGAGCGATCACATCTTTACCGCTTTTTTGCTCTATGACTTTTTTTAAGTTCTCTCTTACAATTTCTTTGTTGATCATTAGGCCTCTTACATAGCAGATCCCAGTGCGGAACATTTGTTTCGGAAACAGTATGTTAAATGTTATAGCAGGTTTTGCCTAGAACACAAGCCAAGTACTGGTTCACTTTATGACAGTGTCATGAAAGTAGCCTCTTTCTTGTCATCCAAGTAGCCCCTTCTCCTGTCATCCGAGTAGCTTGACTACTTGGATCCAGGAAACTTAACTCTACATCAAGTAAATGTACAATAAGAACTAGATTCCAGACTGGAATGACACCCTACTTAACCGTCATACCGCCGCGGCGCTAACAAGAGATCCCGCTGCGGGATGACGGTTGTTGTTTAGCTATAAATGTTTAAGAAATTTACCAAACGAAAAAAAAGGCAAAGAAATCCCGTGGTGCGAGTTTTGACCCTGTAATACTTTAAATTGGCGCTGTAATAATGTGCTGACGGTGTGCCGTAGAGACACAAAGAATGTTCAAGTAAGAGCAAACTAAGTGCAAAAGCTGCACAGTAGATGAGGGTAGGTCCCTCGGAGCCGGTTTACAAGAGCAGGCTTCAAACAACCATAAGCTGCTTTGGTAAAGAGCCAAGGTAGTGAGCGTTATGGAAAAGGCATAATTATATGTCATGTAAGGAATAGAGAGATGAACGAAAGTGAACCACTGATGAAGTGTCGAAACCTTTTAAATGACGTCAAAACCAGGGGGTCGTTTGTAACCTGGGATAAATCTATCGGGAGCTTGTTTACTGGATAGATGGCGTCCGGCATAAAGGTGGCATGAATCTATTTCAGGCTATTGTGTGGAACTACGGGAACCTGTCGTTTCGATGATAAGGGAGAAATCCAAGGAGCTAAACTCTAAGGATGAGAGTACCGATGCGAAAAACAGGGGCGGATCAGCTCGTAGTAGTGAAGAAGTTTCTGTAATGGAAATGGAGCGAAGGAGCTGAGTTATTCAGTTTTAATTATGTATCAACCGAAAGGGAGGAGTTAATGAATAAAACAAAGTCTTTTGATATACCAAAGCAACTTATTTGTAGGGCTTATAAACAAGTATCGAAAAATAAAGGTGCGGCTGGTGTGGATGAGGTTTCGATAACAAAGTTTGAAGAAAATCTAAAAGATAATCTGTACAAACTATGGAATAGGATGTCATCCGGAAGTTATTTTCCAGAGCCGGTAAAAGCTGTTGCGATACCAAAAGATACAGGAGGGCAAAGAATTTTATGTGTTCCTTCAGTATTCGACAGGATAGGGCAAACGGCTGCTGCTATGTATCTAGAGCCGCTGGTAGAACCAAAATTTCATGAGGATTCATATGGTTATAGACCAAATAAGTCTGCACTGGATGCGGTAGATACAGCTCGTAAAAGATGCTGGAGGTACGATTGGACGATAGATCTTGATATATCTGGATTTTTCGACAATTTGGACCACGGCTTGGCATTGCAAGCTATCAAAAAGCACACAGACTGCAAATGGGTCATACTGTATGTTGAGAGGTGGATGAAAGCCCCCATTCAGCAAGCAGATGGCAGTAAGGTAGTTAGGGATAAAGGAGTTCCGCAAGGAGGTTCAGTTAGCCCAATCATCTCTAATATATTCATGCATCATGTGTTTGATATATGGATGAAAAAGAACTACCCGACAGTACCATTTGAGAGGTATGTGGATGATGCGATAGTGCACTGCAGAACAGAGAAACAGGCAGAGTTTGTGAAAGTAATGATCGAAGAAAGATTGGCTGAGTATAAGTTGAAATTGCATCCTGAAAAGACACAGATAGTGTACTGTAAGGATGACAATAGGAGTGGTGAATTTCCTAAACAAAGTTTTAATTTTCTGGGTTACACATTCAGACCCAGGTTAGCAAGAAATAAAATAGGGAAGTATTTTGTTTCATTTCTTCCAGCAATTAGCAACAAGGCCAAGAAAAAGATTACTACAACCATAAGGTCATGGAAAATGCTACGAAATACGCATATAACATTAGAGGAGATATCAGGAAAAGTAAATCCAATAGTCAGAGGCTGGTATCAGTACTATGGCAAATTTTACAGAACTGAAGTATACAAATCTCTAAAGAATATAGAGCGGCATCTAGAAAAGTGGGTGAAAAGGAAATATAAGAGACTCAGGAGTCACGGAAGACTAGCAAGACAATTTCTAGGAAAGGTGAGAAAGAGGTCTCCGGATATTTTCTATCACTGGACACTAGGGTTAGGCCAAAAGGCTGAATAATGGAAGCTGTATAAATCGAGAGGTTTACGTACAGTTTTGCGAGAGACTGGTGGGGAAGTTCCACTGGTCTACTCTCCCTTATTTTAAGCGCGATTTGGCTGAATGTAGAAAAATTTTAAAAGACATGCAGCCGCTATAATTTTATGTAATCCGCCAAAAGATACCTTAAGTTTTTTACTGAATTTTGTCATTGAGCCTGCAGGTCAAAAACAAGTTTTGAGTCATAAATACCCTTAATGCCATAATAAGAGGGCTGGCAAAATGTGTCAAGCAAGTTTTTTGTTTCTGCGGGCTACTTGGCTACAATGTTTGTACAATTGTGCATCATGCGCTGGCTGCAAAAAGAAACCTCTACTCCTTATTCTTCGCCCTTCCTGCACGCTTACGTTCATTTGGATAAAGGAATTTCTTGCGTAAACGTATAGATTTTGGAGTTACTTCCACCAATTCATCATCGTCTATATACGCTATCATATCCTCCAGTGTCATTATCTTTGGAGGAGTGAGTTTTATGGCTTCATCACTACCTGAAGCTCTTACATTGGTTAATTGTTTACCTTTTAGCACATTTATCTCCAAATCATTGTCACGGCTATGCTGGCCGACAACCATGCCACAATATACCTTATCCTGTGGTTTAATAAACATAATTCCCCTGTCTTGCAAATTGAAAATTGCATATGCCACAGCCTCACCCTTATCTGTAGAAATTAAAACTCCATTGCGCCTTCCAGAAATTAGACCTCTATGCGAAGCATAACTGTGAAATAAACGGTTAATTATGCCTGTGCCCCGAGAATCAGTTAAAAACTCTCCTTGATAACCAATTAATCCTCTTGATGGCACTAAAAACGTTAATCTTGTCCTGCCATTACCAGAAGGTCTCATGTCAGTCACTTCACCTTTTCGGAAGCTGAGTTTTTCCATGATGATTCCACTATATTCATCATCTACATCAATTACTACTTCCTCTATAGGTTCAAGTTTTTTGCCATCCTCCTCTTTGAATAGCACTCGAGGGCGTGATACCGAAAGCTCAAAACCCTCCCTTCTCATATTTTCAATTAACACTCCAAGCTGCAACTCACCGCGTCCACCTACTTCAAATGCTTCACCGCTTGGTGCCAAAGTCACAGTAATTGCAACATTTGTTTCTGCTTCCGCATATAAACGATCCTTTATAGCAGTTGAAGTAAGCTTTGTACCTTCTTGCCCAGCAAAAGGTGAATCATTAACGCTCAGAGTAATCGCCATTGTCGGCGGATCAACTGGAGTTGAGCTTACTGCAGTTGTAACTTCTGGTGCTGCTATAGTATCTGAAACCGAAGCTTCCTCAAGTCCTGCAATTGCAATTATGTCTCCCGCCACAGCTTGTTCTACTGGAATACGTTTCAAGCCAGAAAATGAGAGCAATTTAGTTAATCTTCCTCGTTCAATTACTTTACCATCGAGGTCAAGCACCTTAAGATCTGAATTGACTTTTGCAACGCCCTGATAAACCTTTCCTGTCAATATTCTGCCAAGAAACTTATCAGACTCAAGTAGAGTGACCAACATAGCAAAAGGGGCATTTTGATCATAAACAGAAGGTTTTATATAATCTATAACCGTTGAAAATAATGGGCTTAAATCTTTCCTTTCATCAGAAAGCTCCTTAGCACACCAGCCATTTCTACCTGAAGCATACAACACTGGAAAATCTAGCTGCTCGTTGGTTGCATCAAGGTTAAAAAATAACTCATATATTTCATTTAGTACTTCATCAATTCTGCTGTCTGGTCGGTCGACCTTATTGATTATCACAATTGGCTTCAAATTTGCTTTTAGTGCTTTTGAGAGCACAAATTTTGTTTGTGGCATTGGACCTTCTGCAGCGTCAACCAGCAGCAACACACCATCTGCCATGCATAATACCCTTTCTACTTCTCCACCAAAGTCCGCGTGCCCTGGCGTATCAATAATATTGATCTTTTCATCGCCCCACATTATTGATGTGCACTTTGCAAGTATTGTAATTCCGCGTTCACGTTCTTGGTCGCCACTATCCATCACTCGTTCTTGAACTTCTTGATTCTCGCGGAACGTGCCACTTTGTTTTAACATGTTATCAAGTAAAGTAGTTTTACCGTGGTCAACGTGTGCGATTATTGCTATATTTCGGATCGATTTAAATTCGTTCATTTTCTATCATTTCAAAATTAATTTAGTAATAAGTATACATAAAATACACTTGGAGTAAATAACTAAAGCTGTGCTGTGCTTCCAAGATATTATAGGATTACTTTGTTAAATATTCTCTACTCCCAGGTTTTGTTATGGGTAGTTGTTTTAATTCACTTGGAAGTTCTTCCTCGCTGTAATTTTTGATGTTCAGTTCAATCAAAGATATGACGGGAAAAGGCAGTTTTGTTTCACTATTTCTCTTTATCAAAGAAGCTTCAGCAACAACTTTACCTCCTTTCCCTTCTGCACATTCCACTGCTTCAAGTGAAGATTTGCCTGTGGTTATTACATCCTCGATAAGTAATATTTTCTCACCCTTTTTGATCTTAAATCCACGGCGTAATTCAAACTTGCCATTAACGCGCTCGCAAAACATTGTCTTTATTCCAAGCTGCCTACCAATCTCATAACCCACGATTATTCCACCAATTGCAGGAGATAATATTAAATCTATGGAGCTATTTAATTCTTTTTTTATTTTATCTGCTAATAATGCGCAAACTTTCATGGCTCTGCTTGGATTTTCAAAAATCTTCGCACACTGTATGTATGTGTCACTATGCAGTCCGGATGATAAAACAAAATGCCCATGCAAAATTGCCTCTGCTTCTTTAAATTCTTTTATTATTAGGTTATTTTCGTCTAATATCATTTTTTAAGTTTCACTATTACATTCTTTATTAATTATCTGAGTGATACAAATATCAGACCACACATTTATTGCAGTTTCAAACATATCAATGATCGTGTAAATAGGCAAAATCAGTCCCATAATATGCAGAGGAACATTCATCGATACGAGATAACTGGTTGCCATAAAATAGCATCCCATAGGCACTCCAGCGTTACCAATTGCAGCCCCTGTAGCTAAAAAAATCCATATCAACATTTCGCTCAAGGAAAATGCGTATCCGTTCATTTCTGCAACAAATATTACAGTGATTAGTATAAATGCAGCACATGCATTCATGTTAATTGTTGTGCATATTGGTAAAATAAAAGACGATAATTTCTTTGGCACCTTTAGCTTGTTCTGCACACATTCTATAGTTGTTGGCAATGTTGCACTGGATGATTTAGAAAAAAACGCAAGTGTGAGTGCTGGCATAACCCCTTTCAGCGTTTGAATTGGTGATATGCCTTTATACCACATAAATAGCGGTAAAATCAGAAATGCCTGCACAAAATTTGCAGACATTATGCAAACAAAATACCATAAAAGATTGTAGAACTCACTACCGCCTTTTAATTCATGCAAAAAACATGTAATAAAAGACCAAACAGCAAGCGGAATAAATTTTAATAATCCTTGAGCAATTTTAAGTAACGTATCAAAAAGTGCAGAGAATACTTGATATAATATATCCTGCTTTTCTTTTGAAAGTGAAACAATAGCTCCTCCCATCAAAAAAGCGATTAATATGCTACCAATCATATTATTTTCAAGAAAAACTTGCACAAAATTAGAAGGAATGAGTGATTTTAAATATGAAAAATAACTGTGGTTATTGCTGTTAATACTCCCTATTGTATTACTTATGAAATTTTTTCTTGCTGGATCTATTAACAAATAAAACGATAATGCAACAAACGCAGCTATAATAGTTGTAAGCAGAGTATAAAATAGTGTTTTCTTAACTAAGACTTTGATTTCAATTGAGTCTTTGAGCCCGGAAATTGTGGAAACTATGGATAAAAAAACCAGAGGTAAGCTTATTAATTTGAGCAAGCTGATAAAGATATCACTAAATAGCTTTGCTATTTCAAATATGATTTCATTGTTTAGGTAGTAAGCAACTATTGCAAGCAGTATAGAAAAGAGTATTGCAAACTTGTGCATTGAAAATAAAACTTCAAAGTAACATTATACAACAATTTTGCTGTTTTGGAATCAGATTGATATAAAAAGTCTTGCAAGTTAGGCAAAATGTTAATACTTAACTTGTAACTGAATATGGAGATGATATGCATGAAAAAGCTTATGAAGAACTTAAAAAACGTGAAAAACGTGAAGCACTTAAAGAACGTGAAGAACTTAAAAAACGTGAAGAACGTGAAAAAAATAAAGAACTTGTATTGTTTCATGTGCTCTTAGCAATAATAGGTAGTATATCGGGGGCTTCTATAGGTTCTAGATTAGGTTCTATAACTTTACCACTTCAAGTAGTAGAAGCTCTTTTCTGTGGCTCTTTAGTAGGGCCAATAACTTTTGCTGCAAGTAATCTTGTACTCGCCGGTAGACCAAAAAAAGTGCACGAAGAAATGTTATCTAAATTTGGTGACGGCTACTGTGGAGTAATTTTGTTTTTTTTGAGCTTCTGGGCCACTAGCGCTGCAATCAGAGTTAGTGTTGGTGTAGCTGCAAATGCTATTTCGCCTGATGCAGTTGTGTCAGGAGCTTTAATGCTAGGAATAATCGGGGGTCTAGTACCAGTTATAAGCTTCCTTGTAACGAATTTTGTAACAATGCCTGTAATTAAAAAAATAAAGGAATGTTTTTCTTTGAAGGAAGAAAATAGCAATAGTGGTCCTTGCACTACAAATAACTCCGATGGCGTTAGTCTATCAAGTGATAAGGAATGTTCTTCTTCGAAGGAAGAAAATAGCAATAGTGGTCCTTGTACTACAAATAACTCCGATGGCGTTAGTCTATCAAGTGGTAGTAATAAAACCTCACAAACTGAAATAAGTAGCATTGAATCATTAGAAAGTTTCGCAGTCAAAGTGTAAATAGCAACTATAAAAACTGTCTAATAGCTACCCAAAACCCTTATCTCCCACTCAAGTTCAATATTAAATTTATCCTTCACTGCATCTTTTACTCTGTTGCCAAGGTTTTCCAAGTCAGATGCAGTTGCATTATCGTAATTGAGCAAGAAGTTACAATGTTTCTGAGAGATTCTAGCTCCACCAATATTCAGCCCTAGGCAGCCAGATTTATCAATTAACTCCCATGCTCGGTAGTTTTTTGGATTTTTGAATATGCACCCAGCAGTTTTTCCTCTTATTGGCTGGCTTTTATTTTTCCTCTCAATAACTTCCTTTAACCTTTGCAGTATAAGCTCATACTCTGAGTTTACTCCTTTAAACTCAGCTTCAACAAAAATCCAATTTCCTTTTAGGCTATGTCCACGGTAAAAATACCCCATTTCTTCGCTGGAGAACTCATATAGGTTTCCATCCTCTAGATTCACTGCTTTTATGGATTGTACAACGCTTGCGATATCATTACCATATGCACCTGCATTCATTTCTATTCCGCCACCAACTGTTCCTGGAATTCCAACTAGAAACTCGAGTCCACTAATTTGTTGCTCTCCTGCAAAGTAAGCAAGGTTCCTGAGCAGCGCAGCACCACCTGCAACAATAGAGTTGTTACCCTTACTTTTAATATATGCAAACTCCTTACCTAATTTTACTGTTATTCCTCGAATGCCACTATCTCGCACTATTATGTTGGATGTTGCACCGATAACGTTAATTGGCAACTCAGTGTTTTTAATCAAGCATGTTAAATCTTCAATATCACGTGGTTTAAATAATATATCAGCTCGTCCACCGACATTTAACCACGTTGCTTTAGACATTAAGATGTCATAACGATAGACTCCACGTACTTTAGGTAAGCTTATAAGCATTTTGATTTCAACTCTAACCCTGCATCCATACCCATTTTCTCCGCATCTTCTATAAATGAAGTGCGCTCAGTGAAGTATATATTTTTTCCATCTGCCAACATACAACGAAGGTGTAGCATATTTTTGCTCACATATTCAGCCAAAGCTGCAAGTGGTGTGAAACACGAACCATTCACTGTCTTCATAAAACTGCGCTCTGATTTCACTCTTATAAAAGACATATTATTATTAATTTTCTCTAAAAGATCGATAATTTTTACATCATTCCTTCTACATTGAATACAAATCGCTCCCTGTCCCACTGCACTTAACATAACTTTTGGTGGCAATACCTCTGTAATTAAGTGATGTTTTTCTAATCTTATGAGTCCTGCTTCAGCTAAAATTATTCCATCAAAACTTTGATTTTGCAATCTGGTTGTTACATTTCCACGTAGCGATATTATATTTAAATCTGGTCTAACATTTAACAACTGAACTTTTCTTCTTATTGAAGAAGTGGCAATAGTAGCCTGCTGTGGCAAAGTCTCAAGGCTATTGTGTTTATGAGAAATAAACGCATCGCATGGACTTAGCCTTTCTAAAACACAAGGAATTGTTAAACCCCCTGAGAAAAATGCAGGTACATCCTTTAGCGAGTGAACTGCCATGTCTATATTATTTTCGAGCAATTCAGCCTCAATTTCTTTAATGAATAATCCTTTGCCTCCTATTTCAGCAAGATTTGCGTTTGCATACTTATCTCCAGAAGTTTTTATCTTAACAATTTCAATAGATAAGTTAGGAAAAGAGTCCAGCAACTTTTGTTTTGCTTCCAAAGCCTGGGCAACTGCAAGGCTGCTTCCTCTGGTGCCTATTTTGACTAGCATATGTACGACTGTTTGAATACCAAACCTTAACCTAATTAATTATTTAAACACTTTGGTAGCGTGTATCGCATGAACCTCGGTTACCCTCTCTCTGATGTTATTCAAGTACTTGGATCCAGTTTATATGAGCCTTTGCATTTATTGTACTTTAACTTAAAACCAAAAGCAACTTTGACTTTACAAAATAATAACCTTTTATATGCATAAATAAGCTTACTGGATTCTAGTACTTGCATGACAAGGTATAAACCTTATCGTCATGCCGCCGCGAACCGTCATACCGCGATTCATTCGCGGTATCTCTAGATCCCGCTAACACGTAGCGGGATGACGGTTGTCAGGCCAGCGCCCCTATGATGTCATCCAAGTAGCTGACACTGGGATCCAGGAAAAAGAATGGTGTCATGAAAGTAGCCTCCTTCTCCTGTCATCCCAGCGCCCCTATGATGTCATCCAAGTAGCTGACACTGGGATCCAGGAAAAAGAATGGTGTCATGAAAGTAGCCTCCTTCTCCTGTCATCCCAGCGCCCAGAGGTGTCATCCCAGTGCTTGACACTGGGATCCAGGAAAGTTTGCTTGTGAGCAAGCAAACTAGCACAGAAAGTGGTTACAACATTTTCGATGAGATTATATGGAAAACTGGATTCCAGTAGACTTCTTTCAAAATTCATGTATGGAGCTCAAAATTGTGAATTGCAGCAATCAAATTAAACCTTAAACCAAAACGTTTTCGTCGGTTTCTATACCTGTCCGAGATGATTTTAAACCTTTTCAATAAGCCAATTACGTTTTCAACAATTGCCCTTTGGCTCATAAGTGCCCTGTTCTCTTTTTTTTGTTCTTTGCTTAACGGATTCTTTTTCATTTTCCTGTGCGGTAATACAACATTTTTGTGTATCTTCTGCATTCCCCTGTAGCCGGCATCAGCTAAGATTTTGGTGTCCGGTAATATTGCTACCTTTGATTCTCTAAACATCCGAAAATCGTGTTTTCTACCATTCGAGAAAGATGTGCATATGACTTTTTTACTCTTCTTCTCTGTTACTATTTGTGTTTTTATAGTATGCCTTTTTTTCTTTCCAGAGTAGAAGGGCTTTTGCTTTTTTTTGGTCTCTCTACTGGCGTTTCAGTTCCGTCTATTACTAAAACTTCATATTCTACATCACTCTTTAATAGCTCTTTTTTTCCTGGTAATGCAAAATCTGGATGTTTTATTAATATGTCTTCTACCTATCTTATTATTTTAAAACTGTTACTTTCACTCATGCCATAGCTTTGCCCAATATGAAAATATGTACGATATTCTCTTATATATTCCAGTGCCATAAGTAGCCTGTCTTCTATGCAAAGTTTACTTTTTCTTCCACTTCTAGCTTTTTTTCTTTTATCCTCCACTTCTAGAATTTCTACCATTCGCTCAAATGTTGCTTTTTTTACCCCTGTTAAACGTCGAAACTTTTCTCCTTCTAACTTTTCTATTTCCTTATATTTCATGCTTTCAAATACTTCATCTTACACTCTCTCTAACAATTTTGAAAGAAGTCTAGTGTCAAGCTACTTGCATGACAAGGTATAAACCTTATCGTCATGCCGCCGCGAACCGTCATACCGCGATTCATTCGCGGTATCTCTAGATCCCGCTAACAAGCAGCGGGATGACGGTTGTCGTTTAGCTATAAATGTTAAGAAATTTACCAAATGAAAAAAAAGGCAAAAGAAGCCCCGTGGTGGTTGGCTATTTACTATGTACTAAAATATCGGCGTTTTTTTTATTCTAAAACGCTTGATTAAGAGCGATTTAGCTGCTTTTAACTTGCAACTAACCTACACCGCAAGTGTTTAAGAAATTTACCAAGCAGGAAAAAAGGCAAAGAAACCCTAGGGTAGCTAGTATTCAAATTCTCCCTTGTCAATTTGACGTTTTTTGCTGTCTTAAACGCTTTGTAAGCGCGTTTCGGCTTATATAGGTAAAAACCTAAAAATTTTTAAAGACATGCGATGCACGTAGTGCGAAAAATTAAACATGAGACGCCAAATACCCTAAGTTTTTTGTCATTAACCTGCACAGATTGCGAAGATAAATAAATAGCTTCACTATCATGATAAGAGGACTGGCGGAGTTTGTCAAGTAAGTTTTTTCGTTTCTGCGGGCTACTTGCATGACACCATAGGTTATTTGGGCAATAGAGAATTTTACAAAAATCTATTTTTAACTTACACTGCAATTTTAAACCTACAACTTATGTACAACAGGCTTATAGTCAAATCTTTTTCAGTATTATGCATCTGTTTACTTGCTTTATACATAACACTACCAAATTTCTTTGATAATAAGCTTTTTATTTCGAAAAAAAGAATAAACTTAGGCCTTGACCTGAAAGGAGGGGCATCTTTGCTTCTAAACATAGACTTAGACTTCTATTTTAAGGAAAAGCTAGTCATGCTAGCAGGTGAGATAAAAGAGACATTGCTAACAAAAAATATTGAATCTAACGTACAAAATAGCGTTGTAACTTTAAATAATATTGATGATTATAAAAAAGCATCTGTGTTGATTAATGCGATAAATCCAAATTTAGAGCTAAATAAAAAAGATTCTTCAATTCTCATTTCGTATAAACCCCATTATAAAAATTCTTTGATCAGTGAAGTAGTTGCAGAATCAATAAACAATGTCCAGCGCCGTTTGGACAAACTTGGCACAAAGGAAGTCAGCGTTCAAAAACAAGGGCAGAATAAAATATTAGTGCAGGTGCCTGGAGTAGAAGACACCAAGCAGATAAAATCTTTGCTTGGCAAAACTGCTAAGCTAGCTTTTCATTTGGCAAACACTAACATAGCCAAGGTGCAGGATATAGATCACGAAACTACTGTCATGCTCAAGGATTCTTTAGGTAATTCTTATCCAATATTCCGCAAAACTGAAATAGGTGGCGATTCGCTGGTTAACGCATCAGTTAGATTCGGCAATTTAGGTAAACCGACAGTGCATTTTAAATTTGACAGCATAGCGAGTAAAAGATTCGCGAAAATCACTAAAGAAAATGTAGGAAAACCTTTTGCAATTGTTCTGGATAACACAGTTTTAACAGTACCTACAATACGTGAGCCAATTTTAAATGGAGAGGGAGAAATTAGCGGTAATTTTACTGAAAAACAAGCAAGCGAACTTGCAATACTTTTAAAATCTGGAGCACTGCCAGCACCACTTAAAATAATTGAAGAAAAAAATATTGGCCCAAGCCTTGGAGAAGAATCAATAAAGGCAGGGGAAATGGCAGCAACAATCTCTATTGTAGCCGTGGCTTTATTTATAATCATCACTTACGGCAAATTAGGTGTATTGGCCTCTGTTGCGCTTTTTTCTAATGTAATTCTTATATTATCAATTCTCACTCTGCTTGAAGCAACTCTAACTTTACCTGGAATTGCCGGTATTGCACTCACTGTCGGTATGGCGGTGGATGCAAATGTTTTAATATTTGAGCGAATTCGTGAGGAAATCAAATCTGGCAAGAGAGTGGAACGTGCTATTGAAGAAGGGTTTAAAAACGCTATAAAGACAATACTGGATTCAAATATCACTACATTAATTGCTGCAGGAATAATGTTCATTATTGGCAGTGGAGCAATAAGAGGCTTTTCTGTCACTCTATCAATAGGAATTTTATGTTCGATGTTTTCTGCAATCACAGTCACAAAACTCCTGATAGAGTTGTGTATGAACCCGAAGGAACTAGCGCTTTGAATTAAGGATTTAGATCTCAGTCAACTACCTTCATTCCCACAACGTTATATCCTGAATCAACGTGCAAAATTTCCCCAGTAGTGCCACTACTTAAGTCGCTTAATAAGTATAACGCTGCCTTGCCAACATCCTCTATTGTAACATTGCGTCTGAGCGGAGAATTATTTCTATTCCATTCTGATATGGAGTGAAAATCGCTTATTCCAGAAGATGCTAAAGTTCTGATTGGACCAGCGGAAATTGCATTTACTCTGATATTTTGTGGCCCGAGATCACATGCTATATATTTTACACTTGCTTCAAGTGCTGCTTTACATAAACCCATAACGTTATAATTTGGCATAACTTTTTCAGCGCCATAATAAGATAAAGTAAGTAAATTACCACCACTTGACATCATTTTTTCAGCTCTTTGCGCTAAAGCAGTAAAAGAATAGCATGATATATGCATTGCATTGAGGAAGTTATTCAGTGAAGTATTGACATATTTGCCATTTAACTCATTTTTATCGGAGAACGCTATTGCATGAACCAAAAAGTCAAGAGTACCCCATTTTTTCTCTATTATTTCAAAAGTGTTATCTATGATTTTTTCATTTGAAACGTTACAGTGTAATATTAGCTCCACATTTAATTCATCTGCTATTGGTGATAGTTTTTCTTTTATTATTTCATTCTGGTAGGTGATTGCAAGTTCTGCCCCGTGCTCTGAGAGAGTTTTTGCTATACCGTATGCTATTGATCTCTTATTTATTATTCCAGTTATTAACCCCTTTTTGCCTTGTAATAGACTTGTCGTCATAGAACTATCTGTTTTTTTATAATTTGGAGTATTAACTAAGCAAAGTCAATTATGTTTTAAAACATTTTTTGCAGTAACTTGAAGTCTAATACCACTGTTAACAAAAAGGCAGCAATGAGAGTTTCTAACAGCCGTCTATCTTAGATTGCTCCTTATTAAACGAAACAAAGCTTTATTAATTAAATATTATAGTTAATAATTATACTCTTTTGACAAGTAATTAAAATAGTGTTAAACTGCGTGCATAAAATAATTAGTGAGGTTACGATGTTAAGCCGTATTATAAAAGTAAAATTAGAGAAAAACCGTTGTCCTTTTAAAGCATTAGAAGAATTCTTTGTTGGCAATATATTTAATATAGATGATCGAAAAGGATTCAAAGATTCTTTGGTAGAGTTAGTTATGAAACATTATTACTTTGGCAATAAAATTTTAACTTTAACTCTACCAAGAGAAGCAATACCTAATTCTTTCGCTTTAGAGCTTTTGTCTTCACTTTATAAAGAAAATGCGCTAGCTTTACCTATTATATTAAAATACCTTGTTCACAGGAATTTATCCAAAGATTTTGATGAGATCAGTAAAAAATTACAGGCCAAAATGGATCAAGATATACAAGAAGCGGAGCTACAACACAATTCTAAAATTTCTAAAGAAATTGAGGTATGCAAACAAGACATTTTAAATGCTCTGGATGGTGGTAAATCAGTATTGAGTGATCAATTGAAGCAAAAATACTATTCTATACTAGAAAATGAGGTTGCAAAATTAGAGGCTGAGATTTCAAAAGAACTAGAAGACTATACTAACAACACTAACATTCATGAAATATATCAAAGCCTCCTAAGAAACTCCTTGAACTAACTCATCTTTTTTTACCAAGAGATAGCCAAGTTCCTTTGCTCTTTTGATCAAATTTTTTACAGTTCTATCTTTATAGCGTATTTCATAGTATTCCATTCCTTTTTCTACATATTCCTGTCCGTATTTGAGCATACTATAAAATATGCACGCTATCTTTCTTGCAGTAGCTGTTATTGCTTTTGGCGCTCCTAATCGTTTTTTTAATTTCCTGTAGTATGCACCTAATGCACTTTTACTATTTCCCACAGAATTAGCAGCCATTCGAAATGCATTCGCAGCACGATTAATGACTTTACGCGTTCTTGTGCTAAACACTTTTTCTCCTGTAATTTTATTGGCAGGGCTGAGTCCTAACCACGATGAGAAGTGTTTTTCTGTTGACCATTTACTATGGTTTATACCAGTTTCTGAAATTATGGTCTGTACACTTAGTACATCAAGCCCTGGAACTTTAGTAAAATCCATACCAGTTATCCGGTGCAGTTCCTCGTGCAAAGCAAAGTTTGGCTTACTTTTTCTATGCTTATTCTTTTCCTTACTCAACTGTTTACTTTCGCCAGGTTTTGTTTCGAACGTTTTGTAATAGGCCTCAATATTTCTATCACATTCTGCTATTTTTTCTTGATAGATATTATATAGTTCAAATTCTTGCTTTAGCGTGAATAAGTGTTCCTCTCTATAGTCACCAGCTAACGCTTTTGCAATAGTAGACTGATCATTTTTTATTCGTGCATCCCTGAATTCAACCAATTTCTCAGGATCCCTTTCGCCTTCGATTATAGCCTTGATAATTTTCATACCAGTTACTCCAGTAATATCTCTTATAACTTTATGCAGCTGTATATTCATTTGAATTAATGCCTTCTGCATACGCAGAACATGTGTAGATGCACTTTCAGTAAGACTTTTACGTTGCCGCACATAACTACGCAATACACAAATTTGATCATCGGGTCTGAATGATCCATGAAGTAGTCCATAACTGTGTAGTTGTTGTAACCACTGACAGTCCTGAACATCTGACTTTCTTCCAGGTACATTTTTTACATGTCGCGCATTTACCAGTTTTACTTCAAACCCATATGATTCGAGTACTTGAAATAAAGGAATCCAGTATACTCCTGTTGATTCCATAGCTACAGTTGTAACTTTACATTTTTTCAACCACCGTGCTAAATTATGAAGGTCTTCAGTGAAGCAGCCAAATTTTTGGATACGTTGTTCATCTCTTCCTTCAGGTACACATACATAATGTACAGATGAACCAACATCAATCCCTGCTGCATCAGGATTCACTATTTCTAATTTACTTTTTGCTTTTTTCATGGCAACTCCTTCGTATAATTTGTAATAGGGAAACGCTTCAGCTTGGAACGGTTGATAGTACAATCTCCTAACCGAGGTAGTCTACAAAAACTCCATCAATGATTTGACCGTTCCTCCCAAAACCACGCTTACGAACGGGCACTAAAGGCACCAGTGACTTGGTCGGTTATAACTGCAAAAGCGCTTCTCACAAAGTTATATCAGAAATTACTCAAAACTTAAATTGGGAGTTTCTTCCTGGTTTGACAGATTTCGTCTGTTTGACGCTTATGAGTGCATGAACTCCAGTCATATATTCACCACTTAGGTTATCTTCTATATGCCGGAGTACTTCCAGACACTTACGCTTTACATCAGTTGTTGCTATTCCAAGGGCAAAATTTACTACTTTTGGTGTTATTTCAAATTCGTTGTACAGATTTAATAATTCTGATCCGTCAGCATCAAGAATGATTCCTTTCAGCGCTCCCATACGCAAATGCTCTAACGTTATTGCATGTTTGTTTCTCATTAGCTGCAAATGATCAGTTATTACATCTGCCAACGCTTTCAGTTCACTTTCTGATCCAAATGCCCTTATTCCCTGTACTTCCTCTGGCAGCACTACATCATCATGTGGAATATGCGGAATCGTAAATGTTCTTACCTTTCTTTTTCCTCTTTTTCCTACTGTTGCTGGTGCTCCGGGTAACTGCGTTGGTAGTAAACTTAATACTCCATTTTGCTCTTCTATGGTAATATGTCTAAATCTTACTGACTTACTTGGAAACAAATTTAAATTTTCAACTCGTCCATAATTTATCGGCAATATATTCATCGCATTTGTTAGTGCCGTCATACTAAATGCTGTATTTGTAAATGGATTTTGCATTCTTTTTCTCCTTATTAATTTTAGTTAAACTCCCTTGCGGATAATGATTCCTCGTCCTTCAAGCTGCTTTATTGCTGCATTTTTCTGTTCTTCAGTAATATTTGCTGGCCATACAACTGCATAATCTGCTAGCATTGCACCACGAGTAACAATGACTCCTTTAGTATTTTCCTTTGCGTTTACATCGCTTATTATCACACCTATCGCTCCATCTGTGGCAGTTGGATTTATTATCTTAATCATGTTGTCTTTATCACAACCAACAACTGTACCAAGTTTAAGATTTTGTCCCTTGGCTACTGTTATCTGATCTCTTGAATATAGACTTGATGCCTCATACTTTAATAGGTCACCCAGATTATTTTGTTCGGTTATACAACTCATAAAATTTTCTCCTTAATTGCTTACCGCCGCTTTTGTCAATGCTATATACGGCGGTTATAAAATTTAAATACACCGACTTTTCGCTACTTGCATCATCAAATCTTTCGGCGAATTCTGTGATATTGCACTCAGTATCTCTGTCTTCTTCGTTCGCTCTGCTAGCAGTTCCATTAAAACTTCCCTTGCTTGCTCAATACTTACGCCCTGCTCAATAAATTCTCCTATTTTCTCTGGCATTCGTGATAAATTACATAAACGTATTAATTCAAGAACTTCAGTACGATACTTGGTTAAATTATCAGTTTCTAGGTCATTTGTAGTTTGTTCATTCATAGTAATACTCCTGTTTTTATTAATAGATGAAAGAATTGTCATTCCGTCTGCAAGGCCTATTTCTACTGCTTTCTCCCCAAAATATAGCCCTGCCTCTGTTAATCGAATCTTTTCAATTGAAAGACCTCTGTTCCTTGCTATTAGCTGCAAAAACATTTCATATAGTCGATCTACTTCTTTTTGTAAGCTTTCCAGACTTTCAGACGTCATTGGCTCATGTGGGTTTAAATCATTCTTTCGACTACCAGCAAAGATTGTGGTGTACTTAATACCTTGCTTTTCATCAAATCTACTTTGATCTATATGACTTGCTATTACTCCAATACTGCCAACACCAGAAGTTCTGCTCACAAATACCTTCTCAGCGCTTGAAGCTATAGCATATGCAGCAGAGTATGCATCATCATTTGCTATCGCTATTATCCTCTTTTTTGCTCTTGATTCATAAATAAAGTCAGCTAGGTCAAATATACCGTTTACCTCTCCTCCGGGGCTATCTATATCAAGCAGAATAGTTTCTATATCTTTGTTTGATAATGCTTCTTCTATTTCTTCTTGAATTTTCTCATATGATGTCATTCCCAGAAAATCGTCAAAAGCCCCTGGTTTTTTGGTCAAAATTCCATGTATTGCTATTACTGCTGTTTTTTCTATATTCTGATTTACTGCATGTTTTATATTTTTCAAGATAGGTTGTTTTCCGTTATATAGTGACAACAGGTCAAAGCTTTTTTGCTCTATCATCATCGGCCTACATAGCCAGTTGGTTTGTAAAATTTCCATAAAGTAAACGAGACTTATTTTGTTTGTGTCCTGACATCAGAATCAAAGAAAAGGTTGAGAGAATCAGCACGCTTTTGATCTTCTGCTATTTCTTGGTCAATTTCTTCAACATCGTAACCCATTTCTGATACTACTTCCGATCGACTCTTAAATCCATTCCTTACTGCCATTTGCTGTGCTTGTTGATCTTTTAAAGGATCCACCCAATCAAATCCCTGTGGTATCCATTTTACTTCTTCTTTCGCTGCTTTTACTACTTTTTCATCTATACAGAGTTCTCCAGAAAGTACTGCTAACTCTAGCCATCTACTCCATACTGGTCTGCAAAACTGGAATACCATAATGTTATGTTGCAGCATAGCGCATCGACGACGAAACTCTATTAATCCCGCTCGAATGGATGAATAATTAACGCCTGTTAAATCTCCTGTTAGTTGCTCATATGTTATTCCTGTGCCTATTGCTATTGCCCTTAGCTGCTGTCTCATGAATGCTTCATAACTTCCTCCAACATCAGACGGCTCTGAAAATTTTATATCTTCTCCTGGGTCTAAAAGCTGCATTGTTCCAGGTTCCAGTCCAGATAGTGCTACTCCTTGCTCATTTGCTTGCGCCTCACCTAAAATATTTGCTTCTGGATCGAGTCTCGTAATAAATCCTGCAAACATCGCCGCTGTCTTTTTTCTTACTAATTCTGCATCATCGTATTGATCAAGCTCATAAAGCTTTAGCAGTATATTAGAAAGCCATGGCTCTCCTCTTATCTGACCAGGTCTTAGTGGTCTATAGATATGTAAAACATCGTTTGCTGGTACTCTCACTGATTCTCCAAATGAGCCTTCTCCTGGATGTTCTCTAAATAAGTAATATGCCTCTCTTTGCCCAAAACTCAATCCCGTTTCTTATTACATTACCATTGGCTAGTGTTTGATTGCTCTTATTGTCCAAATGCTCTGATTCCAATACTTGAAGTTGCAATGGTACAGAAAATCCATCTTCGAGTTTACGATGTCGGAGGCGTACAAAACACTCTCCACCTTCTATCATGCTCCTACATACCAGAGCTTGTAATCCATAAAAATCACTTACTCCGTTACTATCTGCTTCATCTGTCCATTTTAGCCATAATTCTTGTATTTTCTTTCGAAATTCTCCATCTCTTGCTTTTGATTGCGGTTTTATTCCTGTTCCAATAGAGTTACTTACTATTGTATCAACGATATTTGCTGCATATGGATTTTTTCTCACCATATCACGTGATCTACTACGTAAAGTTTTAAGGCTTTGAGACAGCAAATTATTTATACTTCCTGACTCTGGTTGAAAGTGAAAAAATCTTCTTCCTGACCCTGCTGCATCCCATGCTGAACTTTTTATCTTTGGTCTGTTAAATAGTTGTTTGAATGATTTTAATAACATTTTGCCTCTTTAATTATGCAGCAAGTTGTTGCACAATTTGACATTGAAAAATTATAGCAAGTTGCTAGAGAATTTGTTTAACAGATTGTATGTAGAGAGTCATTACTCTGGACTACGTTTATAAATTTCTTTTCGATGTCCTATTGCTGCAATCTTGACCATGTGCTCTGAGTTATCTATTAAGTATATGACTCGATAATCGCCAACACGCAACCTAAAGTAGCCTACCCATTTACGCGATAAAGCCTCACCTACTTTATCAGGAATAATTGTGAGACGTTTTTCTATAGCTTTTTGCACCCTTAACCGTATTGTTTTCGGAAGAGAAGGAAGATCTTCGGTATCTACACCTTCTAAATAACCAATTTGGTAAATTATTCCCACTTGATATCTTCATGCCTAATTATTTTTGCTCCAGGAACATTACGTTTAGCAGCAAGTTCAAGTAGAGCTATTTCTCCTTCATCCATTTCGTCACCTTCAGATAGTTTACTTACTTCAAGTTCTTCTTCTACTAGATCTTTTACAATCTCTTCTATAGGTCTATTTTGAACTTTCGCCATTTCTATAAGGTAATGAGCAAACTCCCCCTCAAAATTTACATTAACATTAATCCTTCCTTGATTTTGATCCATATTATTCACTGCAAGATATCAACTTCGAATTGTAACACTTTTATATAATTTTGTCAATCCCTTTACTCGTTGAAAACACTATCTTTCTCTTTGGCTTCACACCTGCAACTTTCAGTTCAGCTTTAATACGTTGCCTGAGCTCCAATAAATCCTTTATTTGAACTTCCCCGTACCGCACAACATGGTCACCATATGCAATTGATACTACTCTCTCTCCATTTTGTAGTTTCTTTATCGCTTCTTCGACTTGAATTAAATAATCTTCGTTATACATTGACTACTTGCTGATCCATTTACTTTTCACTATTTTCTTTGATTTTTTACTTTCTGGTTTTTCACTTAAACTATTCCATTTACTCTCTGGCCATCTATCAATCCCCAGTGCTATCGATGCTGCTCTTGCGTAAATCCGGCAATCTAGTACTTCATTTCTTTCTCTTACCTTTTGCCACTCTTGTTTGGTATATCCTTTTACTACTTTGCTGACTAATTGCTCTGCCGTTAGCTGCTTAAAATACTCAGGTGCATACTCGGGAAAATGACAATATCCAGGTAGAGCTTTTCCTTCTTCTCCTTTTGAAATATTAAGTAATTGAAAAAGCTCTGACTTTAATATCGATACTCCTACTGGCCATAGCTTTATTCCTCTTTTCAGCTTTTGCCCTCCAACTGTTATATCTACTCTACTTGGGCTGCTCAGCGGCACTAGTGCTTTATTTACACCTTTCACTGCCATTACTCTTCCAGACCCTTGATGACTTCTCACCCAGTTGTAAACTTTCTGCGTTGCATACCCTGCATCAACCGCCATCATACTTATCATATATTTAAGCCCATTTTCACCAATAAAATGATGATTGAGGAGCTCCGAAAGCTTTTTCCATACTTCTCCTCCTCCTGTATCTCCTTCAAATACTCGGTAGTCTATTGACCAACTTTCACGGCTTTTTCCCCATGCTACAACTTCTACTTCTAAACGATCTTTTTGGACATCTACTCCTGCAGTAAGTACCACTTCTCTCCTAGGTACTGTGCCTACGGGAAAAAATTCTCTCCTGTTGAATAATTGCTTCCAATCTGGTACTTCTCCTTTATCTACCCAAGTTTCTCCTAGCGTGGTATTTATCCAAACCTTCAGTAATTGTTCACTTTCTTTTGCATGAAGAAAATCCTCTACTGCTTGTTGCCAACTATACCAGCCAACTGGACTATAAAGACTTGAAAGATGAAATCCTTTTTTCTCACCTTTTACTCTATTAGTAGGTCTCCATTCTCCACGTTCAAGCATCTCTGTCTTTTGATGATTTTCTATCTTTTCACCACATTCTATACATATATAGTGTGCTGTATTTGGATTTTTATCTTCCCATTTTATTTGTGACCATTTTAAAATTTGGTAATAATTACAATGCGGACATGGTACAAAAAAATATCTCTTATCTGTTGCTTCAAATTCTTTCTCAATTCTGCTTATTCCATGAATCGTTGGTGTTGATACTAAAAAAATCTTTCGCCTTGCAAATGTATTAGTTCGTGCAATACTGAGCAGTACTGGATCTCCTTCACCTCCTGAATCTCCTGGATAGGCATCTATCTCATCAAGAAAGAGATATTTTACTGGCATAGACCTGAGACCTACACTGCTGTTTGCTCCAGTTATTACTACTATTCCACCTGGAAATTCCTTACTTTGCACAGTATTGCCTGAATCTCTTGACCTTGGGTCTTTTACTTTATTTTTTAAACATGGCGTACTCTCTATTAACGGTGCAAATCTTCCTTTTGACCAACGCTTTCCCATTTCAACTGTTGGCTGCACAACTAACATTGGCCCTGGTGTTTGATCTATGATGTAGCCAATCCAATTGTTACCAGCTTCTGTTCCCCCAATCTGCGCTCCTTTCATGAATACTACTTTTTCTGCTGGTGAGGACGGAGAAAGTGAATCCATGATTTCTTTTAAATAAGGAGTTCTTTCCGTTCTCCATTTACCTGGCTCTGATGCTGCAGTTGGCGCTAAAACTCGATACTCATTCGCCCACTCTGATACTTTAAGTAGTGGATCTGGTCTTAAACCTTCAGAAAAAGATGTAGCATAGATCATACCTTAACCCTACTTATTGCTGGTTCTATCTCAACATCATTAACAGTAGAACTACATTCCTCCAATTCCATAAACATCTTTTTCTGAAATTCATTTTCTATATACCTTTTGCTCATCTCACTTATCATTATTGCTATAATAAGCGCAAATATTCCTGTTATTGTTGCAAAAATGATTGCATTGCTTATTGTTGTTGCTGTTAAACCTATATATGCTGCCATTGCTACTGCACTTACTGAGGTAAAAACACAGATCACACTATTGTATTTTCTTACTTTTGCATCTCTATGCTCCATACACCTATAATAAATTGGTACAGATCTGCCTATCTTATCTGGTAATTTGATACTCTTTTCTTTAAATAAAGTTTTTAGCAATTCTAAATTATTTGACTTGATTGCTAAATGCAGAACAGGTGTATAGTTTGCTCCTTTTTTCAGCAGTAATTTTACTACATGTAAATGTCCTTTTTCTGCAGCAAGGTAAATCGGTGATAGACCTTTATTATTTACAATATCAATATCAATTTCTTCTTTTAAAATTGCATCTACAATCTCAATTTCTCCTCTTTGTGCAGCTAAATGTAGTAGACTATTCTTTTCAGAACCGTATTTATTACTCATCAAAGCCTTTTTTATCTCAGGTTTAGCGTAATCAAATGGTGTCTTGCCGCTATCGTCTTTTACGAGAGGGTCTATATCTTCTCGCGTTAGTAAAACTTCTATTGTTTTAAGTCTTTCAGCGTAATGTAGTGGTGTTTTATTTTCGTAGTCTTGCAAATTGACTTGAGCATTAGGCTCCCTTATTAAGCATTTGAGGATATCCAAACACAAATCTCTTTCATCGTAATTAGTATTACTTACAGCTATATGAACAGGTGACAATTTCATTGAGTTTTGTCCCATGCGTGCACTATTCACATCTGCTCCAAGCTTCAGCAGTAACTTTACTATCTCCAACTTTTTATTATTAACTGCATAGTGCATTGGTGTCTGATTTCGCGCATCAAAGACATCTATTTCAGCGTTTCCTTCTCTTATCAAAATCTTTACAACTTCTGCATGTCCTATGCCTGCTGCTAGATGTAATGGCGTATGATGCAGAGCATTTCGTACGTTAACGTCAACACCTTTTCCTATCAAATATCTAACTGCATTAACTTCACCTATCATTGCAGCCAAATGAAGTAAGCTATCTTGTTCTGACCCGTACTTGTTATTAATTAGCGCTTGTAATATTTCTGCTTTTTTTCCCTCTTTGGCGTAATCAAGAGATGTTTTACCATCATTATCTTCTACAAAAGGATTAATGTTCTTCTTCGTGAGTAACAAGTCCACCATGCTTAATTCGTCAAATTCTATAGCGCAATGTAGTGGTGTTTTTCCGTTTAACCCTCTAACATTAACATCTAATCCAGGTTGATTAATGAGACACTTTATTAACTCCAAACTTAAGTTATCAGCCATTTTATATTTAAAATCTTTTTATATTTGAAATTTAGTGTTAGATAATTCTTCAAGCGAGTTTGTAATCTCTTCAGTTAGCGCCATATGAATCTTTTCAGTGTCACTCAGTGATGCAAGTAGTGCTGAAACTCTATTTGGAATATTAAGCAGATTATTACGGACAACTCTTGCTACATTAAATGCTTCAGTTTTTACTTCCTCTACTGCTACAAGTTCACCAATCTCAGCTTTTGCCTTTGCCTCAAGCAGTTTACCACGTTCCATCTCATTTTTTATTCGCGTTTTTAGCAACATTGTAGAAAGGTTATTTGTATTTTCGTTTTCTGGATTTTTCCTCCTCAGTGGCTGACTTGGATCTCTTATTGCTGCCACCGCTTCATTTGCTTGTTCTCTATTGATCAAACCATCCTCCAACTCAACTATTCCTTTTTTTACTAAATAACAGACATATTGCTTTGATACTCCTATCTCTCTTGCCCATTCCGTCTGCGTGATTTTTTCCACTCTTTTCCTCCTCTCTTTTCGCTCCTTTTTACGAATTTTCTTCTTGAATTTCCGCAAAAGTTTTACCAGTACTGGCTAAAAGGGCATCTCTTCCGGTATATATTTGCCAACGTTTTATGGTTACATCTACAAATTTTGAATCTAGCTCTATTGTCCTGCAAATTCTTCCTGTTCTCTCACATGCAATCAGTGTACTTCCAGAACCGCTAAATGGATCAAGTACTATGTCTCCTGATCTGCTGCTGTTTACTATTGCTCTCTCCATTAGCTCTACTGGCTTCATTGTTGGATGTAATGAGTTATGTGTTGGCTTATCATAAAACCACAGATCACTTTGATTTCTACCCCCATGCCACTCACGTTTATTGCCCCTTTTCCATCCATAGAGCATTGCTTCGTATTGTCTTTGATAATCAGACCTGCCTAGCGTAAAATGATTCTTTGCCCAAATGATAAATGTTGACCATTTTCCTCCTGCCTCTTCAAATGCTTTTTGCAACGTTGAAAACTCTGATGATGATATGCAGATGTAAATTGCACCTTTCGTATATGCTAAAATATGGGAACAGATGTCGTAGAGAAAAAGCTCATACTTTTCACCTTGATTATCATTTAATATTTTTTTATCTTCTCTTTCTTGACTGCTACCATAATCAACGTTATATGGAGGATCACAAATAGTAATGTCTGCCATTTTATCGCCCAGTACTGCTTTAAATGATTCAACTACAGAGCTATCACCACAATAGATTCGATGATCACCTAAAATCCAAAGATCACCTGGTTTTGTTACCTTTTTGTCATCAACAGCTAAGTCAGAAAGATCTTCTTTTTCACTATCTAAATCATCAAGGAAATGTTGAACTTTTTCTAATTCAAATCCAGTCATTTTAAGATCAAACTGTAAATCTTCTAACTCTTGAATTTCTACTTTCAAAAGCTCATCATCCCACTTTGCCCAATTAGCTGATTGATTTGCCAGTAATCGAAAAGCTTTGGTTTGTGGTTCATTTAGATTATCACTTAAGACCACTGGAATACTTTCCATACCAAGTTTTCTTGCTGCTTTAAGTCTTAAATGACCATCAACCACAGTTCCATCGCTTTTTGCAACTATTGGTATACGAAAGCCGAATTCCCGAATAGAAGCACACATTCTATTTACTACGTCATCATTTTTACGAGGATTACGCTCATATTCGACCAGATTTTGAGTAGGATAGTAGTGGATTGCTAAATTCATATCTTAATAATTAAAAAGTTAATATTCAAAATATCTCTGACGCTAAAGAAGGCCTGGGGTCTGACCCACCAAATCCGCCAGTATGGCCGAAAGGACCCACTTTTATGGTATTTTTGATATGTTAAAATCTTTACCAAGATTCATAGCGTAAAACATTAATGCTAAAGCATCAGATTCATTATCATCTTTAGGCAAAAAACCTTTTTCCTTTACAGCTTCAATAACTTCACTCTTACTTGCATCTGCTATAAAGCGCTTTATAGTCTTTACAGGAACACCTTTGTATGGCACATGATGTTCTTCACACCAAGCAGACAGCACTGCAAGAAAACCACCATAGCAATGAGCTGCATCAGTTCCTAAATGTCTTCTTACTTCCTCAAAATACACTGCAGTGAACTTATGTTCTAAAGAGTTAAGCCAATTACGGAAACTCAAAAAGCACATGCCACCTCCACTGAAACGACTACCATGAAAACTTTTGCTTCCACTTTCAATTACTCCATCTGCTAGAATTGCCCAGCCTGTTTGTTTGCCGAGATCTAGTGTTAGGATTGACATTTATATTCAGATTTGTTTCACTAGAGTACGTGAACCCTATATAATATATATTCAGGATTTGAAAAAATTTTGTCCAAAAAATCTTCTTCTTAAGCAAACTTTTTAGAAAAAGCTTGGTTAAAAATCAGTAAACAGCCCTTGCATAATTATTGGTCAAGACTTTCAAATTTCTATCTTAACTATTTAAATAGTCTATTATGCTATTATGGTGTGGTTAGTTTCTTATGAACATTTATCCAAATCGTAAATTTTGGGAAGATGATTTAGAAGTACCTGTTAACCATTTGCTTGATCGTTTTCACAATACAAAAATACGTCAGTCTTGGATAGATTCACTTTCTGGTAAGCAATTAAATATTATTTTTCAAAACTCCTTTAAAGATAAATTAAATGCTCAACTCTTTGATGATGAAAGCTACGATAATACATCTGTACAATACAAACGTAAAGTGATTGCTAATTATTCCGATTCTCTCGTTACTTACTACTTGATTACCTGTTTTGACCGTGCAAAACTAGAAGTCACTGTCAGTGAAATTGCAAGATCTGCATTAACTACGGAACTCATGAAATCCTACCTTGTAAAAAATAATAATAAATATGATAAGAAGTCTTTGCTGTTTCTACTGTTTCATGCAGATTACAATCTTTTAAAGTCTGTCTATCACTTTGAAAAAATACAAAGAAAGAGTTTCATGTCTTTTGCCTTACAAAAAATACCAAGACGACCAAGTACTCCATTTAAGGACTTTATCTCAGAGGAAATCATACAACAAATACTGAAAGAAGATAACATTAAGAGAAATGACAGTTTCGAGAATCAACTACAAGGTTTCTTCTATCATCAGAATCGTTTATATGTGTTAATACGAAAAGCTAGCGATATAGATTTGTTGTTAAATTCAAACAAAGTTATTCATGGCCATAAGGCAGAGTGGATGATTTTGGATTTTCTACTAAATGGCACTCAGGTAGATCTTGGTGCTAGAAATATTGATCAAGCTATAGAAATAGCAAATAGCATTGCAAGTTGTTACTTTGGCTGCGAATGTATTTTTGTAGATGTGCAGGATAAAAATTTCGCGGAACAGGTGCATAAATTTATAGAAACTTGTATTAATGAATCTGATTCAAATATTCGTGTTTTTGAGTTAAAGTTTCAGTCAAATCGTTTCAATTACAGCTATACTAATATCACTTTGACTGTTGCTCCATATGATCCTATTGCACCGGAATTGCATGTTTTAAAGCCATTTGTAGGAAACATAGTGCCACTTATAGAGTCGATTAAAGTAATATTTCAAGGCAAAAAGATAGGCTTATTTTTCAAGCGAAGTGATGAGTATATAGCAATTTACTACTCTGAACATCCTCTGAATAAAAGGGAAAGAGAGGATTTTAAAGCATACATAAAACAATTTTATGGTCTTACAATCTTGCCAAGAGCAAATCTCTGATCTTCTTAATTCTGGCAGCTCTTGGGTTAACCCAAATCAAAATTACATCAAAGCAGCAAGGTATTTGTCAGATCTTGAATTAATTAAGATGCAGGAGAGGTCTTACATTATCTGCTCTCGTAGACAAGATAAATTAGATTGGCCAAATATAGTTGATCCATACTGTAACAATGAGATTTTCATTGATGAGGACTTTAACGAAGCATGCGATAATATAATTTGTGAAAATTGCAACCGTGATATTTTGCCTAATACCTACAAGAAGCAAAGATTTCACCGCTTATCTGCATATTTAAACCCAGAGAAATTTATGAATTGGTTTGAAGGTCAGCTAAGTGATACAAATTTTATGTGGCAAAAAGTGGAAAGTGGAGTTTATCATGTTGGTGGACAAGGTAAGATTGTAAGTTTAATCATACTTGATTTTTGCACCAATCCAACATTCTTAACGATAGATAAGCTTAAAGCTAATCCAACTGTATTAATAATACTGAGAAAAAATCCATCAAACATACCTCTTGATTTGCCCATAGTAAAAATGGTTGACCTTTTCTTTCAGCATAAGACGTTAATTGAAGTATTCCAAGAAGCAGCACAAAGAGGAGTACTAGAGTTCATACCAAATACTTCAATGCAAATCTTACATACTGCACTTAATCTAATTGAACCTCCTAAAGAGAAGGAATTATTAAAGTTGCAATTGATAGAGGGCTCACTTTACGTAAACAATATAGAGATTCTAAATAAGAAAGCTGTAGCATGTATGAAAGTTTTGCGCGTATTATTTGAACAATTTTTGAATGATTGTAAAAAAGAATTACCCCCTGAAAAACACATGTTGCTTAGCATCACTGAAATAGAAAAGCGCCTAAATCTTGATCCAGAAGCAGACCCAGAACATTACATTAGAAAACCAATAAACACAATCCAAAGAACAATAAAAACCACTTTAGCTAAAAAGTTAGGATTAAACATCGAACGTAATGATGTGATTCAAACAGTTGGTTGGCCTGGATCATCACGTAAAGATTATGGCTACCGTATTAACCCTTTTACTTTGGTTATAAAAGCAACTCGTTAAGTTTTAGAGATACTAAATAACCAATTAAACGCCATAAGTTACGTAAAATATCGACTATACAAATCTGTCATACATTAAAAAAATTTCTTTACAACTAAAGTAAAACGTGATAAAATTAACATAAGGTCTTTCTTATAAGTTAAGACATGGTGTTAATCGGCTTTTAAGGGCTGTTATAAGCGTTCTTTAGGTCAAGGTGGTAAATTGTACCCTCGGGTCATAGAGTCTTTTTAAAATGCTATTATAAATTGTTTTGTCTTTTGTAAGCATTTGTCTTTCACTTTTAGGTCCTTCATCTTTTTTTTCAAGTTGTTCAAAATGCAATAGTAGGTTTTTCATATTTTTGTCTCTGTGTTGTATTTTTATTAGTGACTACTTTTCCAAACTTCTTTCTTTTTGCTCAAAAGTTACTATGAACCATTACTATAGTTATTGTATTTTATATTAGTTTATTATTATATCATTTATTATTATTTATATATATATAATATATAAGATTCTCGGAAAGTGGAAATCAGCCACTGTAGCGGGTTTGAGTATTACCAAATTAGCTAAATTTTTTGGAAATGGAAACGTAATATTTCTTATATTAGATGGCTAAAAATCAACGAATTTCAATAGTTTAAGTGTGAATATACTCTAATTTCCAAATCTTGATAAATTTTCCGGAAATCATGGAAATTTGGTCGTGTGGAATTCATTTTTTGTTCTTAAAACCTTACTTTCAGAGAGACAAAATGAACCCACAAAACTTTCATAAGTGAGCTTTAAGTATTTTTTAGAAGTTACCTATTTCAAACCTTCCTGCACCTAGCTTAAACTTACCTTCTCCTCTGGCAAAAGAACCAGTTTTGATATCAAGCCATTTATCCTCTTTTGAGTTTGTAGCCATACCTTTTACTATTTTTCTTTCGTTTAATAGTTCCTGTGCTAAACGTTCAAGTCTATGCCTACTAACACTATGAAATGCAGCTGGTAATCTATGCCGTTGTTGAAACACTCCTGGTCCACCTGTATGAGTAAACGGATGACCTTCTTCTGCTGACACTGCAATAGCTTGCATCAGTATCTTTTTTAAGTATTCATCAGATAATTTTCCAAGCTTAAATTCCTCAGATATATCCTCAAGCAAGCCAGTTGAGGAGCGTAAGTAAGTTCTTATATTCCTATCTGTTGCTCCATTAGACTTAACTATAGCTCCTTGGTATACTGCATTATTAACTTTACTAACCTTTAATGTATTAAACACAGTATTCTGATGCTCTTTTGAAGCAGGCCATAATGCAAAAGAACACCTAACTCCATCAACAAGTGCAGTTGTACCTCTTATCGCATCTCTTGCCTGTTCCACAGTCGTAATCGGTTCACTGCACTTGGGTTTTCTCATATGATGTGCTACAATTACAGCTGCTCCTGTTTCATTTGCTAAGTTTGCAAGTAACCCCATTGCATAATATCCCATTTCTGGATCTGAGTTTATATTAGCATGGACAAATGATACTAGTGGATCAAATACTATTAGTTTTAGATCTTTTACTTTATCTAATTGTCTACAGATGTCTTCAAATTTATCTGAAGTTTCAGGACATTTACCACGCATGTTGCTTTTCACTATAGAAAAGGGCTCTCCCGTATTTGGAATAGGTATAATAAATAATCGATTTTGATATTCTGCTCTCTTGCTACTAGGATCAAGACGATCAAGACGACGGTGTATCTCACCTGCATCATCTTCTGCTGAAAAAATCACTACTGATCCATGCTCTGTAACAAGGGAACCAAAACCACATATCTGATCTGCATCACTTGCAACCTTAAGTGCCAAGTCAAGGAGTAGCATACCTTTACCTGTATCTCCCATAGCAGCTACTATTGAGGTAACACCTAAAGGAAATAAACCTTCAACAAGAAACCTTTGTATTGGTACTGAACCTAAATAACGACTCACACTCCAGTCTAAAATGTTAAGCGGATGTTTTGTAGATCTTTCTAAACTTTTCATATTTGAAGTATTTGGAATGTCAGTAGATGGGGTATCAATAGTAAGTAAAGGAGTTGAAGCTAAAAATTCTTCAATGCTTATACCCTCCTTTACACAATCAGCAGCATCCCAACCTTTCGGCCTATCTTGTGGTATCTTAAGCTTAACAAGTGATGCAACTCCGATCTCTAAAAGCTTTTTTGCAGCATTTTCAGCATATCGTTTACCTGGTTCATCATTATCTGGCCATATAATAATGTGTTTACCTTTAAGTGGAGTCCAATCTGTCTTCTCAATAGGTGCATTTGCTCCAGAAATTGCTGTTGTTGCAGTTATTCCTTTCTCTATCAGCGCTTCTGCACATTTTTCCCCTTCAACAAAAATAACTTTATCGGATTTCAAAATACCTGGAATATTATAGAGTGGCCTTATCTTCGGTGCACCAAAGTCAGATTTTTTTATATCAAAAGGAAGATATCGCTTTCCATTATTATCATCATAACGATAGACCCTAACAATAGCTTGGCCGTTTTCATCGTAATAATCCCAATATGCAGTTGGATTACCTGCAGTTTTGTCAGTTTTGATCTTTTTAAAATGACCAAGCCATTCAGCTATAGAGTCCATTACTTCAGTAAACTCTGTTCTAGTACTTTTTCTATGCACTTCTGCCCAAAGGTCGATAATGTCACCACCTTCTCCTGTTGCAAAATCATGCCATAGGCCAGCTTCACTGCCACTTAATTCTACTACTAGACTCTTTCCTTTATCACCTTGTACATTGCCTACATAAAACTTACCACCACGAAAAATCCCTCTTGGCAATAGATAAGAAAGGCATGATCTGATATTTAACAGAAGCTGAGCTTTAAGTTGTTCTTTTTCTACTAACGGTGCATTTTTTCGTGGAGCTGCAGTATTAAAATCACAATAGATATCCATAAAATCTCCAATATATTTAAAGTTTAGAAATTTGGTTAAGCTGTAGCTATCCAGCGTCCGTTAACCATATTTATGAATTTTGTTGGTATTGGTTTGCCGTTTTTAAGTTCGTACATCAATTGCAGAGTATTCCTTTCTGGCCTAAATATCATTATTCCAGATGTATATAAACTTCTTAAAACATTAGCACCACTCAATGCTTGAAATGGATTCTTTTTTAACGTGGTTGTTGACATTTTTTTGGTGTAATGTGTAACTATTACTCCAGCAGCAGGATTAGTTATAGAGCGTAGTTCATCAATACTATTTTGCAGAAAAGAGATCATACTCCTATAATCAAAAAGAGAGTCTATCACTATAAGATCAACTGTTTTTACATCGAGATTTTCCGACATAATTTCTTTTATTTTTTCCACATTCAAGGTTAGTTTTATTTTTTGAGTGATGACTAAGTTTTCTGTCCCTGCATCAAGGGTTTTCTTGCTGATTCTTAGCTTCTGTAAGCGCTCTCTTATGTAATCATATTCCATTTCATTCTGTAGATAGAATATCTTAAGTGGCTTTGCAGGCTTCATACCAAGAAATGATACTCCAGCAGCTAAATGTACCAACATGGAAAGTAGAAAATTACTTTTTCCTATTTTGGGAGTTCCACCTATAACCAAAAGACCGCCTGGAGTTAAAATTCTTGGGCCTATTATATCTTTTGGCATTGGTGATTTATCATTCAAGTAATGCCTTGCTGAAAACGATGTAATTTTATGTTCTGTTGTGTTTTCTTTAGTATTTAACCACTTCTTAGCGGAATTTATATCACCTTTAACTAAAGTCCAAAGATCAATAATATCACCACTGATTCCTTTAGTAAAATTACGCCAATTTCCAGCTTCTTTACCCACTATTTTAACTGTAATCGTATCCCCATCACAATTGCCAACATAAGTCCTCTCTCGATAAAAATTACCGTTTGGAATTAGGTAAGGTACACACTCCTTAATATTATCAATCAATAATCCTTTTATTTCCTTTCTCTGCATAAAACCCCCATACATACTTTTCATACGTTTAGAGCTGAGATTAGCTAGCTCACAAACAGTTTCAAAAGACTCTGAATCAAACCATTTAATTGCTTCTTTCTTTAGCTCTACTGCTGCATCTTTGATAGCTCTCTCAATTACAGCAATCCAGAGCTTCTCTTCGTCGTACTTCAAAATGGCAACCAATCAACTTCAGATTGTTCTGGAGTAATAACAGTGGCAATCTTGTTTTTTTCTCCATATCGATCAGCTTCAATACCAACTTTTGCAGTAAACTCTACCCCGTTAAAATCAGCTATAGAGTTGACTTTTCTAGCAATAACTGCTTTTTCTGAAGTGTCATTTGAATGAATGTTCCGTGCTGACTCTAAAATACTTCTAAGCATAGAACGTCCAGATTCTCCCCAAGTATCTTCTCCTTCAACGCTTGCTTTGCCACTTTTAATACCAATTACTTGAAAAATCTTACGTTTTGCATATTGACCTTCAGTGACGGTAAATTCAGCGTTTAAATAGATGCTGCCGGTAGCATAGCTTTTAGTGAACCAATTTTCATAACCTCCAGGCTTTATTGCCATTTTTACCTTGACTATTGTACCTTTTGGTATTAAATTGCTCTGCAGTTTTGCGTTATTAAAATCAGTTAAAAAATCTGATAACATATTGTCTCCTATAAATTAAGTAAAAATCAGTTACTCCATTGGTCTGCAAGCTTCCAACGACCATCTATCTTATCAACAAGCTTATTTGCTACACGTTCACCATTACGAAGCTCAAATACTATTTGACGGACAGTGCTTTCCTCATCATGAGCAAACATCACCATGCCAGTGCTATAAAATCCACGTAAAGATCCAGCACCACTTAGGCCTTGAAATGGATCTTCTTCTAACATTTTTTTGGATAGTTTTTTTGTATGGTGAGTGAGTATTATGCCCGAATCTGGATTGATAACATTTCTCAGTCTTTCAAGTGTTTTTTGCAAGAAGAATAACATAGCGCTATTGTCGTTTTCATTGCCATATTCACTTGAGTTAAAAATGTTACGAAGAGGATCGACGGCAATAATATCAGGTTTGAAACGCTCTTTGATAACATTTTTAATTTCATCTATTTCTTCACTGCTGAAAGATAATTGTACTCTTGGTGTAATGATTAAGTTATTGGCAGCTATATTCAAAAGTTCGTTATCCAGTTGAAGTTGTTGCAACCGTTCTTTCATATATTCATATTCAATTTCAGTTTGCAGATAGAAAATTTTCATAGGTTTGCTTGGAGTCATACCCAAAAATGAAACTCCAGCAGCCATGTGGACAAGCCATGAAATTAGAAAATCGCTTTTGCCAATTTTAGGTGGGCCACCTAGTACCAATAAGCCTCTTTTTGTTAAAATCCTTGGTGAGATTATATCTTCTGGTATCGGTGCTTTGTCGTTTAAATACTCTTTTATGCTGAAAAAGGGAATTTTTTGACCGATATTGAAAAAGCTTTGTTCCATAATAATTATTCTCCAATTTTTAATTAAACAATAGGAGCCAAAGTTTTGGCTTTAATTTTCGCAAGTAATTTACCTAGATGTGGTTCCTCAACCATATTCAGGCAGCCACTGCGATCTTTAGCTGGGTATCCCCAAGTATTAATAGTCTGACAGACAAATGAACGTTTCTCTGTACCATCATCTTTCTTGATTCCAACCATGCTGATTACCTCATCAACTATCCCTGGAATCTCACTAGCAGTTTTAGCTCCTTCACATTGAGGTAGCCAAGTTGGACGATTGCAGTCATCGAGATATTGACCTAATGTGCCAACTATTATGATGTCTTTATCTCTGATATGTTGAAACTGATTGAGCCAAGCCATCATCTCTTGCGCAAGTATTCCGTAAGCAGCTCTCATGTCTTGCTTTCCACTTCTCTCAGAAAAAGCTTCCGGTTGCATTTTTGCCCATAAGAGACAAAGACGTGATGCTACAGTGATGCTATCAATAAAAATACATCGATATTTAGAAAACTCTTCATTGTATTTACTTGATACGTGCTCATAGTGTCTTTGGCTATACGCTTGATCAGATTTTAGTGCAGGGTTCGGACCACCAATTAGGCAGGCAATATCCCGAGCTTGATTCCAAGTACGAACACTAATTGAATCTCCCTGCCAATCTTGAACAGCAAGCAGACCTGCTTCAAAGTCAAGACATAGTGTTGGTTCACTTATAGTCTTTAAGAGGCTGGTTTTACCAATACCGTAAGGACCAAAAATTACTACTTTTATTCCTGTAGTTGTTTTCAATCTTTCATTATTGTTTAGAATTTTAAAAGTCATTTATTCACCTCAATGGTATATGTTATATATTCAGGAAAGGTAGAATTTATGTTCAATTTTTCTTTTTGCTCTTGTAGTAGATGGAAGAGAGTTTTATACGTATTTTTCTTATCATAGTATTTAAAGTAGTTCTTGATATGTTGTTCATCTTAGCAACTTCATATAAGTTAAAGTACTTGAGTTGTTCGCATATCTTTTGCATCTTTCTTGGTAGCGTTGAAATCATGTAATCTACATCAGTACGTTTCGCTACTTCATCTTCAAAAGCTTCTGTTTTCTCAATATTGACATAGTTATTAATATTGCGCTTCATACATAGTTGTTTCTCCAATAAGTTATTGGCACGACGTTCAGTTAATCTTGCTACAAAAGTGTTAAAGCTACCTTTACTTTCATCATATCTATCAAGATAAGTCCAAATTTCACAGAAAAGTTCTTGCTCAAGATCTTCATGAGTTTCATGAGCAAAGCATTCAAAAAGTTTTAATCTCTTAGCTTGATACCGTATATTTTGAACAACTATGGCAGTTTTTAGTTTCATAACTTTTCCCTAAAACAATTAATGCTTTAAGGATGAGAACTTACAGGTCCACTTTGTAGGACAGGGGCAAAAATAAATAATACAGATGCAATTTTTAACCTATTGATATTCTATTGTTTTTTTTCGAGAATAATACAGTTCGATTTTTAAATAATACTGCAACAAAAAATTAGGCAAAAATTCATTTTTTTTGGACAAAAATTTTCCAAATCCTGAATATATATTATATAAGCCTTTCAAACTCATCACAGGTGTCAATTCTTACACAATCAGGAAGAGCAGCAATAGCAGCAAGTATAAAAGAGCAGCCGATACATCTTGCCTGGGGAACAGGTGATGCAGGTTGGGAAAGCAATCATAAAGTAGAAAAAACTTTTGCAGCTGATAGCGAAATCAAGCTTGATCACCATCCCATTAAAGACGTAAAAATTTTTATCAGACAAACAACTTATCAGCCAAGTATTGATTATACAGTTGATAGTAGTACTGGTATTATTCAGTGCACAGAAAACAGCTCTATTGTAGAGAGTAGTACAGTTACTATAGAGTACGTTCAAAGCACACCACCGGAGCCCATTACTTCTCAAAAACTACTCAATGAACTTGGCAGGCGTACTGCAGACGAAGTTCTCTTCTGCACAGGTGATGAGAATGGAGAACTTGTAACTCCTTCTGGAAGGTTTAGGTCCTCAAATGTACCAACCAATAATTTGTACCTTAAATTTACTTTCGATTTCACGGACGCAGCAAATCAAGTGATAAGGGAATTAGGGGTTATGGTTGGTACTAAAATAAAAGAAGGATTACCTGAAGGACAGAGATATTTTGAACCAAAAGACGTGGAAAATCCTGGAATTTTGTTAGTTTTAGAATACACCGTACCACTTATCAGAACATCTGCAACTCGGGAAACTTTTTCATTTGTTGTAACTTTTTGAATTTTTCTAGCATAAAATGACTTTAAACGCCTATTATAACCGCTTTAATCCTGACAAAGAATACGAAAAAAGCTTATTTCTTGCTGGAAGAGGTTTGCAATCTGCAGAACTAAACGAGACTCAGGAGTATGCTCTCTCTAAGCTTAAAGGCATAGGTGATGCAATATTTCGTGATGGTGATGTTATAACAGGAAGCAATTGCATCATAGATGGGGAAAAAGTTACACTTGAGTCAGGAAAAATCTATCTTCGTGGAGCGGTGAGAAAGGTAGAGGCAAAAGAGTTTGTTATCCCGCTTAATACTACAGTTCGCATAGGTGTTTATTATCTAGAATCTACGATTACAGAACTTGAGGATGAAAACCTTCGTGATCCTGCAGTTGGTACAAGAAATTATCAGGAAGTAGGCGCAGCAAGGCTTAAAGTTTCCATCATTTGGGGATACCAAGTAGAAAGTGTTACTGTTAACTCTACAAATGGCGAATTTTACCCAATTTACAATATTGAAAATGGAGTATTGATAGAACATTCACCGCCACCACAAGCAAATATAGTAACTACAGCTCTTGCTCGTTATGACAAAGAAGCCAATGGTTCCTATGTCGTAAATGGTCTTGAAGTAATGTTCCTGCAAAAGGAAGAGGGAGAAGGAGGAAAAAAAATATTTGTGATTAATGAGGGCAAAGCTCATGTTGATGGCTATGAGATTGAACTTCCTCACAGTATTCGTGTTTCTTTTGATGAAGATCCAGATATAAAGTCAGTTGAATCAGAGCCACATACTTTTCAGCCAAATAGCCAAAGGGTAATGGAATTGAAGGTTAATGATTTTCCAATAAGTGAAATTAAAAAAGTAGATATCACTATTCAAAAAACCATTACCATTACTCACGGTTCATATTCAGGAGCTATTCCTGACTCTGCAGTACTTGAGATTATTCAAGTTAAACAAGGTAATGTTATTTATGAAAATAGTATAGACTATAAGTTAAACGCAGGAAACGTTGATTGGTTATTACCAGGCAAAGAACCAGCTCCTGGAAGTAGTTACCTGATAACCTACCGCTGTCGCACTCATATAAGTCCTGAAGATATAAGCGAAGAGGGATGTAAAGTCAGAGGTGCAGTTGATAACAGTTTGGTTCTGATTGACTACACCTGGAAAATGCCCCGCTATGATTTAATCACTATAGATGCAAAAGGAGTGGTGAGAAGAATCAAGGGAATTGCCCATCCCTGGAGACCATCAATGCCTAGAGCGCCTAGTGGACAACTTTTGCTCTGCCACATTCACCAAACATGGAAAAACGGAGAAAAAGAAGGGGTAAAAATAGTGAATAATGCTATTCATGCTGTACCGATGAATGAGCTTGAAGCAATAGACTTCTTTCAAAATTCATGTATGGAGCTCAAAATTGTGAATTGCAGCAATCAAATTAAACCTTAAACCAAAACGTTTTCGTCGGTTTCTATACCTGTCCGAGATGATTTTAAACCTTTTCAATAAGCCAATTACGTTTTCAACAATTGCCCTTTGGCTCATAAGTGCCCTGTTCTCTTTTTTTTGTTCTTTGCTTAACGGATTCTTTTTCATTTTCCTGTGCGGTAATACAACATTTTTGTGTATCTTCTGCATTCCCCTGTAGCCGGCATCAGCTAAGATTTTGGTGTCCGGTAATATTGCTACCTTTGATTCTCTAAACATCCGAAAATCGTGTTTTCTACCATTCGAGAAAGATGTGCATATGACTTTTTTACTCTTCTTCTCTGTTACTATTTGTGTTTTTATAGTATGCCTTTTTTTCTTTCCAGAGTAGAAGGGCTTTTGCTTTTTTTTGGTCTCTCTACTGGCGTTTCAGTTCCGTCTATTACTAAAACTTCATATTCTACATCACTCTTTAATAGCTCTTTTTTTCCTGGTAATGCAAAATCTGGATGTTTTATTAATATGTCTTCTACCTATCTTATTATTTTAAAACTGTTACTTTCACTCATGCCATAGCTTTGCCCAATATGAAAATATGTACGATATTCTCTTATATATTCCAGTGCCATAAGTAGCCTGTCTTCTATGCAAAGTTTACTTTTTCTTCCACTTCTAGCTTTTTTTCTTTTATCCTCCACTTCTAGAATTTCTACCATTCGCTCAAATGTTGCTTTTTTTACCCCTGTTAAACGTCGAAACTTTTCTCCTTCTAACTTTTCTATTTCCTTAGAACCTGTTCATAATCTTTTGAGGAACAAAGCAGTGAAAGCAAGAACTACCATTTGCAAGCTGGTGTTGAGTTTACGCTCGCAATTTTTCCATAACCGTCTACATTTTTCCAACCAAGCAAAAGAACGCTCTACAACCCATCTTTTTGGCAATACAGCAAAGGTATGTAATTCACTGCGTTTTATTACCTCAACAGTTGCACCAATAGTTGCTTTTATTTGTGTTGCAAAATTCTCTCCCGTATAGCCTGCATCAACCAGTACATTTTTAACTCCCGAGAGGTTTTCTTTTGCATTTTCTACCATTCTCACAGCACTGCTACGGTCAGTTATCTCTGCTGTTGTTACATAAATTGCATGTGGCAAACCTTGCGTATCTACTGCAATATGGCGTTTTATTCCTGAAATCTTTTTGCCTGCATCGTAGCCTTTTTCTTCAGCAGTATCTGCATTTTTTACACTCTGTGCATCAATTATGCAGAAGCTGGTTTTTTCTTTCCGACCATTGTTTTGTCGGACTACGCCAACTATTTTTTTTTAACACCAGCTCCAGAACACTTTCTTTATTTGCATCTGGTTTTTCACTCCACTTCTTAAAATAGTCGTAACAATTGCGCCATTTTGGAAACTCTTTTGGTAGCATTCTCCACTGACAAACGCTTTTCAGAACGTATAACACTCCACAAAATACATCATACAAATCAAGTTTTCTTGGTTTTGTTTTTTTTCTACAGGACTCTAGATCTGGTAATATAATCTCAAATCTTTCCCGACTTATATTACTTGGGTATAAACTCCTCATATATCCTAACTTATATACATTATCTCTTAGTTTATTCCTTTCTTGAGATCATGTACAGGTTCTTAGATGAAAGTTTATTTGGAGATCTTCTTTCTGATTATTCAGGGGTAAAAATAGAAAAAGATGGACCAGTGTTATCATTTGGAAGAGTAAATTTTTTCAGGTCTAGTGGTCCAGTTATTAGGATTATAGAAAACTATCTACGCGATCATTATGAACGAGCTTTAAGCAATGATATATATCGCCTAGATGTAGCAATCCTTGGAGAAACCGAGCCTCACACAAAGAATTATAACGGTATTTATGAAAGAAATCATTTGTGGTACAACTTAAAAGCACTATATCCATTACCACAGAGTTTATTACCATCGATTAAATTTGCAAAAGCGCAGATAGTATTATCGGACAGTTGGAACTTAGGAGAAACAAATGCGTGCTTTCCGGTTGGTAGCATAGAAGAAGAAGGAAATAAATTTGTATTGGGAAACGATAAACTTTCATGGCAACGTTGGAATTTAAAACACAAACCAATTTTAGAAAGGTTTAGCGTTACTCACCACTACAAAGTAGAAAATTATACTGATCAGAAGATTACAAACTATGTTTTAGCAGAACACAATGTTTACTATAAAAACGATTTAGAGCAAGAAGACTCAATACATGAATTAGAAAAGCATATTTTGGTATTTTACCCAGGAGTACTGAAATGGCACGAACATCGACATTTGCACAGAAGTTGGAAAAATAGTCAAGCAATATGTGTAATAAGTTAAATGCTTGTATTTAGATCCTCATATATTATATTAATAATAGGTAAAAGTGTATGAAATAAAAAGAAAAGGACTTGCTTTCTCATGCTAAAACGGACATAACTTGAATAGCAGCAGGTAAATATAAGAAATTTATCTAACGCTAGAAAAGCTAGTTTTGTGAGGTAAGTATGAAGTTTAGCAAAGAATCTTTTAGTAAGTTTTTTAAAGAAGTATCAAGTAACGATATTAATAAAAGAAATGAAGAAGGAGAGACGATATTGCACCAAGCAGTGGAAATCTCTGATTACAAAACAGTGAGATTATTAATAAAAAAAGGGGCAGATGGTGTGCCGTAGAGACACAAAGAATGTTCAAGTAAGAGCAAACTAAGTGCAAAAGCTGCACAGTAGATGAGGGTAGGTCCCTCGGAGCCGGTTTACAAGAGCAGGCTTCAAACAACCATAAGCTGCTTTGGTAAAGAGCCAAGGTAGTGAGCGTTATGGAAAAGGCATAATTATATGTCATGTAAGGAATAGAGAGATGAACGAAAGTGAACCACTGATGAAGTGTCGAAACCTTTTAAATGACGTCAAAACCAGGGGGTCGTTTGTAACCTGGGATAAATCTATCGGGAGCTTGTTTACTGGATAGATGGCGTCCGGCATAAAGGTGGCATGAATCTATTTCAGGCTATTGTGTGGAACTACGGGAACCTGTCGTTTCGATGATAAGGGAGAAATCCAAGGAGCTAAACTCTAAGGATGAGAGTACCGATGCGAAAAACAGGGGCGGATCAGCTCGTAGTAGTGAAGAAGTTTCTGTAATGGAAATGGAGCGAAGGAGCTGAGTTATTCAGTTTTAATTATGTATCAACCGAAAGGGAGGAGTTAATGAATAAAACAAAGTCTTTTGATATACCAAAGCAACTTATTTGTAGGGCTTATAAACAAGTATCGAAAAATAAAGGTGCGGCTGGTGTGGATGAGGTTTCGATAACAAAGTTTGAAGAAAATCTAAAAGATAATCTGTACAAACTATGGAATAGGATGTCATCCGGAAGTTATTTTCCAGAGCCGGTAAAAGCTGTTGCGATACCAAAAGATACAGGAGGGCAAAGAATTTTATGTGTTCCTTCAGTATTCGACAGGATAGGGCAAACGGCTGCTGCTATGTATCTAGAGCCGCTGGTAGAACCAAAATTTCATGAGGATTCATATGGTTATAGACCAAATAAGTCTGCACTGGATGCGGTAGATACAGCTCGTAAAAGATGCTGGAGGTACGATTGGACGATAGATCTTGATATATCTGGATTTTTCGACAATTTGGACCACGGCTTGGCATTGCAAGCTATCAAAAAGCACACAGACTGCAAATGGGTCATACTGTATGTTGAGAGGTGGATGAAAGCCCCCATTCAGCAAGCAGATGGCAGTAAGGTAGTTAGGGATAAAGGAGTTCCGCAAGGAGGTTCAGTTAGCCCAATCATCTCTAATATATTCATGCATCATGTGTTTGATATATGGATGAAAAAGAACTACCCGACAGTACCATTTGAGAGGTATGTGGATGATGCGATAGTGCACTGCAGAACAGAGAAACAGGCAGAGTTTGTGAAAGTAATGATCGAAGAAAGATTGGCTGAGTATAAGTTGAAATTGCATCCTGAAAAGACACAGATAGTGTACTGTAAGGATGACAATAGGAGTGGTGAATTTCCTAAACAAAGTTTTAATTTTCTGGGTTACACATTCAGACCCAGGTTAGCAAGAAATAAAATAGGGAAGTATTTTGTTTCATTTCTTCCAGCAATTAGCAACAAGGCCAAGAAAAAGATTACTACAACCATAAGGTCATGGAAAATGCTACGAAATACGCATATAACATTAGAGGAGATATCAGGAAAAGTAAATCCAATAGTCAGAGGCTGGTATCAGTACTATGGCAAATTTTACAGAACTGAAGTATACAAATCTCTAAAGAATATAGAGCGGCATCTAGAAAAGTGGGTGAAAAGGAAATATAAGAGACTCAGGAGTCACGGAAGACTAGCAAGACAATTTCTAGGAAAGGTGAGAAAGAGGTCTCCGGATATTTTCTATCACTGGACACTAGGGTTAGGCCAAAAGGCTGAATAATGGAAGCTGTATAAATCGAGAGGTTTACGTACAGTTTTGCGAGAGACTGGTGGGGAAGTTCCACTGGTCTACTCTCCTACTCAAAAAAGGAGAATAAAAGGTACCGATATTACGTGTGCAATAACCATTTAAGGGGAAAAGGTTGTGAATCAATAAACAGAACTATAGTAGCGGGAGAGGTGGAAAAAGAAGTAATGAGAAAGACAGAGCAGCTATATGAAAAATGGGGAGAAGAATGGAAAAATTTAAGTTTCAGAGAACAGAAAGAAGTAGTGAAAAAGTTAATAAAGGGAGTAATGGTAAAAGAAGATGGAATAGAAGTATGTTCTGAATCAGAGGAAAAATTTATACCAATGAAGAAGAAAGGAAACAAATGCACAGTAGTAGAGCCAGAAGGAAAAACAAATAATGCGCTACTGAAAGCAGTGGTGAGAGCCCATTCCTGGAAACGTCAACTAGAGGAAGGAAAATATGGGAGTGTGAAGGAGCTGAGCATTAAAATTAATATAGGTACAAGACGTATACAGCAAATTTTAAGGTTGAATTATTTAGCACCAAAGATTAAGGAAGACATAGTAAATGGGAGACAGCCAAGAGGTTTGAAGCTAGTTAATCTGAAAGAAATACCGATGTTATGGAGTGAGCAATTGGAAAAGTTTTATGGCTTAGCATTGTAATGTTTATAAAAGCAACAAGAAGAACTATGAAAACACCGAAAAAATATAGGAAGGTATTGCTGGAAAACTTAAAAATAAAAAGGGTATCCAAATTACTACTACCTCATAAGGAGCTACTGTAGAGGAACCAAGGATTATGGGAGAAGATTTTGAGGTGAAAGAGCAAACCAGTGTTACAGAAACTGACACTTAGTCATATGAGGATGTCAATGAAAATAGCGAAGATCTTCAACCTGTGTATGAAGCAGAGAAGAGGTTGTAAATGCTTTAGTAAGACACTGCCGCAAAAGAGCCAAGTACTTATGATATCCAACTTCAAACTGAATCATGTAGAGGATCTAGCAAAGGAAATTCTGTAGACATCAAAAAAGGCAACTCATCCAATTATGGCTGGTATTGTCGGTACAGTATTATTGATAAGCAGTATTGCATTGTATATCATGAAAATGCATATATTAGCGGTAGTTGGCTGGATTGTTGGATTGGCTTGCATAAGTTTTGCGTTTTATAGTAATATGAAGCCGGATACGAAACTCGAAAAATTAGAAGGTCCAGTACAGCCGGGAGTGTTAAATAAACCATACGCGTCAAGTTAAGGAAAAGTGTAAGTAAAATTAATAGAGTGAAGGAAAATAATAAGGTATAAGTTCTCTTGGATATGTGAATGAGAGAACTTACAATGGACAGAATAGCTTGCTTATCAAAAGACCTCAATGAATTCTTTAATGAAAAAGCAGACAAAATATCAATTGCAGTAGATTTTATAAAAAGAAAGAGAAAACTTAATGGCTCATCATTCATAAAAGCTATGGTCTTTGGTAACATAGGAGTTGGTGATTGCAGCATAGAAACAATGTGCCAATTGCTAAATGAAGACTCGATAGAAATTACAAAACAGGGTTTGGATTTTAGATTTACTGAAGAAGCAGTGAAATGTATGAAAAGAATGTATAATGAATCTTTAGTTTTATTTAAAAATAGCTTACAGGTTGATTGCAGAATTTTGAAGCAATTTAGAAGCATTAAGCTATTGGATAGTAGCTATATTAGCCTGCCCAGTAGCATGGAAAATATGTACAAAGGATATGGCAGTAGCTATAGAGATTGCGAGAGTAATACCAAATCAGGAATAAAGCTACAGTTAGTCTTTGATTACCTGAATCAAGCACTAGATAAGTTAAATTTAATGGAAGGAATAAGGTCGGATCAAGGTTATAGGGATTATCTGAACGGTTTATCAGCCAATGATTTGCCAATATTTGATTTGGGCTACTTTGTGCCTAGTTCTTTGAAACAGATTGATGAAGCAGGTGCATATTTTGTTAGTCGTTATAAGTCTAATACCAATATATATGATATAGAAACAAATCAAAAAATAGAGTTGTTGGAATGTTTAGAAGGTCAATCCCTTCTAGAGATGGAAGTGCTATTAGGAAAAGAAGTAAAAATTAAAGTAAGAATTATATGTCAAAAATTAACTGAAGAACAGTCTATAATTAGAAGAAGAAGGGCTAGTAAGTTAGCAAAATCACATGGATATACATCTTCTCAAAAGAATCAAAAATTTGCTGGATTGGTCGATATTCATAACTAACGTTCCAGAGAGTAAAATCAGCGCTGAACAAGTATTAACAATTTACAGGGTAAGATGGCAGATTGAATTATTATTTAAATTGTATAAGAGTCACATCAGGCTTGACGAACTTAAAGGAAAACCATACAGAGTATTATGTGAACTATACGCTAAATTGTGCGCAATTCTTATATTTCATGGAATAGTTGGTTGTATAAAACTGAAAGAGAATACAGAGCTGAGTTTAACAAAGGCATTCATTGAATTAAAAAGAAGGATTAGGGAGTTGTTTTTAGCGTTAAGCAGTAAAATTAATAATTTGAGAATTTTCCTGAAAAAACTTACCACAGACTGGTCACAATTTTCTGTGAAAGACAGATATAGAAAAACTAGAGTATCCACCTTAAGTTCATTGAATTTTCTTACCCTTGCTTCTTAACTTGACGCGTATGGTTTATTTAACCATACGCGTCAAGTTAAGAAAATAAGCCCAATATAGCAACCATTGAAGGTAGGTGCCTTATTTGTTATATTTATTTTTTAAGAAGTTTTGATCTAAAATAAGGTAAATTTTTTAAAGAATTTATAAATTACTAACTTTATTACTTAACATATAAAATAGTTTTTTTCATTTCTTTTCTTCCTTATGCCACTTTTTCTTAACTTGATGCGTATGGTTTGTTGAATGTTCCCTAAAAGGATAATTAAAATTATCTTTTTATATCTTTATTTGTTGCTACTTAAAAGTATACTATACTTGTCTCATTTTCACCATTCATACTTTTTCAACAGCCCATTATTTTAGGCAAGATCAAGGGTTATAAATTACCTTTCTTCAAGCCGATTTTCGAGATTACAATTTTATTTACCCCTTGTGAGTAGCTCTCTACAGCTGGAGTTACATTAAATTCTACTATGTTTTTATCCAAAGTTACGTCATTTACCACATAGTCAGAATTCAGAAGATCACTATAATAGCTTCCGCTTCCCCAGCTACCCTCTGATATTTGCAAATACTCTTTGTCTAGCCATATAAGAGATGTTCTCTCATGATCTTCATGAAAAAATGCTAAATTTTCATCTTCATTTCCACACGGATGAAGCACCAGCGAGTATAAGTAAAAATCATCTTTAATATGCTGACCATCTTTATTATATTTGTGTACTTCATAATAAGAGTTATCATTAACAAATTCTGAATTATTATTGAAAAAATCTATAAAGTCTGTCATAATGTTGGCCCCTTTTATTAGTAAATTACTAATAGTGTAACTAATATTTTTGTATAAGTCAATATCATTTAATTTATTAACTAAACAACCATCGCCTACAAGGCGAAGGGTTAAAATTTTCAATCAATTTGAAATTGATCGTCATCATGAACTGGCTCACCTTCCTGTATAGATATGTATTCTTGTATCACTTCATCTGTAATGGTGCCAGAGCTAACGGCTAATTGCCCACAAATGTCTTTTCCAAAATTGTTTGCGTAAGCTAGCAAACTCCTGCATTAATAACCTTGAGCTTGTCCCTTTTAAAAACTGCACAATTTTACTAACACTTTGCTGAGGTTTGTACAAAATAAACATGTGAACATGATCAACAGACACTTTGCCGGAGATAATTTGAATTTCATTTTCCATTGCAACCTGCCTCAGCAACTCTCTGGTTCTGACTGCAATTTGGCCCATAAGAATCCTTTTACGGTATTTGGGAATCCAGACTAAATGTACCTTCATGTCATATTTAGAATGTGCGTTATACCTATATCGTCGCATACGCGACATCATAACTTTTCCTTCGCCTCAAGGCGAGGGGTTTTTATATTCCCCGACGGGGGACACTAAGGGCTAATTTACTAGTACAAATGCCTTGTACAAACAGGTATATTGTGCTATAAAAAGGTAGAGCAAAATGGATTATGGCTTTGCCTAATTGGGCATTAACTGTCTCTCAACTTGATATTTTCTTTTCCAATAGATTGAAAATTGAGTTGAGCTAAAAATTCGGTTTGACACACTTTTTTGAACGTTCCCTCCGCTGAACCATGTTTTTATGTTACAGACAAAAAAGACAAACCGTTAATGCAACAAAGGCAAGTAATTCTAGCTGGTATTGTTGGTGAGGTGTTATTGGTGAGTTGTGTTGCATCTTATATTATGAAAAATACAATAGCGGTGGAATGGTTGGATTAGCTTGTATGAGTTATGCGTTGTACAGTACTCTAAAGCCAAATGCAAAACTCGAGAAAGTGGAAAATATAAAACATCCAATTGCTGGTTGATAGGAGATGATTGCTGTAAGTTGGCTTTATCTAGCTTATCGCTAGGTTTTAATATTGCATATGTAATACCACCAGCAACAAGTCCAACTACCAACGCAGCAGTCGTAACTATAGCTAATATTGATACCCAAACACCAGCGATACCACATCCAACACCTACTGTCAGTGCAGTGATAATACCCAAAGTAACACCAGTCTTTATTGCTTTGCTAGTTATTTGTTTAGTTTCTGCATTTTTTAAAAGTTGTATTATATTTTTATCTTTAGCTAGCTGTCTCGGAGTGTCACCATTCTTATTCTTTAATGAAGGATCAGCTCCTTTTGCTAACAGAACTCTAACTGTATCTAAGTGGCCATTAAAAGCAGCCAAATGTAAAGGAGTCATTCCATCTTTACTTGCTGCATTAACATCGATTCCTTCTGCTTTTACTAAAGCACTTACTATCTCTGTATGACCATTGTAAGCAGCTATATGTGATAATGCCAATTTTGCATTGTACCCTTCTGTGGTCAGTGACACACCAAATAGATGATTTATATCAAAGTCTTTCCCTTCCCACTCTTGATATGTATCTTGATCTTGTTTCTTTAATTCCTCTTTTATTGCTTCAAGTATACTACCATAGTTTGATTTTACTGCATCTAGTATCTCTTTCCACTAAAGCTATGATTCCCTCTATTAAGATGATAATTTAACAGTTACTTATTTTGATGAGAAAGTCAAATTTTTACTTTTCCTAATACTGTAAGTTATTAATGATCGCTTCAGCTAATATGGAAAGATATTAAAGATCAGCGTTGCAAAGGATTGAATTATTTACTCCTTCAAGAAAGGTCATATATTTGTGAGAACAAGCCGCGTAAAAATAGGGTTGTGAAAATAAAAGCACAAAATTATTGCGACAAAGTTAGGTAAATTAGTTCATATGTAAATGTAGTAAAAGTAGGCTAATATAGCTGATTTTAGCGTATAGTAAAGTTACTATGTGAAAAAGTTCTAATGTATCACTTGGTAGACCAACGCGTCCCGAAACAAAAAGCTCTCACGCTAGCTGGTTTTGGTTGCTGAAAATGGCTAAATTATCTAAGATTTTAACGATATATATTGCTGAATTAATAGGAATTCATTTTTGACATATAAACTCTCAGTAACCCTCATCTACCAGGAAGATCATCTGCAGAACTATGTCCTAAGTTGTCCTTTATACGAAGAACATCCTTAACTGATATAAGAGTATTTGGCCCCTGTGCACGATCATTCCATATGGCATACGACAAAACTACTGTGTCTCCATCGGTAATACGCTTATATCCTCTACATTGCAAATAACTATTTAACTGATTATTTGCCTCTTGTATTTTACTCTGTAGTTCGCCAGTATCAGCAAACTTCAGCTCTATCCCAATTGGATGAACACCACCTCTACTTTCTGCAGACCTTAATAACACCAAATCTATCTTCTCTCCTCCTCCCAACTGGAACTCTATAATTATCCTAGCTGGATTATTACAAGTATAAAACAATCCATGCAACACAGAATGAAACCCAACCTCTCGGGCGTTATTTCTATTCACTACCCACATTAACGGAAATAGCACTTTGGAAATTGCTTGAAATAATGCCTTATGCCTATTGATATCTTGCCAGCCTGTATTCATCATAACATTTGCAGTGCTGTGTATATTACTAACACCACCTATTGTTAAAAGCTCACCTTGAAAAGACTGATTGCCCTTACTCTGTAGATAATCGGCAGGTGATTGAAATGGTGTTACATCAACTGCTAAACCAAGATCATCCTCATCTCTTCTCCTTGGATTCAACGTGCATGCTACTTCATATACTCTAGCATCTGGCCAACGTGACAAGTCTAGACCTTGTATGGGAAATTGGTGAGCTAACACGTGACGAATATCAAGCACAATAATTCTTTCTTCTCCTTGCCATAATGCTCGTAAAACCATAGTTAAGGCACGATCCCCAACATTTACTTGCGTGACTCTTCCATGTGGACCTCGCATCCTATCATCATCATGGTATTTAAACAAGTGCTTATCTACATATACTTCACTTCCATCTTCCAACTCAATTCTTCTTTTTGCAAACGTAGCACTTGCAAAAGTAAATCTAGTTGTATAGGAAAATATTCTGCTGTTAGTACCTCTAATATCAGGCACAGCAGGCACACCAAAAGATGGGTATAGTAAATAGTCTCTAATACTCTCTCGAATTTCGGCCATAGATCCATTAAACAGCCTTTCTACCAAAGAAGATTCTCTTTCCAAAAAATTTTGAGTGCTAAGCTGCAAACGTTCGTTGTTGTCTAAATCAAAATTTAACCCTATACAAACGGCATCATCCGATGAGGTGTGGATGGATATAGATGAAACAGGACATCTTGTAACGTAATTTTCAGCCTGTTCCAATGCTTGATCAGCACTCTCTTCTCCAGCTTTGAGCTCGATTATAATAGGAACAGAATCTCTTAACCTATTCACACCACGTACAAGGAAAGTAATATCTGTATATCCACCTCCTACAAATAACTCAAGATAAATGCCAGCCGTGTGGCGATACCTAAAGTTCATCAAAAACCCTGACAGAAAGCCATGATAGTCTGACTCCTTGCCATTGAAATCTAGTACATGATTATATCTATTGTAGATGTCAATTATGTACTGCAAAATTCTTTTGGTAGATCTTTTCACGTTTATTCCGTTATTACTTGCTAGCCTTCCTATAAGATCTGATAAGTAGCCTTGTTGTTTAGTTCTGATGATCTCTTCAAAATCATTACATGGAGATGCTGAACCTTGAGTAAATGCTTCGCCTTCAGAAAATCGCTCACATCTTATTGCTTCCTCTTCCTCGTCTTCTCCTAGATTTTCTGCCCATACAAATGTTTTATACTCTTCCCATTCTAATTTTAGTTTTCTTCTTTTAGTACCATTCCCCTGTAGTTTACGTTCTATCCGCTGCTTCTCTTCTTCACTGAATCTTGAACCAATGCTGTTTATCCTGTCAGCAATAGTATAGCACCTTACTATTTGCCTGCCGTTTCCGTCTTCAGTTAAAATAGCAACCTTTAAATTTCCTTTCCCAGGTCTATCTGGATCATTGTCAAAACGAAAGAAAATTCTTTCACTGTCGTTTGCAATATCAGAATCAAATGCAGTAGCAAACATACCGAAAAAGAATGCTGGAAAAAAGCGACCCTTACCAACCGAGTGCAAAAAAGATGGACATTGATCCAAGAAAGACTCAAACCTTTCTCTAAACTCCTGACAATTTCCATCTAACAAATTCCTAATGAACCCGATATTCTCACCATTGTTATGCATAAAACACCTCTACCTACTATGACCAGGGAAACCACTAACACCAGGAGCCTCTAACATGGACTGCGGGTCACCAGAGTCACCAAGATCACCGCCACCTTTATGAGGAATAGACACCTTCTTATCTAACTCAGAAAACAATTCTTCTGCTAGCCCGCTGTAATTAATATTCTTCTTCATACTAGACTTTCTAACCACTCTTAAATTACCAATAATATCTCCTTTAAAGTCTCCAAAATCTTTATCTGAACAAACTTCCTTGGCAAACTGCAATATTTCTAACATCTCACCCTTTTTTACAGTTAAGCTGTCCTTATCATCATAGCGTCTGCAATCAACAATTAATTCTGCTAGTACATCTGTTATAGGATCTATATTCTTAGAAAAATCAACCGCAACCTTTTTGTGCTCATTAAAACGATCACATCTCCAAAGGACCATAAAAATTGATCTAGCTTGGACACTTAACTCAGGACTGTCTAACATCACATTTGAAAGTGAGGAAAGAAGGAGTGCATAATCCTGATGTGAGAGTATTTTTCCTGCAGGTACTGAAACTTCTTCATAGCACCAGCGCTTCACTATATCTTGAACTGTATCAAGAAAACTCCACCTGATTAACCCATTAAGAAGTGAATATACTCCCTGATCTTTTTCTGACAATTTAAGCAACAACTCACGTTTTGTTGGATTATCCATTTTATGCAGGCAAAAATCCAAAACGTTAGCACGATCGTAGTTGCATTGAATAGTAGACAAAGCAATAATCGCATTAGTAACTTCCTCTTTTCTCTCTTGCTCACTTAAACGATTATAGAAATATTCCGCTCCCTCATTCCATTTAAAACCTACAGCTTCTCGGAACCCATCTACATTGCCGTATTCTTTTAATTTTAATTCTTCAGATTCTCTATCAATCCAAAAACTAGATACAGGATCATAACTTTCCATAGAGTCTAACAGATCACTTCTTATATACTTGTTGTTGCTAGCTGCAGGTCTACCATCATCATCTACTGCATCAGGAGAAAACCTGCTCTTGTGGAGATCGAACTTTTCCTGAAAGAGATCTTTAATTTTTTCTTTCACACAATACCTACATGCCATTTTGTATCTGGAAAGCGGGTTTTCTACTTGGCTTATACTTCTTTCAGTCAATCTTTGTCCTAGAGTAGTATTATTTAATTTTATACCCGACCAACAACTTTCATCGCGAAATATGTTGTATAAGAATTGTAGCTTGTTATCTTCAAGATATTGTAACTGCCTAATGTAAGTTTTGACCCACCTTTCGATAGTCAAACGCCTTCCAGCAGCAATATTAGAATCTGGATGTTTAATGATATTCTGTAATTTCTTAAGTATTGTAGCATGGCGATCTGTCTTCCTTGGCATTGTACCCCCTATATAAAAATATTTACTGCATTATGCAAAAGTTAGAATCAAATAGCAACACTAAAATTATCAAGGACAAGAAAAATTTTATGAAAAACATTTTTTATATTTAAATATCATCTATTTTGCACTTAACTGATGCGTAGAATTGGTGAGAAAATCAAATAGGCCATAGCGAGAATAGCGGAAGAGTTAGATGTAGGCTTTAATATATTAGACTAATGGATAAAGAAGTATAATAAGTTGAAAAGCGCTCTAAGGGAGCTACAGTACTTAAGCTTTTTCCTTGAGCTGTGAAATATCAGCTTGAGAAAGGCCTGTAGATTCAGCTATTAAGTCAACAGACACGCCAGCCTTAAGTAGGTTTTTGGCCACATCTATTTTAGCTTGTTTTTCGCCCTCTTCCCTACCTTTTTCTGCACCAATTTTAATACCTTCCGCTTTACCTTTTTCCTGGCCGATTTGGATGCCTTCTTGTCTACCTTCTAGTTTAGCATCATCGAGTTTTTGTTCCAAGATAGCAGCTTCTTTCTGTAAATCCATTACTCTTTCTTCATATGCTAATAAGTCCTTCTCATTCCAATGAAATTTATCTAACTCATCATATGCTAACTTTATTATCGGTGATTTTTCTGCTATTTTCCTTAAATCTTCATCAGTTGTTTCTTCTGCATATTTAAAGAAAAATAGCCAACGATCTACTACATTTTCTAGCTGCTCTTCTCTGTTCTTAGGAAACTTTGGTAACTCAATGAAAATAAATTGAAAATCTTTTAAGTCATGCTCATTAGTTTTTTCATCTCTTATGGTATGGCTAGATATATAATCAAGCTTATCAGGAAATAAATTACAATTGGAAATAGCAATAAAGAAAACCTTCTTTAAATCAATGTACTTACCACCTTTATCAGCCTGCCTTGAGTAAGCCTTAGCAGCATATAATTGCGCCCGTTTTTCGAAGCCTTTATCACGAGCGAGTTGCATCTCAATCACGTATCTGGCCCCAGTGGAATCTCTGCACAGAACATCGACAATACTCTGCTTATCAGAGGCAATTTCAGGGTCCATAATGGTGCTAAGGAATTCGACTTCTTGTATAGTATTTATTTCAGTAAACCCCAAAATATCATTCAAAAATTGGATAAGGATATTCTTATTTTTTTCAGTACCAAAAATTTTCTTAAATGTTAAATCAAGCTTAGGATCTAAAAATTTTGAGAGGGCCATGAGAAAGTAAGATAAAAAGCATTAATAATTATACACAATTGTGAAGAAATATTCAACTAAAATTAAACTACAGGAGAGCTTGCCATAAAATTTTGGCCTGGGGTTTTTACAATTATTTCTGTTTTGAAATTAGTGAAGATGCCTAATAGAGATTGATTTTTATTAACATTAAAGCTATATCTTCATCAGACTGAGAGTTGGGAATATGGCAATAATTCTTTTAGACACAAAAACTATAAACCGTATAGCAGCAGGAGAGGTAATAGAAAGGCCAGCGAGTGTAGTAAAGGAATTAGTAGAAAATGCAATAGATGCTGGAAGTTCAGAGATAGAGATCAAGATAGAAAGTGGTGGACGTAACCTTATAACTGTAACGGATGATGGAAATGGAATAGAAAAGAACGATCTGGAACTAGCACTTATGAGGCATGCCACTTCAAAATTAAGTGATAGTGAGTTAATAGAGATCAGACATCTTGGCTTTAGAGGAGAGGCTCTGCCTTCAATTGCAGCAGTAAGCAGAATGAAATTATCATCTAAGGCAAGTGGAGCAAAGGAAGCATGGTCTATAAGATATGAGGGAGGAGAAAAAATAAGAGAGATTATCCCTTGTTCTTTGTTGCAAGGTACATATATTGAAATTCGTGACTTATTTTTTGCCACACCAAATAGATTAAAATTTCTAAAAACCGAGAGGGCAGAAACACAAAGTATTGTTGATATTGTGAATAACTTAGCGATGATTAATTATAGTATTGGGTTTACTCTCACTTCCGGTAATAAAAAGCTCTTAAAATATGTTAAGCAAACTTCATTATTTAACAGATTATGTGAAACAGAAGAAGAATTTCAGAGCAATTCGCTGGAAGTTAAAGAGGAAGAAGACGGCATCAAACTTACGGGACACATCTGTAAACCAACTATTAGTCGTGGTAATTCAACTCAGATCTATACGTTTGTTAATGGCAGGCCGATAAAAGACAATCTACTTATTGGTGCAATTCGATATGCGTATCAGGACTTTATTCCAAGTGGGAGGTATCCTTTTGCAGTGCTGCACTTAGAGATACCATACGATCAAGTAGATGTAAATGTGCATCCAAATAAATCAGAGGTAAGGTTTCAGAACAAGAGGCTAGTATATGAAATAGTGAGAAGAGGGCTAATAAAAGTGTTGTCAATGAGAATAGGTACCTCTTCAGTGAGTGATATTGATGGATCTAGGTGTCAAGGTATTGGAGAAGAACTGGGTGGTTCGTCTTTTGATGTTAGTGAAAGTCAAAGGAATAATGAGCGTGTTAATAATGGAAAAAGCAGAGAAGTAAAGGGTCGAAAAGAATTTTACGAAAGAAGGCCAAGTCCTTTTGAGAATCAGCTAATGAAAGAATTCAACTTGCCAAATGCAGGAGAGAAAGGCTTATCAGAACGGTCAGAATCATTTGACTATACTGGTATACAGAGATTACCACTACAAGCGGAGACTATGGTTTTAGAAAGGGAGCAAATTGATTTAATAGAGGATCATCCTCTAGGGTATGCACGCTGTCAGGTCCACAGTACTTACATTATTGCTGAGGCTAAAGGCAAATTAATTATAGTAGATCAGCACGCAGCTCATGAAAGATTGATATACGAGTGCTTAAAGCAAAAATCAAGCATAAAAAGACAGAAACTTCTTCTTCCTGAAACAGTTGAAATCAAAAACCAAGCTGGAATGGAGATGGTTAAAACTTATAAAGATAAGCTTTTTGAAATGGGTTTTGCTATTGAAATAGAATCAGAAGATAAAGTAAGGGTAAAAGAAATACCTGCAATTTTAGGAACAATAAATGTGAGAGAGATGGTGATGAATATAATTGATAGATTAATGGAGATAGGAGATACTCTACCTATAGAAGAAAAAGTGAGCAAGATACTAGCTACCATTGTGTGCCATAGAGCTGGAAGGGAAATGAAGTTGGAGGAGATGAATGAGTTGATGAGACAAATGGAGGAAACACCGTATGCTGATCACGGAAGACCAACGTATATAGAAATGAAACTAAGTGATATAGAAAAATTGTTTGAAAGGAGATGAGTTCAGTTTGTCAAAAAGGTTCTCAATTAAGCATACGTAACAGCTCTTCTGGTTATGGAGTATAAAATGTGAAAAAAGAGAATAATTACTCTAATTTTTTATATTATAAAGTAGTAGGACAGAAAGTAAGAAGTTGTAGGATAGCAAAGGGGTATACTCAAAAAGATTTAGCAAAAAAAATCGGAACAACATATCAGGTAATACTGCAATATGAAAAAGGAACACGCAGAATTTCAATTAAGAAATTATATGAATTAGCAGAAGCATTATCAACAACTGCTAGAGATCTAGCTTGCGGACAAGAAGTATCAAATGAGGAAAGGTATGAGGAAGAAGAGATATTAAATCTAGTAAGAAGACATAAAGAGATTAAGGATCAAGAATTACGTGAGACGTTTTATTTATTAACTAAATTCATCCGTATTAGTGAGGAAGAAAGTGGAAAGGCAGTAAAAATAGAGGTGGCAAAGGGTTTAGTTAAGGAAGGAGTTTCTGCTCATGTTATCTATCAAACGACCAGTTTATCTATTGATGAATATGATAATGATGAGAAAAAAATTTCCATTCCGTATAAAGTAGGTCAAAGAATAAAAGAATGGAGGTTGAGAAGAGGATACACTCAAGAAGATTTAGCAAGTAAAGTGGGTATAATAAATCAAAGAATATATGAATATGAACAAGGACGAGCTGCTGTTTCACTTGAAATGTTAGATGAAATAGCAAAGGTACTATTAATTAATATTACAGATCTGCTTCCAGAAACAAGAGAAAATGAGAATAGTGAAGTGGAACTATCAAGGTTAATAGAAGAATACAAAAAGATTAAAAGCCAAGAACTACGTAATGTACTAATAAAATCTCTGTTTGAAAGCATACAAATTTGCAAAAAGAAAGTGAAGAAAGTAGAAAAGATGAAAATTGCAAAGAATTTAGTTAAGGAAGGAATTTCTATCAATATTATTTTAAAAACAGTAGGCATCTCTTTAGACGAAATTCAACAAATTTAAAATAAAAAAATCAGTATCTATTAATATTTTTACTTTTTGATGAAAAAATAAGTAAAAAAGATTGAAAAATTGATTTGACTTCACTCAAAAGCTATGGCTTTATGCCAATGCTGACAAAAAAACAGCAGTAAATATATAAAAACATTTTGTTATTAGTGAAGGGTAATTTTTATGAATAATAAGAAAGATCGTAGAGAAGAAATAGAATTCAGAGCATTAGAAAGCAACGGTAAAGCACTACTTGATCGTGAAGTAATAGAAACGTGCAGTGCATGACAGGGAAGAAGCTCGAGTTATTGCTAGAAAGCTAATAGATAATTTTGGAATAGGAGGAGTTCTAGGCCAGGAAATAGATGACTTGAAAACTATAGAAGGGATAACTGACTCTACAGTAGCAGTAATTTTATGCCTAAAGGAAGCTGCAAAGAGGGTACCAAGAGAAGAGTTAAAGAAAGGACCTGTAATGGATAACTTGGAAACCATCGTAAAATATTTGAGGGTGAGTATTGGTTATTCAGAGTAGGAAAAGATGAAAATAATATATTTTGATCAAAAGTGCCGTTTAAAGGGGGAAGAAGTGTTTACTGGTACAGTGGATAAGGTACCTTTTTACATAAGAGAAGTAACAAGAAAGGCATTAATAAGAAAAGCGACGTCAATAATAATATCGCATAACCACCCAGAAGGAAGGTTAAAGCCATCTGATGAGGATCAAGCTGTAACTAAAGACTTGGCTGAAGCTTGTCAGACTATAGGGATTAGGTTACTGGATCACATTATCATTACAAGTGTTGGATATTTTAGTTTTAAAGAGCAAGGACTGTTATAAAGCAGATATTTGAAGATTTTCATGAGTTGTTTAACTACTTGAATGAAGAAAGTATTTGCAAGTACATTAACCATTGCTTATAATTAATGAGAAAGTATATATTGAATTAATAATAAAGTAATAAAGTCGGTTGTAGACTTAGTAAAGTATATTTAATAGCGGAGGCTAATATGAGTAATAAAATAATTGTACCTTTTGATGATCAAGAAGGAGGTACTTACGAGTTAAACATTGATCTTGATAGATTATCAAAAGGTGAGGTGTTAAATGCTATTGTAGGAATTGGTCGTACTAAGGAGCAATCCACCTTTATAAGCAAAATTAATAAGGCTAAAAAGCCTGAAGAAATAGCACCTTTCCCTGGTAGAGAAGTTCGCGAAAACAAAATCAACTATGGGAAAGGATTTGACTATGTTTATGGCACAAAACCTGTAAGTGATCAAGAAGATAAAAATCCATTTGCTTCAGCTTTGAAAAAAATAAAGCCGAGTGCAGGTGAAAGTGGAACTTTGAGCTGGTTTAAAAGTGAAGTGGTAGAGACAAAGAATGTAAATGAATTGCACAAAGTTATAGACAAAGTACTAGCTTCTGGAGCAAGGCTAAATGCATGTAATGATGGAGAGTGGAGCCTCGCGGAATATGTGATACTGGGCACACATTTTCATAAATTTGATAAGGCTGATCGTAAAAAGCTAATACGTAAATTAATGCTAAACGGTGCAGAGTTTCATGATACTTTATTGGAGAATAAATTGATAGGTGAAATCTATAATGAGCTACAACCAGAAGTTCAGCCACAGATAGATGAGAGACTAGAAGAACTAGAGAAAGCTGGCGAAAGTGCTGTGCAAGAAGGAGAATTAATAGATGTTGAGATAGATAATACAACATCGTATATAGAATTTTCTGGGGATAGCAAGGTAGAGGTAGCCAAAATACTGAGAGAGTTAGGAAGTAATATTTTAAAAATTGGCAATGATGCAGTTGAGGTTAAAAGTGAGAAGGGAGGTATAAGAAACTATATCGATATGTCAGATGAAAGCTCTATTATATTAGAATTTCCTACAAGCATTGGTAAGCTAGATATTATATTGTACCATGATGTAAAAAAATATGATCAAGTACAAGTAAGAGTAGAAAACAAGGAAATGTGGGCTGAACTACAACAAAGAGGAGAAGAAATAGGAAAAAATTGTCTTTTTGCTGGAGTAAAACTTAAAGAAGCAGTAGAAAAGGGAAGTTTTATGAGGTGTGGCATATGGAATAGCAAGCAGCTTATGAAGGAGGTTGATAGCCCAAGTGAAAAATTGTCTTCATGGGTAGATAAAGTACGTGAAAATAGTAAAGAAACTTTTAGGGGGCTTTAATTCATTTATTTTAAGGTTCCAGAGTCTACCATTATATCTGGAGCCTTTGAGCTATAGTAGAAAATATTATATGTATGGTTCTTTGTATGAAAAAAAGTCTAGGCTGTGAGGTAGGGCAAAAAGTAAAAAATTGGAGGTTAGAGCGAGGTTATACTCAAAAGGATTTAGCAGAGAAGGTTGGTGTAAAGTACTGGGTAATATTGCAATATGAGAAAGGGAACCGTAAAATTCCAATTAAGAAGTTATATGCCATAGCAGAAGCATTATCAGTGAATGTGAAAGGTCTAGTTTGTAGAGAAACACTACCAGATGAAAAAAGATATTTTGAAGATGAAGAAATATTAAATTTAATAAAGGGTTATAAAGATAAAGAATTAAGCGAGGTATTTTATTTATTAACCAAATTTATTCGTTTGAGTGAGGAAAGAAGCAGAAAAGCGGTAAAAATGGAAGTAGCAAGGGGTTTGATGAAAGTAGGAGTTTCTGCTCATGTTATCTCTCGAACAACTAACTTATCTATTGGTGAGTATGAGGAGAACAAAATTCCGGTTCCATACAAAGTAGGGCAAAGGATAAAAGAGTGGAGATTGATACGAGGATATACACAAAAAGATTTAGCGAATAAAGTTGGCATAACAAATCAAGGAATATACGAGTATGAACAAGGGAGAGCTGCTGTCTCACTTGAAATGTTAGATGAAATAGCAAAGGTATTATCAATCAGTATCATAGATCTACTTCCCGAATCAGATGAGGATAGTGAAGCGGAAGAAAAGCTATCAAACTTGATAGAAGAATACAAAAAGATTGAGAGTCGAGAATTACGCGATATGCTAATCAAGTCTTTATTTAAAGGTATACATGTTTGTAGAGAAAAGGTCAGAGAGGAAAAGAAGATTGAAGTTGCAAGTGAAAGAAGGAATTTCTGTTGATATTATCTTGCAAACGACAGGCTTATCAAATTATATGATTGAGAAATTTTTGTGATTTCATAAAAACTTAGCCAATAGTGGATTTTTTTGTGATAGAATATATGTTTGCTTCTGTAGGAAAAACAGCTTTTAGAGGATTTATCTATGATAATTCAGAGCATATTGGCTCAGTAAGCTACGAGCTAGGGAAAAAAATAGAAGGTTGTAGGATAGTACAAGGGTATACTCAGGCAAAACTAGCAAGCAAAATTGGTTTAACACATAAGGAAATACATAACTTTGAACTAGGGTGCAAGGCTATTACAATCAAAGAATCGTATATAATAGCAGGAGCATTGTCAGTTAGTGTTGTAGATCTACTTCCAGGACCAACAGTACTAAAAGAAAACAGTTGGTATGAAGATGAGGATAAAGAAATAGTCTATCTAACAAAAATACATAGAGAAATTAAGGATCAGGAATTACGTAAGAAGCTGTATCCATTAGTAAGCGTCAAACAGACGAAATCTGTCAAACCAGGAAGAAACTCCCAATTTAAGTTTTGAGTAATTTCTGATATAACTTTGTGAGAAGCGCTTTTGCAGTTATAACCGACCAAGTCACTGGTGCCTTTAGTGCCCGTTCGTAAGCGTGGTTTTGGGAGGAACGGTCAAATCATTGATGGAGTTTTTGTAGACTACCTCGGTTAGGAGATTGTACTATCAACCGTTCCAAGCTGAAGCGTTTCCCTATTACAAATTATACGAAGGAGTTGCCATGAAAAAAGCAAAAAGTAAATTAGAAATAGTGAATCCTGATGCAGCAGGGATTGATGTTGGTTCATCTGTACATTATGTATGTGTACCTGAAGGAAGAGATGAACAACGTATCCAAAAATTTGGCTGCTTCACTGAAGACCTTCATAATTTAGCACGGTGGTTGAAAAAATGTAAAGTTACAACTGTAGCTATGGAATCAACAGGAGTATACTGGATTCCTTTATTTCAAGTACTCGAATCATATGGGTTTGAAGTAAAACTGGTAAATGCGCGACATGTAAAAAATGTACCTGGAAGAAAGTCAGATGTTCAGGACTGTCAGTGGTTACAACAACTACACAGTTATGGACTACTTCATGGATCATTCAGACCCGATGATCAAATTTGTGTATTGCGTAGTTATGTGCGGCAACGTAAAAGTCTTACTGAAAGTGCATCTACACATGTTCTGCGTATGCAGAAGGCATTAATTCAAATGAATATACAGCTGCATAAAGTTATAAGAGATATTACTGGAGTAACTGGTATGAAAATTATCAAGGCTATAATCGAAGGCGAAAGGGATCCTGAGAAATTGGTTGAATTCAGGGATGCACGAATAAAAAATGATCAGTCTACTATTGCAAAAGCGTTAGCTGGTGACTATAGAGAGGAACACTTATTCACGCTAAAGCAAGAATTTGAACTATATAATATCTATCAAGAAAAAATAGCAGAATGTGATAGAAATATTGAGGCCTATTACAAAACGTTCGAAACAAAACCTGGCGAAAGTAAACAGTTGAGTAAGGAAAAGAATAAGCATAGAAAAAGTAAGCCAAACTTTGCTTTGCACGAGGAACTGCACCGGATAACTGGTATGGATTTTACTAAAGTTCCAGGGCTTGATGTACTAAGTGTACAGACCATAATTTCAGAAACTGGTATAAACCATAGTAAATGGTCAACAGAAAAACACTTCTCATCGTGGTTAGGACTCAGCCCTGCCAATAAAATTACAGGAGAAAAAGTGTTTAGCACAAGAACGCGTAAAGTCATTAATCGTGCTGCGAATGCATTTCGAATGGCTGCTAATTCTGTGGGAAATAGTAAAAGTGCATTAGGTGCATACTACAGGAAATTAAAAAAACGATTAGGAGCGCCAAAAGCAATAACAGCTACTGCAAGAAAGATAGCGTGCATATTTTATAGTATGCTCAAATACGGACAGGAATATGTAGAAAAAGGAATGGAATACTATGAAATACGCTATAAAGATAGAACTGTAAAAAATTTGATCAAAAGAGCAAAGGAACTTGGCTATCTCTTGGTAAAAAAAGATGAGTTAGTTCAAGGAGTTTCTTAGGAGAATTTGACTATTTCTAAATTTCCTCCTAATGCAGCAGAATGTAATACTGTCCATCCTTTATGTCTACCTGTATCATTTATATCAACTCCTTCATTCACTAGAAATTTCACTAACTCTAAACATTTTCCCTCTGCTGCACAATGTAGCGCTGTTAATCTAGGAACTTGTGTATTAATGCTCAATAGATTTTTCACTGAAAACTTCACAATTTCTAGATTGCAATTTTCAGACGCGATCTGTAACACTCTTTTGTAATTATCTGTAGCTTTGGATTTTTGGTAGCAATAAGTAATAACAACGCATACTATTAACAGTATAAACCACACAAAATGTAATTTATCTTTTTCATTATACTTCAGTTTATTCATACTTAACATACAGTTTCTTCATATTAAAAAGATTATTACTCATTTTTTATTAACATTACTTACTCAAAGATGCTGACAACACAGTAAGGTAACCTGAGGTATTTAAAGTATGCTCCACTCTATTAACTATCCATTCACCATCTACCGCTTGATTAAAACCTATAAGATTAAGCTTTGCTTCTGCAAATAACTCTGGATTACCAGGCATGGTTATATCTAAAGTTTCATTGTTACGCTTCAATTGTTTTAACTTGGCATTTGCTGCACTTAGTGCTGACTTTGCATTTGGATAGATTTCTAGCATAATATAACTTGGCTCGCCGCTACCAACTGTTTCTTTAATAGTTTCACCCTTTTCATAGCTGTGCCATTTTGCTACTACTGAATTGTATTTATCACGTACGGTAAAATGCACTTTCCAATTAATTGTGTCTTGAGGTCTAATAGTCGTTGTTCCTAAAGCTTTTCCTGTAGCTGATTTTGCCATGTTTTTTGAAATAAATAATATATATCCACCAGCTAATTTTGCCATTGCTTCACGCTCTGTTGCTATTTTAGTTAACAAGCTGATATCACTTTCGTCTATTTGGTTGATGTGGGGTATCAGTACATCCTTAAATTCCTCAGCAACTTTATATCCATATCCATGTTTTTGGGCTATTTCTTTTACTAAGTTTTCTATGGTAATTTGGCGCCATTCTTTTGATACTTTTGCCTTCAAAGATATTCTTAAATTTGTTGCATGAGCTTTTATTAGTAGGGTCTTAGGTGGGCCTTGTATCGTAACTTCATTGACTGTATATACACCCATTGGAAAGATTCCCGTTTCCTTATAACCTAGTGCTATGTTCAATTCATTTGGAACTTCTACATTTTCATTGCCATAATCAACATATACCTCTGCGATATCATCTATAGTACCAGATTCATCAGTAAGATGCACCGATATTACATGATCTTTTATTCCTTCAATGCTAAATTCAGGTTTCATTTATTCCCACACTTTTAACTTCGATTTTTTTAATTGCTCTTGTATTCTAGGTAACCTGATCTTTAATCCTGCAGGCAAAAAACTTCCATAATCTACAAGTCCAGGGTTTTCCTCCAATACTATTTCTACTGCTCCAGAGCTATATCCATAGTGTTTAAAACATATGTAATCTAACATTTCGTTTTCTCTGGTTATATAATGTACTGTCATACATAACGCCTTAAACTTAAACTAAATTCAACCTTTTTAGGTAATCCACAGGGAAAATACGACGTTTGCTTTTCTTCTAACCGTATAATAACAAATCTTCCCAAAACATTTCCTAATTTATCTACTAAGATACTTGGTTCCTGATTTTTCTCAGCTTCTTTCATACTTTTTAATTGATTTAAATCATTTAGATTATGGAAATAAATTACTCCTTCTAAGTCTATATTTTCTGTACCTTGACCAATATTTTGTGATGAAGGTATTTTACCAATACACTCAATTGTACTCCAACGATTTTCTTTACTATACCTTACACTTGTTGGAGAAAGCTTATGCCGGCCAAGTGATAGCATTAGTAAATCGGCTCTACTGAATCAAACAGAACGTCACGCGATTTTTCTCTTATTCTTTTTATCACTGCATCGGCAAGACTACGTACATCTTGGTTAGGTTCTGCTTTAATACTTATATTAAATGTAAAAGTTTGATTGAAAATTTTTTGTTCACACTTTTCACAGTCTTTTAAAACTTTCTCTGAATTATCTGCTACAGAACCTTTTTCTGTAATCACACTTTCAATATTCGTTCTACTATTCGAAATTCCACTAAAAGTATTATTATTTAATAAAGGATTTCCTTTACTAAAAACATTTCTATTTTCACTAGTTGCACTGCCTATTTTTGCTTCTACTGGTTTCTCTAATGCTTTTATTGGATTATCATTAAACAATTTTCCTATACCAATCCAATTTTCTATAGGTTTTGTAATTGATTTCCAGAGACTTGAAAAAAAGTCCTTTACCTTTTGCCAATTAGCAATTACAAGCGCTGCACCAACTGATAGTCCAGCAATAGCAGCTCCTATAGGATTGGTTAGCGTTAAAGCTTTCAGTCCCATGATTACTGCTGGAATTACTCGTGCTGATAACGAAGTTAATACTGGCAAAAGTGTTCCATGCAAAATAGCATTAAAAGTTAATAGTCCACCTCCAGCCAATGCAAATGCATAACCAAAACCTACCACTGCAATCTTGCCAATAATAAGAGCTGAAATTATGCTCATAACTCCTGTAGTCAAAATTGGACACTTCTCTGCGAACCAAGCTATACCTGTAGATATAGACCTCAAAATCTTACTTATCCAATTTAAAGGAGGCAGCATAACTGACCCTAAGTTCATTCCTAGCTCTGCTATTGTATTTTTGAGTAGCTGCAAATTATTTGCTGTAGTACTTGCGCGATTGTCAAATTCTTCTTGCATGGAATGTTTATACTTTTCTTTGTCAGCTACAAGAGCTATGGCACCTTCATATTTTTTTAGGCTTCCAACTATCAATGCAATATCATCTTGATATTCTTGACCAAAGAGATTGAGAAGGATTTGTGAACGTTCTTGTTTATCTATTTTCTCTAAAGTTTTAAAAAAATGGAGTAATGCTTCTTGACCGTTTTGAGCAATTTTTTGTGACATCTCTTCTGCGGTTATGCCCATGGATTCCAATGTTGCTTTAAATTCTTTTCCTTGTCCCTCAGCAGTTTGGAGCTTAGAAAGTAAAGCGTTTATGGCAGTTCCTGCTTTTGCTGGTTGTTTACCTAAACTAACGAAGGCATTTACTAAACTACTTGTCTGATTAATATCTAAACCAAATTGTTTTGCAGTACCACCAACTATTGCTAGAGCTTCAACCATATCTTTTGCTTTGGCAGCAGTGTTATCTGAGAGGTGATTTATAACGTTGCCAACTCCTTCCATTTTTTCTTCTGCAATTCCATAAATGTTAGCGAGTTTGGCAATAGAATCACCAGCTTGTTCAGCAGAAATGTCAAATGCTGTAGCCATTTTAGCTACTGTTGTTGTAAATCCAATTAACTTATTTTTTTGAATCCCAAGTTGGCCACCACTTGCAGCTATTTGTGCTAACTCTGCAGCTGATAGCGGTATTTCACGAGATAATTCTTTTAGCTTCTTAGCAAACTCAATAGTTTCATTTGTGTTCTGAGTAAAGTTTACTACCTTCTTAACATCAGCCATAGCACTTTCAAAATCAATCGCAACTTTAATTGGTGCTGCAAGTGAAAGTCCTAGTCCTATAGTCTCCATTACTTGTGATCTATAATGCGCTTTTCTTGCTAAAGCATTTTGCTGTTTTTGTATTACAGATCCTAATTTACTGTATTTTCCTTTTAGTACTTCAATAGATGAACCAAGTTTAGTTTGATCTCTCACTAAAGATTTAACATCCTTTCCACTTTTCCTGATTTCTTCATTTAATGTGTGAAGTGCATCTCTCTTTTTAATATAAGCCTCTTTTGCCTTTGATGCCGATGCTTTCAATTTTTCGAATTCATTTCTCAGTGCTTCGCTTGGCTCTTTTTTTTCCTTCTTCTCTTTAGCAATTGCTGTAGCTGATTCTTTCGCTTTCTTCTCCGCTTCCTTCCAATTCTTCATGGCTTCAAGGGCATCATGATTTAATTGCTTAAATTTGGAAACAGATTTCATTGACGAATCAAGTTGCCTTATACTATCGCCTAACTTAGAAAGCTTTGCTGCACTACCTGTCATTGCATTGTTAAAACTACCATCTAACGTTGCACCTATTTTTATTGAAAGCATTGACATTTTTTTGCTACTCCTTTACTTATTTCTACCCATGATAAAAATTCATTTACATCCATATTAGTAATCTGCTCAATTCCACTTCCTGAAATAGAACTGAGTAGTAATACATTATACTTTAAGTTCTCTGTTCCAGCGGCGACAAAAAATCTTTTAGCACCTTCTGTATTTCTACATAATCTTTAATACATAAATCTTCAACTACTTCTTTTGGCACAGACGCTAGATTAGCAATTAAAGCTACTTCTTTCAAAGCTTCGCCTTCTATGCGTTCTATAGCAAGTAAATCTCTTACTTTAGGTTCACGCATTGATAACTCTGAAACAGAAATTCCATCAACTGTTATTGGGTTGTTTAGTGTTATAGTTTTCATAAAATTCTCCTAAAAAATAAAATATTTTTACACTTTTAAAGTTATTTTAATATGCTTCTCCTTAAAAAATAAAATTTCAAATAAGTTTTCATATTCCTAAAACCGTTTGCAGCAAGGCCATCTGATCAACACCATTTATCTTTCTAATCATATTTTCAGCATCGATTTCTATCAGCTCATTACCACCCATCGTAAGTTTATAATAATGGGCAGCTACAGTACACTTCAGCGTTGCTTTTTCAGCAGGTTTCCAGCTACCAAAATCAAATTCTTTGAATATGCCTCTAAGGTTGATAATTACTCCTTCAACCTCATTGCTACCACTACCTTGCATTCCTCCACGGAGCGTTAAAGATACTGAATTTCCATCTATCAAGCCAAAAAGTCTAAATAGTTCTGAATCATACTCAGCGAAAGTAAAGTCTGCTTCAAGCTTTTCCATGCCCATGTCAATATTTATTGGGATATCCATACCACCAGCTCTGTACTCTTCGGTTTTTATGGTAAGCTTCGGCAAGGTTATTTCATCTATTTTTCCTGCATAACCACGGCCATCTACAAATACATTAGACTTCTTTCAAAATTGTTAGAGGGAGTGTAAGATGAAGTATTTGAAAGCATGAAATATAAGGAAATAGAAAAGTTAGAAGGAGAAAAGTTTCGACGTTTAACAGGGGTAAAAAAAGCAACATTTGAGCGAATGGTAGAAATTCTAGAAGTGGAGGATAAAAGAAAAAAAGCTAGAAGTGGAAGAAAAAGTAAACTTTGCATAGAAGACAGGCTACTTACGGCACTGGAATATATAAGAGAATATCGTACATATTTTCATATTGGGCAAAGCTATGGCATGAGTGAAAGTAACAGTTTTAAAATAATAAGATAGGTAGAAGACATATTAATAAAACATCCAGATTTTGCATTACCAGGAAAAAAAGAGCTATTAAAGAGTGATGTAGAATATGAAGTTTTAGTAATAGACGGAACTGAAACGCCAGTAGAGAGACCAAAAAAAAGCAAAAGCCCTTCTACTCTGGAAAGAAAAAAAGGCATACTATAAAAACACAAATAGTAACAGAGAAGAAGAGTAAAAAAGTCATATGCACATCTTTCTCGAATGGTAGAAAACACGATTTTCGGATGTTTAGAGAATCAAAGGTAGCAATATTACCGGACACCAAAATCTTAGCTGATGCCGGCTACAGGGGAATGCAGAAGATACACAAAAATGTTGTATTACCGCACAGGAAAATGAAAAAGAATCCGTTAAGCAAAGAACAAAAAAAAGAGAACAGGGCACTTATGAGCCAAAGGGCAATTGTTGAAAACGTAATTGGCTTATTGAAAAGGTTTAAAATCATCTCGGACAGGTATAGAAACCGACGAAAACGTTTTGGTTTAAGGTTTAATTTGATTGCTGCAATTCACAATTTTGAGCTCCATACATGAATTTTGAAAGAAGTCTATTAAAATTTCTCAGTATTTTCGGTAACACTTTGCTTTCTCCTAACTTATATTTACAAGATGTGATCTGAATGTTATTTGCTCAGCCGGATATGGTGGTGTAAACTCAAAGTCAAAATATACTTTTCCGCTTGCGATGTTTGCTGGTGTGTTTAATTCTGAAGTTGCGTAACATTTTCCGCTGATAATAGCTCCTTGTGCTTTTAAATTGGCCAAATAAGAATTCACCCCCTCAATCACATCATCTATATAAGTTTTTGTGATATTGCGATCAACTGCCCAGAGATGAGCTCGAAGTAAACTATCGTTAATTAAATCTGCAGTGCGCCTTACTGATAGAAAAGCCCATTTCGAATCGTTTGAACATGTTCTATTTCCCCAAAGCCTATAGCCATTTTGATGAATTATCGTTGTTACTTCATTTTCATTTAAATGGTTTGCTCTACAATTTGTATTACCGAGCGTAAAATCAATAGGCCTGCTTGTTCCAACAATACCATTTATCTCTTTATTTGAAGGCGAATGCCAAAATCCTTGCTCGCTGTCTATCTTAGCTATTAACCCAGCTACAAATGGACTCGATGGCAAGATTTCTTCTTTTCCTTCAATAAATACCTTAACCCAAGGATCAACTACGTAAACTCTTGAGCTGCCTACACTTTTTCTCCACTTGATTGCTTCTTCATCATTGGTATTTGGACCATCTGCTACTATTATAGCTCTTAATTTTTCTGCTATAGAAATTAATGCTGCAACCACTGGATTTTTGCCATCTTCTGGTAGTTGGTGAGTAAATTGAGGCGCAATGAGTATTCTTGGCGCAACATGAACTATGCTTTCACTGCTGAGAAATGCCTCAATTCCCTGATATTCTCCAGTTTCTTCGTCAACTCTACCAATTATATTCTTCAGCGTCTCTTCTTCTTTTAATTTTGGATCGCTGTTTTCACTTTCTTTAACTCGAATAACTACTACTGTTGCACCAATCTGGAGAAATATTCCATTTACTGCAGAAGGTAAACTGCCACTCCTTCCAAGCTTTGCTGCTTCTTTTAAGCTTCCTGCTATTAGTACTGGACTATTGAGTGGAAATTTTTGCCCATCAGCTTCAGGTGCAGTACCAATTACACCTATCACTGATGATTTAGCTGTGCGTACTACCTTGGCCCCTGAGGTTACCTCAATAACATTTACACCATGTAAAAATTGCTCTGTCATTTTTTTTGCATTCTTTGTTTAAAATCATTGAGCAAAGTCTGTAGCTCTACTTCACTTTTAGCTTCTTCAATTTTCCTCTTGGCCATGTCTTCCAACTCCTCGCATTTCACTATTGCTTTTACTGCTTTTTTCACTTTTTCCTCGATTATTCTTGCCATTTCAATAACCGTAATACCACGGACTTTTGCTAAAGGTTCTATAATTTCTTTATCCTTTTCATTCATAGATTCTGGTGCTGCTAGAATGCTTTTTGCGGCTTCCGCTTGAATTTCATAAGATTTAGCTTTTTGGTAAGAATGCCCTGCGTATTGGTGAGTATGATTATCATAATAGAAACGCATACTATCAAATGCACAAAGCTTCGCATTATCCAGTAACTCCTTTTGTATATCTTCTTTAGTACGCTGAGCAATTTCTCCTCCCTCTGTTAAACAATAACTTTTTTGCCAATCAAAATTCTTTGGTGCTTCATACCAATCATTTCCAGTTGGCTTGCTTTCAAGTGTTGTTGTTTCAATCTGCTTGTGGTTTTCAAAACGTATGTAAATGCTCACAGTTTTTCTCTCTATTTTATTCACTGCCAAATTTTATGTGTGCTAGATAACCCAGGACATTGCCAAGCTTTTAGCGTTCTTTCTACATCTACTTCAAGCCCCGTGGTTAGAAAATTGCTACGTATGTTATATATTCCCCACTGAATAAATTGACCATAGTTGTATACATAATTTGATGCAAGCATACCTTGACTGACTTGTGTTCTGGAACATAGGTAAGATGATGTGTAAAGTAATATTGCAACTGTTTTTCCTGCTGGAATCTCCACATTACCAGATCCAGCTAATTTGCTATCAGAACTCGTGTATTGGTAAACATTTTTCCATACTATTTTTGAAATACTTGATTTATTAGAATTAGTATTATCTGGTGTTCCCACAAATAGTCCTGCACCCCCATACTCCGTACTCGAGTATGATGATCCAACAAATTCTATTGTTTTATTTATGTTCACATTCGTTGTATTTTTTACAAACACTACTCCAAGTGCAGCATATGGGTAATAGTATATCTCATCATAACTACCCGAAAAACTTTTTGTGCATAACTCTCCGTAAATAAATGTTCCTTTATTTCCCTCTATAAAATAGAGTTGTCTTGGCCGATAAAAACTAACGTAATCTGTATCGTATGTATGGCTACCTGCTAGTAATTGCAACATACAGTCGGTTTTTGTTATATCACTACTCCACTTTCCAAGCTCTGTTGTAAAAGTTCCGTGGCCAAAGTAATTATTTTTTCTTCCAAGTACACCAAATAAGAAAGGTAATGACCCTGGTTCAACCATATTGCGCTTTCTTATTTCGTTTGTAAGCAACGCTCTTAGTTGATCATCTCTAGTTTTTATCTCATTATAAATGTTTTTAGTTCGAGTTTCTATTTCTCCTATAATTGATGAGCCAGATGGTACATTATTAACAGCACGAAAATCTTCTACTAAACCTTTAAGACCATCTTTATGATCATTGCCAACACTATTTATTGCTGCAATACTGGCATTCTTTCTCGTATCAAGTAGTGATAAATTTGTTGTTCCTTTTTCATCAATTCTCTTTAATAACTGCTTCTCTGATTCAGAGATCGCTGCTAAAGAGCTAGTTTTTTTAGTATCCAGATCAGTTAAGTGTTTTTTTGCACTATCAAGAAGTTCTTTTAGCTTACCATCAGTTATCTGTATAATTTCAGATACCGAACTTTTATCTACTATTGATTCCAATGCTTTAGCAAGATATTCTAGTTGATCTGGTGTACTGTTTACTGCTAAATCCTTAAGCCTTTCTTGCAGTGCATCAATTATTCCTTTTACTTTAGTCATTTGCACAATATCAGAAATAGCTTTTTTATCTGCTATCAATTCCAGCGATTTTGCAAGATATGCCAGTTGATCAGCTGTGCTACTTACTGCTAAATCCTTTATCCTTTTATGTAACGCTTCTATTGCTTCTTTCATTCCCAAAAATTCAAAAAAGTTTCAAATCTAAATCGTTTAAAATTATTTTTTAGTTGATTATGCTCATCTTCTCTTTCGGTAATATCTTCATCTATTTTTTCTATAGCTCTTCGAATACGTACCACATCTTGAACTGCAATATTTTCTGGATGAGGCAGTGGATATCCTCGTTTGGTTTGGTCAACAGTCATTATGTGACAATCACTCTGAGATTTTTTACCTTAGGGCGATAAACAACCGTTCCACTTAAAACTAATTTTATCCTTGTTTCATTGCCATTAAAGTTTGTCAGCACATGAGTTCTCTCTACCCAATTTTCTCCAATTGGTTTTCCTGATGTTAAATTTACTAATTGCCAATCCACATTTTTTTGCACATATGCTTTTACATCTGCAGTGCCAGGTATTAGCGCATCATAGGTTATGGTAATCTTAGTGTTAGCTCCTGCTGTAATACTTCTTGTAACATAATCTCCTTTTTCCCCTATATTACCCATAACTAGCTGTAACCCAGGATATAGCACTGGACTTTTTTCTCGCCCTCCTTTTAGGCTTGCCTTTACTGTTAGCTCTCCAGATAATCTTTCACGCAGTGCAAGTGGCAAATTATCAGACAAAAAGTTTTCTCTTCCCTCCTCATCTGTTAAGATAAATTCTACATTGGTATCAAATGCTACTTTTTCGACGTTCGTCAAAATAATTAAATCTGAAGTATTGTTTGCTGTAACTTTTCCTAGATCAATAACGTGAGAAACTTCACTAAATTTTGCAGCTAGTAGTCGAAACGTTAAATCTAAATTTTGATGTGGAGTCCAGGTACTTGCATTGCTCGATGAAAGTAATACTCCTACTTGATATGGTTGACTCGTTACCCAGCGGCTATTTACTGCATCATATTTGCCAAGTTCTGCTATTTTTACTGCAGTACCAGGATCATCAGTAAGTAGCACTATTGCATACTCCTCTCCTGCATGGCAAAACACTGGTGACCAAGTTATATGTGTTGCTGTGCCATCTACTCTTATATCTTTCGGCTCAATATAGCTTTCAGCAATAACAGTCTGCGATGGCATTCCCACTGCTGTTTCTCTAATCTGCACAACAACACGTTTTTTGCCTTTATTTATAAACCATAACTCTAGACCTCCTATGTGTCTGCTCTCATTTAAAGTAAATGTTTGCGCTAAAGGATCAACTCTTCTTGCTGCGATCACTCTTCTTCTTTCTTCTATAGTAATAGTTTTTTTACCAGTATAAGTTGCCTCTCCATAGCTTCCTTTATTCCCATAAAACTGTACTAATTTAGTACCTGCTGGAATGTTTGCTGGTACTTTCACCTTTCCCTTTAATTTTCCCTGGTTGTTAGCTCTTTTTTCCACTTTTTTTTCCTCTATGCCATAGGTATAATAGAAATGCCATCAAATTTTATTTCCTTAAGCTTTTCATCTGGCTCAAAACCTTCAATTTCAAAATTCTGTACTGCTTCTCTCATAAATTCAGTTTCGTATGAAGTACTTGACAGCAGCTCTGTCGTTTCTTTAACATTAAATACTCTGGTTACTGGACTTTTCCAATTTGTTTTTACCTCCGTCCAGTGATCAATGTTTTTATTTAGAGTAATTTGTGCCGGGACTGGATCAAAAGCTTGATATGGATTGATCTTTTCTCCTTTAGTCTGTAAAAGCTGCTCCAGTACCGGTTCAAGTTCATATGGCAAAAGATATCTTTCCCCACCTTTTTCAATATCTGCAACTTCTACATCTATTGGCAGAACTAGCTCTCTATTTACTATTGCTGCAGACTGCGAAATTCCTTGATCACGCATATCATCATCAAAGAATGGGTCAACAAATACTCCTTTTTTGGTGGTAGGTTCTCTTGAATTTGCATCACTGCGTAGACGTTCCTGTGCAACCAGCGCATAAAGATCATTTATTCCTTTTTTCATTGCTTCAAGCTCATTCATCGGTACAGCATGAATAGCATTATTCACTATTTTTACCCCTTCTTTTTCTCCGTTTTTCCATGTCTGATGAATGTAGCAGAGCAAAAGTTGTCCAGAAGGTGCTTGAGGCATCGATGGTCTCCAAGAGTGGGAAATTCCTTTTATTCTTCTTACCACCCCTTTGCTATCGATAGTAATTAAATCAAAGCGTGGCATTTTCCAGGTGTAATCAATCAAAACCAAGCTGTTATCAACTGCTCCCTTTACTTTGCATCCCTCTTCACTTATATCTTCAGGACTTACATGAGTACGACAGCGGTAAGTTATTTGATAACTACTTCCAGGAGCTGGTTCTTTACCTGGTAATGACCAATCAACGTTTCCTGCGTTTAGTTTATAATCTACACTATTTTCATAAATAACATTACCTTGTTTAATTTGAATAATTTCAAGTACTGCAGAGTCAGGTATTGGATCAACAGCTCCTGAATATGAACCATGAGTAATGGTAATGGTTTTTTGAACAGTTATATCTACTTTTTTAATTTCACTTATTGGAAAATCATTCACCTTCAGTTCCATTACTCTTTGGCTATTTGGCTGAAAAGTATGTGGTTCTGATTCAACTGATTTTATATCCGGATCTTCATCAAAAGAAACACGAATACTGTGATGAAGTTCAATCTCATAGCCATCAACATGAGCTTTACCCTCATTAATCACAAATATTTCTTTTTTACCTTTTTTTACCCCTTCTTCTCCCTCTTCCTTTTGCAGGAACATTACTTCAAGACCATTTACAACGTAGGAACCATTTGCTTCTTTGTCATAACGAGCAAGAGCAGTAGTTACTATGTTTGCTTGTGGAGGTGGTGAATGTTCTATTAATACTCCATTTTCAATATTGTAAATTGGGTAAAATTCGCCATTTGTAGAGTTAACAGTAACACTTTCTACTTGGTATCCCCAAATGGTGGAAACTTTAAGCCTTGCAGCTCCTACTTCCTGATAGTTTCTTGTACCAACAGCAGGATCACGAAGATTTTCGTCCTCAAGTTCTGTAATGGTAGATTCTACGTAATAAACACCTATACGCACTGTGGTACTCAGTGGAATAATAAATTCTTCTTTTTCGACTTTTCTAACTGCTCCACGAAGATAGATTTTTCCTGATTCAAGCGTAACTTTACCAGTTTCTCTATCTATAATACAATTGCTTCCTGTTATAACATCACCATCACGAAATATTGCATCACCTATACCTTTAAGCTTAGAAAGAGCATACTCCTGAGTTTCATTTAATTCTGCAGACTGTAAACCTCTTCCTGCAAGAAATAAGCTTTTCTCATATTCTTTGTCAGGATTAAAGCGGTTATAATAACTATTTAAGGTCATTTTGTTTCAAAAAGTTACAACAAATGAAAAAGTTTCCCGAGTTGCAGATGTTCTGATAAGTGGTACGGTGTGTTCTAAAACTAACAAAATTCCAGGATTTTCCACGTCTTTTGGCTCGAAATATCTCTGTCCTTCAGGTAATCCTTCTTTTATTTTAGTACCAACCATAACCCCTAATTCCCGTATAACTTGATTTGCTGCGTCCGTGAAATCGAAAGTAAATTTAAGATACAGATTATTGATTGGTACATTCGATGGTTTAAACCTACCTGTAGGAGTTACAAGCTCTCCATTCTCATCACCTATGCAGAATAGTACTTCATCTGCAGTACGTCTGCCAAGTTCATTCAAGAGCTTTATAGAATTTATAGGTTCAGGTGGTGTGCTTTCAGTATAATCTACAGTAACTTTATCACTTACTGGAATAGAGCTATTTTCCGTACGTTTAATTACACCAGTACTGCTATCAACTGTATAATCAATACTTGGCTGATAAGTTGTTTGTCCGATAAAAACTTTTACGTCTTTAATGAGATGGTGATCAAGCTTGATTTCGTTACCAGCTGCAAAAGTTTTTTCTACTTTATGATTGCTTTCCCAATTAGCATCACCACTGCCCCAAGCAAGATGTATAGCTTGCTCTTTTATACTTGCTGCTATTGCTGCTCTTCCTGATTGTGTGAGAATTGACATTTGAAAATTTGACTCCTGTATATATATTCACCAAAATTACAAAAACTGTTCAGTTTTTTTAGGAAAATTCTTCTTTTTTTTCATAATAGATTTTTGTTGACTAATCTTTAATCTATTTTAGACATAATATGTTTACTTTTAGATATATGATAGCTAGTGAGGAGTTTTGGGAAAGCAGTTTAGAAATGCCAGTATCCTTTCTGCTTAAGGACTTTCAAAATCCAAGTTTACGTGAAAGTTGGCTTAATTCTCTTTCTGGTAGACAATTAAGTGTTATTTTTAACCATTATTTTCAGAATAAACAAAATAGGCAATTATTTAAAGAATACGAAAAATGCGATGATATTTCAACTCAGCAAAAGCGTAAAATGCTTACTAAAATTTCTGAATCTCTGTTTGATTATTACTTAGTCAATCGTTTTAGTCGTGCAAAATCAGAAACAACTATAGCTGAAGTAGCACAATCTGTGTTAAGCCAAGATCTTCTGAAATCATTTCTGTTCCAAAATAACAAATATGACAAAAAGTCCTTGTTGTTTACTCTCTTTATAACTAATCATAACTTGCTGAAACAAATTTTCTGCTTTAATCAAGTACAAAAAAAAGGGTTTTTACCTTTCATATTAAAAAATCCTCCAAGACAAAAGCCCACTTCATTTAAGGATTTTTTATCAGAAAGTACAATACAGGAAATATTAAAACAGCATGATCTCTCGGAAAATGATAGTTTTGAAAGTCAGTTTCAAGAACTCTTTTACTACCAAAATAGTATTTACTTATTTATACGACGTGCTAGTAAAGATGAGGATTTATTAATCAGTTCAAATAAGGTAATACACGGTTATAAACCTAGTAGAATTATTATTGACTTTGCTTTAAACGCTAACCAAGTAAATCTATCTATTCAAAGTTTTGATCAAGGATTAAAAATAGCAAATAGAATAGTAAGCTGTTATTTTCAGCGAGAATGTTCATTTACTAACATGCGCCACCAAAATACAACAGCACAAGTGAGGACTTTTTTGAATGACTGTGTAAAACAACATGTACCTGATATTCGCCTATTTGAATTGAAATTTGGTCCATCTAAATCTAAAACTAATCTTACGTTAAACACGGATAATATTGAAGAGTGGTTGCAGAAAATAGAGCCTTCGGTTGGTAGTGTACTGCATGATGTTTCGCTTGTTCAGCATATCAAAGTATTGTTCAAAAGTAAAAAAGTTACTTTATCCTTTCAGACAGACACGCAATGCGCAAATTATATAGAAATTGATTACTCAGAATATGTTCTCAATAGAAAAGAACGAGATGATTTTAAGTCTTTAATTAGAGATAGCTATGGAATTACCGTTTTGTCGAGAACACTCTCAAGATATTGATACTATGTTAATAAATAGGTCCTGGGTAAATCCTAACGAGAACTATATAAAGGCTGCAGAGCATCTCAGTCAGCTTGATTTTGTTAAACTTGAGAAGTATTATTTCGTTGTTTGCGCTAATGATTTAGATCTTGATTTTCCAAATATACAAAATCCTTATTGCAAAAACGAGGTTATCATTCCTCATGGTTTTGATGAAGATTGTGATGATCTAGCTTGCGAGGATTGTGGTCGTGATATTTTTCCTGATACTTATAAAAAACAGCGTTATCTTGTGCTTTCAATAAAACTTAATACGGAAAAAATTATAAGTTGGTTTGAAAAACTATTAATAGGACTCATATGGGAAAAGGCGGCAAATGGGATATATCATATAAGCTTTAAAAGTAAAATAGTAAGCATTATAATACCAACTTTATGTACTGATAAGTCATATTTAACTGTAGATAGGTTAAGAGCTAATGTTGCTGTTCTTATAACTTTTGGAAAGGTAGACCTAAAAACATTGTTAACCCTATACACTGTTCCCATGGCCGATTTAATTTGTGAACAAAAAACTCTAAATCAAATACTAAGCGAAGCAGTTGAAAAAGGAGTACCAGAATTATTACCTAACGTTTCTTTTCAAGCATTTCCTTGTATTCCACTACAAAAAACAGTTCATCAGGAGAAAAAAATATTAAGGTTGAAAATTATAGATAATACTATTTATGTTAATGACGTTGAAATTATAGGCAAACAAGCAACTTCAAGCATCCGCATCTTTAGAGTATTACTTAAACAATTTTTGCGTGACTTGGAAGAAGCTAAAGAATATAAATTTCTTAGTATCATTCAAATAGCAGATAGTTTAGGTATTGAAGACCCAGAACAGCAGGTGCGCAGACCTCTTAACAGAATGCAAAAAACAATAGCAGAAAAGCTAGCTAGCACCTTGGGACTAAATATAAGACGAGATGATGTGATACAAGCATGTAACTGGTCAGGCTACCGGCTTAATCCATCTACCATTAACTTAAGTGCTAGCTAAGCTCCTTAGTCAATGTTGGACAGAAAACGCAGAAGGATACTTCTCTAAAATATACAGATACAATTCTTCAGCGCTTTTTTTGTCACCTGCAATGAAAGTAAAAAATTCAACTACGTCTCCTTTAATTTTGGCTAGTTTATACCAATCTCCTGCTCTTTCTCCTGTTGTCTCAACTATTATTTTATCTCCACGTGAATCTCCAATGTAAAACTTACTTTTGTAAAACTCACCACCAGGTAGTAAATAGAGTAGGTATTCTTCAATTCTATCAATTACTAACGCTTTTATTTCTTCTAGAGATCTATTCATAAAAGGTGCCCTTCAATAATTTATGATAAAAAAATGATTCTTTTATTCGCTTAGAATGGAATCCAGTCATCCTTCTGAGTTTCATTCGGAGTAATGATCGTATCAATTCTGTTCCTGTCTCCGTACCTATTATCGGCCTCAATTCCCACTTTTGCCATAAACTCTAGTCCATTTAAATCTGCAATGGAGTTGATTTTTCTAGCAACAACTGCTTTTTCTGAAGTGTCATGTGGATGAATGTTCCGTGCTGACTCCAAAATACTTCTAAGCATAGAACGACCCATTTCTCCCCAAGTATCTTCTCCTTCAACGCTTGCTTTGCCACTTTTAATACCAATTACTTGATAAATCTTACGTTTTGTATATGGACCTTCAGTGACCGTAAATTCAGCGTTTAAATAGATGCTGCCAGTAGTATAGCTTTTAGTGAACCAATTTTCATAACCTCCAGGCTTAATAGCCATTTTGACTTTTACCGTTGTACCTTTAGGTATTAAATTACTTTGCGACTTTGCAGTGTTAAAATCAGTTAAATCTTGTAACATATATTATCTCCTATAAAAATTAACTATTCCATTTATCCACAAGTTGCCAATGGCCATTTAGTTTATCGACAAGCTTACTTGGCACACGTTCACCATTACGCAACTCAAATACTATTTGACGGACAGTGCTTCCTTCATCTTGACTGAACATCACCATTCCTGTAGTGTAGAAGCCCCTTAAGGACCCAGCACCGCTTAAACCTTGAAATGGATCTTCTTCTAACATTTTTTTGGATAATTTTTTTGTATGATGAGTAAGTACTACGCTGGCATCTGGATTAATAACATTTCTCAGTTTTTCAAGTGTTTTTTGCAAGAAGAATAGCATAGCGCTGTTGTCATTTTCGTTGCCATATTCACTTGAGTTAAAGATATTACGAAGAGGATCAATCGCAATAATATCAGGTTTAAAACGCTCTTTAACAGTATTTTTGATTTCATCTATTTCTTCACTACTAAGCGATAATTGCACTCTTGGCGTGATAATTAAGTTATTGGCAGCTATATCCAAAAGTTCCTTATCAAGTTGAAGCTGTTGCAAACGTTCCTTCATATAGTCATACTCAATTTCAGTTTGCATGTAGAAGATCTTCAAAGGTCTACTTGGCATCATACCAAGAAATGATCTACCAGCAGCCATGTAGACAAGCCAAGAGATCAAAAAGTCGCTTTTGCCGATTTTAGGTGGGCCACCAAATACCAATAAGCCTCTCTTGGTTAAAATTCTTGGGGAAACAATAGACTTCTTTCAAAATTGTTAGAGGGAGTGTAAGATGAAGTATTTGAAAGCATGAAATATAAGGAAATAGAAAAGTTAGAAGGAGAAAAGTTTCGACGTTTAACAGGGGTAAAAAAAGCAACATTTGAGCGAATGGTAGAAATTCTAGAAGTGGAGGATAAAAGAAAAAAAGCTAGAAGTGGAAGAAAAAGTAAACTTTGCATAGAAGACAGGCTACTTATGGCACTGGAATATATAAGAGAATATCGTACATATTTTCATATTGGGCAAAGCTATGGCATGAGTGAAAGTAACAGTTTTAAAATAATAAGATAGGTAGAAGACATATTAATAAAACATCCAGATTTTGCATTACCAGGAAAAAAAGAGCTATTAAAGAGTGATGTAGAATATGAAGTTTTAGTAATAGACGGAACTGAAACGCCAGTAGAGAGACCAAAAAAAAGCAAAAGCCCTTCTACTCTGGAAAGAAAAAAAGGCATACTATAAAAACACAAATAGTAACAGAGAAGAAGAGTAAAAAAGTCATATGCACATCTTTCTCGAATGGTAGAAAACACGATTTTCGGATGTTTAGAGAATCAAAGGTAGCAATATTACCGGACACCAAAATCTTAGCTGATGCCGGCTACAGGGGAATGCAGAAGATACACAAAAATGTTGTATTACCGCACAGGAAAATGAAAAAGAATCCGTTAAGCAAAGAACAAAAAAAAGAGAACAGGGCACTTATGAGCCAAAGGGCAATTGTTGAAAACGTAATTGGCTTATTGAAAAGGTTTAAAATCATCTCGGACAGGTATAGAAACCGACGAAAACGTTTTGGTTTAAGGTTTAATTTGATTGCTGCAATTCACAATTTTGAGCTCCATACATGAATTTTGAAAGAAGTCTAATCTTTTCTTTGTAAATTTGCCTTCTTTGGGATAAAAATTCTACCCATATACCCAGTTCGTCTAGTGATTCTTGATCGTCAATTTTTTGACACTCTCTCGCCAAACTTAATCGCTCATTTTCTCCTTCACTATCTTCATAATAATCTTCTTTCGTTGGTTTAGTTATAAGATCGTCAACATCCTTTGATAATTCTACTGCTATTCCCCATAACGTTTCACCTAAAATGATAACGTTCCCTTGTTCACAGTTGTGTATTTTCGAACGTGATACACCGAGATTTTCTGCTAAATATTCTTGAGCATATCCTCGTACTATCCTCCAATTTTTTATCTCTTCTCCTTCGTTTTGACGCTTAGGTATTTTTTTCTCTTTGTCGTCGTATTCATCAGCTAATAAACCAGTCGCTTGGTAGATAATGTCAATAGAAAACCCTGCTTTAAGTAGATTTTGTGCTATTCTTACCCTTGCCTCTTTTACATTACTTTCCTTCTGAGCTCGGACAGATTGGGTCAATGCATAAATTGCCTTGCGTGATTCTCGCGTTCTTGTTTGTGCCGTGAGATTGTATATTGCTTGTTCCTTGGCTTTATCAAAACAACAGTTTTCTCTTAGTACTTTTTGTCTAGGAAATAGAGCTCCAGCCTTAATTGAGAATGCGTCCGCTAGTCTTTTTAAGTCTTCAGTTGGAATACCTTGTACCCCTTGTTCATATCTTAGCAGCGTATAGTAGTTTATGCCTGTTTTATCTGCTAAAGCTTTCAGGGTATATCCTCGCTTTAACCTCCAGCTTCTTACCTTTTGTGCTATTTTGTATCTTACAGGATTAATATGCTTTGCTATCATTACAGCTGCTAACGATCACTTCTTTCACGGAAACAACCATGTATACCTCATTGTAAGCGCTTACACAAATTTGTATCTGAATAAAAACATTAATTTCTATTTGCCTTGTACTCGCTGCAGCTTTGGTAGTTTTTGTATTTCAGCTTTTTAGTTTCCTTTCTGGCAAGCTTATCTGCCTCCTCGTTTACCATTGTGAGCTCTAACCCACTTCCAATTAACATCATGCCGCAAGGCAGCTTCATCTAATTCCTTCCACAATTCCATGTTTTTTACTGGTTTTTTAGTTGCTGTTCTCCAACCGTTTGTCTTCCACTTGCTGATCCATTCTGTTATACCTTGTTTTACATAAAGACTGTCTGTATGTAAAATAACCTCACAAGAAATTTTTAACATCTTTAGCCCGTTAATTACAGCCTTTAATTCCATCTTGTTGTTCGTTGTGTTTTCTTCACCTCCAGAAATACGTTTCTTGATAAAGACACTTTTATTTTCATACATAACTACAGCAGCCCAGCCTCCTGGACCAGGGTTTCCAGAGCAAGCTCCATCCGTATATATTGTAACCTTCTTTTTTTCGCCCATACTCACAGGATATGATAAATTTTCTACTGAAATATGTTGATATTGAGTTTTGAGTTCTTTATAATGTAAAGGTGTGGGCTCACGATGTTAAGTAAATCGTAATTGAGTTTTTACGCTCGTATTTTTATTAGGCTCCCACACCAAAAAGCGTATCTTTGATGTCTTCTACAGCTCCAAATTCATTGCATCCATTTGCTGGGCTTTTAAGGGTGTTTATAGAGGTGGTTATAAAAAGATGCAAAGATACATGTTCAAGGCTTAAAGTACCATTCTAAGCTCACCTCTGAAGGTCGTTTTTTTCATCAACACTCTTGAATCTTACCTAAAAATAAAAACGTTGAATATTTCTTCAGAATTGTGTATAATTATTAATGCTTTTTAGGTTAATTTTATGGCTCTTTCTAAGTTCCTCGACCCTAAATACGATTTGCCCTTTAAACGGGTGTTTGGCACTGAGAAAAACAAGAATATTCTTATCCACTTTTTAAATGACATCTTAGGGTTTACTGGTGTTAACACAATTCAAGATGTTAAGTTTCTTAGCACTATTATGGATCCTGAGATTGCTTCTGATAAACAGAGTATTGTTGATGTTCTCTGTAAGGATTCTTTCGGGAATAGATATATTGCGGAGATGCAGCTCGCTCGTGACAAGGGCTTTGAAAAACGTGCCCAACTTTATGCTTCTAAAGCTTACTCAAGACAATCAGGAAATTATATTGATTTTAAGAAAGTCTTCTTTATCGCTATTTCCAACAGTACGCTATTTCCTACAGAGGTTGAGTATATTTCCACTCACAATATACGTGATATAAAGACTAACGGACATTACTTAAAAGATTTTCAATTCATCTTTATTGAGTTGCCTAAATTTACAAAGAACAGAGTAGAGCAACTAGAGAGTACAGTAGAAAGGTGGTGTTTCTTTTTTCGGTATGCAGAGGATACTACAGATGAAGACCTAAAAGATATTGCAGAAAAATCTCCAATAATAAAGCTAGCATATGATGAATTAGACAAGTTTAGTTGGGAAGAAGAGGATCTTGCAGCATACGAAGAAAGAGTATTGAGTGTACAGAAAGAAGCTGCTATTTGGGAACAACGCCTTGATGATGCTACTGAAAAAGGCATCCTAATCGGCCATGAAAAAGGTAAAATTGAAGGTAAAATTGAAGTTGCAAAAAATTCACTTAAGGCCGGTGTCTCTATAGATGTTATAGCTCAAATTACCGGTCTCTCTCATTCTGAAATTTCACAACTCAAAGAAAAAACATAATATTCCTACTTATTCACTTTAACATTTATGAAAACCTTCTCTAAGTTAGACATATCCCCTAATTAAGAATCTAGTGAACTGTCTAAAATGGCTATAAAGATTGCACATAGAATTATATAAATTACTATCATAACGTTACCCAAACTTCTACATCAAAGCTACGTGCTGTAAGTTCAATATGGAAAACATATTAACCACTTAGCATTTAATGTCTACTTCATCCATTTTAGTATTAGGACCATCAAACTTGGTCTGGTATCTCTAATTATTTTGGCTAATTTTGCCACCTTCACTTTAAATTTTCCACTACTTGGCATATTATAGCTCCACCTATAACCTACCTATTGAGATTACCTCCAAGCTTGGTTACTCCTATCTCAGAAAGACAAGTTGATACTTCTGAATGGCTGTGAACTGAAGCATTACTTAAATAACTTTGAGGCTCTAAACTCATTTGCTTTGCATCATCAACTTCTAATCTACCATCTCTGTTGTGTAATATCTGCTCTATTGATTGATTTAGCAGACCCTTATCAAATTGAGCTATAAACTTTTCAAATTTTTTCGGACTTAATTTACCAGCTTCTTCACCAAGACATGCTTTCTCTACATATGAGCTTAAAATCCCTGAAATCTCATTAAATTTACCACTCATAATTTTTCCTGTAACTTCTTTCTGTATTTCCACAAAATCAATATTTAACCGGTACATTGATACACCACTTTTTAATCCAGCTTGCTCTACTACTTTCTCAAATTCCTTTGTAATATTTAATGCATAGCCCTGTGCTTCTAGTGGGGATATAGACTGATCTACTGTAGAAATATACTTCTGACCTGTAACTTTTCTAATTAATAAATCAAGTAACATTATTGTACCATTAAAATCAACATGTGATAGATAGTGATCTCCCATTTCTAGTATTGTATTTCCGCCACTAGGTTTAAATTTAACAGGTGTTTGCCTTTCACGCATTTGTTTTATATTTGCATTTACATAATCAATATTATCTCGGGAAAAACCCCCACTTGTAAAATAATTACTTTCTTGTTTTTTATCTGTACCATCAGATGATAGTGTGGTACTTGTTGGACTACTATTACTTACCGAAGCTTTGGCAAATTGCCCATCAACTTGTGAGATTGAATCCTTAGTGCTTGATATTCCCACAGGTTTAGAACTTAACAATCCACCTATAGAGCTCTTTACCCAACCAAATAAATCATTTATCCATGAAGATGGTCTTGTACTACCACTTGCTGCTATCTCAGGTTGATTACTTGAATCTATAGCAAGAGGTTTTCTTGACATATGATGACGAGCATGATCTCCATGGTGATGACGGCGTTTGCGTTGAACAGTTTTGTCTCTTTCTTCTTTGATTTTCTCTAAATATTTTACAACATCATTATGTTTTTTCCAAGAAGCAAGATCCAACGGTGTTTTATCATCCTTGTCTTTAACTTCAAAATCAGCACCTTCTTCTATAAGGTATTTTACTACATCTAAATGACCATTTCTAGCAGCATAGTGTAGAGGAGTCCTACTAGTGTTATCCTTAGCATTAATGTCAGCAACTTCCTTTATAAGATACTCTACTCCGGGTAAGCAACCTTCAAATGCAGCCCAGTGTAAAGAAGTCCTTCCATTATTACTCTTAGTATTAATATAAGCACCCCGTTTGATACATTCTTTAACTTTATCAAGGTCTCCGCTTTTTGCAGCATTCAATAATTCTTTATCTAGATCTAATTGTGCTTGCCTTAAAACTTCCTCTATATCTTTGTAACCACTTTGAATAGCCAATTCTAAAGGTATATCACCATCCATGTCTCTAGCCTCAATGTTAGCGTGCTTATCAAGAAGAAATTTTACTATATCCAATCTGTTCACCCTAACAGCAAGATGCAAAGGTTTTTTATTATAGTCGTCTTGAGACTCAATATTAGCACCTTGATCAATAAGAAATTTAACCATACCCAAATTACCCTCTTGAACAGCAAAATGTAAAGGTGTTCCCTGATACGTTATTTCATTATTAAATTTAGCACCCTTACTAACGAGAAGTTCTACTGCACTCCATTTACTTTCTCGAGCAGCAAAAAGTATAGGTGTCCAATTATTCCTATCTAGAAGCTCAATCCTAGCACATCTACTAAGAAGAAGCTGAATCATACCTAAGTTACCTTCTTGAGCAGCATAGTGTAAAGGCGTAGAACCATACATATCTTGAGCATTAATATTAGCACCATAATAAAGAACAAGACTCACTACATTCAATTTTCCTGATTGAGTAGCGAAAAAAATTGGTGTATAACCAAAATTGTCTTGAGCTTCAATATTAGCATTATAATCATCACAAAGAAGGTTTATTTTGCTCAGATCACCTGCTTTGGCAGCAAGATGTAAGGGTGTTCTACCAAGTTTGTCTTGAACCTCAATGTTATTACTATTTGGGATTTCTAAAGACGTAGAATTTTCTTGTAAGTTACTTATCAAATCTGAATTATGTATTTTACCAAGGTAGTTTATTACATTAGAATAACCACCACAAGAAGCATAATATAGAGGCGCCCAGCCACCATGATCTTTAATATTAACATCAATTTTTTCTTCGTCTATAAAATATTTTACTATATCTAGTTTACCATTGTAAGCAGCATAGTGAAGGGGAATTCTACCACTATTATCTTTAATTTTTAAACTACTTTTTTCACCTACCACAAGATATTTTACTACATTTAGCTCGCCCCCATAAGCAGCACAATGCATAAGAGTTCGGCCATCGCTATACTTAGCACTTAAGCTAGCTCCTTGACTTACAAGATCTTCAACTTTGCTAAGATTTCCATATTGTACTGCAATCAATAATTCTTTATCTAATTGCACTTGTTTTAAATACTCTACAATATTATTGTGTTTTTGATCAGTAGCAATATCCAGCAATGTTTTACCGCCTTTGTCTTGAGTGTAAATGTCAGCCCCTTATCTACGAGGTACCTTACTAAATCCAAGTGACCATTCCGAGAGGCCAAGTATAGTAACGTCCGACCATCTCTACCAGTATCATCAATGCTCATTCCTTTGCTGAGAAAAAAATCTATAATGTCTTTGTTATTGTTTTCAGCGGCAATGTGTATAGGTTTTCTGCCAAAAATGTTCTCAGCGTTAATATCAGCACCCTTTTCTATTAAAAAGTTAGCAACTTCTAAGTAGCCTCTCCATGCAGCAAAATGTAGCGGTGTCCAACCATTTTTATCAGTATCATTAATATCAACACATTTGCTAATAAGGTACTTTAGTATATTTAAATGACCACTATGAGCGGCATTACATGTAGGGGGACCACAATAATGATCTTCAGCCTTTAAACTAACACCCTTTTCAACAAGGTACTTAATTATGCCAAAGTGACCTTTTAATACAGCATTGCGTGCAGGAGTATTACCATCTCTGTCTTCAGTATTAACATTAGCTCCTTGATTAACAAGGCCTGTTACTTCACTAATATTGCCAATTTTTGTGGCATTCAACAATGCGTAATCCAATTGTACTTGCCTTGAAACTATTAAATTAGAACTAGCATCTGCATTTCTCACTTTTCTTAAAGTAGATCCACAATCTTCAATCATCCACATCCCTTGTGAAACCTGACCTCCTGGAATCCAAGTAAATACTCTACGCCTATCATTGTCATATTTAGCATAATCAGCAGCATATAAATGTTCTTTAAGCTTAACATTCATTATAGAACAGTTGTTACCATCAGGTTTAATCATCCACACATCTCGTGCAACTCCTCCACCTGAAACCCAAGTAAATACCATTCTCCTGTCGTTGTCATAATTGAAATAATCACTAGCAGCATATAAATTTTCATTAAATTCAGCATTCACTATATTAAAGTTGTCACCATCAAGCTTGATCTTCCACTTAAATTTATCGGTTAATGCACCCTTTGAAATCCAAGTAAATACTCTTCTTCTATTGCTGTCATAATTAAAACAACTATTAGCAGCATATAAATATTCATTTTGATAAATGTTTTTAATACACACTTTTGACGAAAACACCGCATTTCTTACCGATTCCGGCAATTTATTTTTTAACCTTTCAAGCTCAGATTTTCTTCCTGAATCGAGACTAGAATATTTATCAAAACTCATTGCCTCTTTAATAGAGTAAGCTAACTTAAATATTGCACTATTATTTAAATCATCATTTCTTTGCATTGCATCAAACACAGCTACATAACCTGATATACGCTGACCAGCATTATTATGACTGCGTACATAACTTAATGTTTCTTTCGTATCTACTCTCCCATACACATCATTTATAACTCCTTTAATTATATCATCAAACAGCTTTCCATCTGATTTATAAATTTCATTAGCAAGTTCATTAACTGAACTATACCTATTATGCAACATGCCATCCTTTAGCTTCTCTTTTGCTACACTTTTTATTGAATATCTTAACTTCTCTACAAAAAACTCTGCCCATCTTTTTACATTAGGTGCAGTATCTGCTTGGTTAATAATTTCGTTCTTTACGCCCTCAACTACTCCCATCATCTTATATGGATCATTATTTTTAACCTCAATACTCATGTTCCTATCAAGAAAAAATTTGACCATATCTAGGTTACCACTATAAGCGGCTACACGCAGAGGTGTTCTACCATCATTATCTTTAACTCCAATATCAGCACCTTTATCCACAAGAAACCTAGCTATATTCAAATTGCCTTGCTGAGCAGCCCAGTGCAGGGGATGGATGTCTTTATCTTTAACACTAAAATGCTTTCTCTCAAAAAGAATTTCTACTATGTCCAATCTACCTGCTTGAATAGCAACGTATAAAGGTATTAATCCACTTTTACCTTCAATAGTTTCAATTTTTCTAATTAAATCATTAGCTTCATTGGTACCATTTTGTACTATAGCATCAAACATTTCCTCCTTTAATAAAATTACTTTCTTCTGATTAAATTCCACTATAATACCTTCTGAATTACAAGCGGAGACTATGCACTTCAGATTAGAAACCATTGTATCATTAAAAGCGAACATCATTTCTCTTGCAGGCTGATAATTACTCCAATTCTCCACTTTTGCAATGGTACTATTTCCATATGATAGCACTAAACTATCATCAGCAATCTCCATATCAAAACCCAATATAGACTTATCTCTAAAATCAACCAACCCAACCTCATTCTTGTCAATAGGTTGATTATGATAAATCTGTAATCCTTGTTCATCTGGCTGATAGTATCTGAAAGAGTTAGGATCCATCTCTACATGCTCAAGCTTTAAATTTGTACTGTCAATTTTATAAAGCTTATTGTTCATTTGTAATACAATTTGCTGATGCTCTGGACTTTGAAAATAATCAACTAAACCAACGGATAAAGACCATCTAGTACCTTCACTACCAAGTACTGTAATATCTTTTATCTCTAAGCTATCCTCTGTAAGGTCAGAGATCGATTGGTTATAACATTCATTTGTATAACTCCTTTTACCTTTCTGTATGCTTATACTATCAACATCTGTTACATTCAACTCAGCAAAGTCAATAATATTGTAAGACATACTTTGATAAGGTGCTGCTTTGTTTTTTATTTTTAGATTGATCCTTATCGGCGACGATGAAACTTCGCTATTTAATGTATCTGGTAGTTTGATAATATACTGATGTTGTCCTTCTCTCCCCTCCACAGTGACGTCTTGATAGTAATTACATAGTATCATATAGTGAGCATAATCATAGCTTCCTCTATTATCCTGATATTTTTGATAACTACTTGTAACGTCAGAATTATTATAGCTAAAATCAACAATGACTTGACCTGAGTACATGCAAGCAATTATCACTTTTTCACTAGGTATTCCCATGTGATTTTTAATGACTTCTATTTGAGATACTGGTATGTCAAAATTATTGTTATCAGCAATACCTTTTGCAATTTGATAAGTATCAAATAATTCTTGATCTATAATGCTTGCTTGTATAAATGCTTTTAACTTTTTTTCACTATTTTGTATGACTTCTCCACTAATATCATTGCCTGAATTTTTCAACTTTTGATACCTAATATCCTCCGCCGTATCAAACAAAGACTTGTCTTGTATTGCAACAGATTCTGTCACTCCACTACAGTTTACTTGAATTATTAGATTTTTAAAATCATCGATTTTAGTACTTGAAACAATACTTTGTGTATTATTAGCTAAAAGATCTAAGCTATAGCCGACCTTTTCTATATCTTCACTTATTCCCCACTGTGTGATATTAGCAACTTGAACACTTATTACGTCAATATTTCCCTTTATTTTTCCTGTACTGCCTAAATCACTTACTATCCTAGCACTATCACTGTTTTTATTAATAATAAATACTGTTTGCTTCAATCCTCTGTGATGTACATTTTCTTTGTTGACCACTCTAACCTCATAATCTTTATCTGTGCAGTTAAATGAATTTTGCCAAATTTCTGCGTTTTTTACATTAATTAAAGTCGTCTTGCAGTTAGTAGTAATATTTTGCCTGTTGTCAGAATTAGATACGTAGTTATGTGTGTTAACCAATGCTATGTTATTGCTATTACCATAGTGTATAGTTCCACTATATAAATCAGCAACGATATTATTAGCTTTAACATTCATTACTACAGTATTTTCTTTTCCTACTCCACCTTCGAGGGTACCAGATATAGAATTGCCAATAACAAAGATAGTTTCCTTGTTTTTTGAACCAACATAATTTACATTACCATCTGGAATATACATTACTGCTGGGTAATTTGCAGCTGCTGTTAATGTTTTTGGTCCTGAAATATATAATACTGATCCTTTAGGAAAGGTTTGCTTTTTTGTATTACTAGGATCTTTTCTTGTTGGACTAGTAAAAATAAAAGGTTCACCTGAGAGGGTAAAGCTCTCTTGACAATTTCTATAGGTTTTGCCAGCATTGCAAGGCATATATACCTTATCCAAAGCGTAGGGCCGGAATATACGTTGTTCATTAATTATGCCACTACATTGATGTTGTGGTATTAAATGTCCTGATGGGACCATTACGACTCTCAGCCCGCTATTGTACTCGTCTTGAGTTATATGGGGAAGATATTTTGCCTCTTTACTAATCAAATAAACTTTTTTCTTTTCTTGTTTTGCAAGAAACTCTTCATATTTTTTAGTACTCTTAAATCTTGTAGCGCCTATGTCATCCAGCTGATAAAATTCTAAGTCGAGAGGTCTAGATATATTTAATGAAGATAAATCATCTTTTACATTAGAAGTCGTATTAACCTTATTGAAAGAGATACTCTCATATCTTTTTTCTAATCCACATACCCACTGATCCTGGCAACCGATCCCACTTCCCATACATGCAAGTTTTTTTTCAACGGTTTGAATGATCTCACTATATTTTTCTTCAATACTAGTAACATACTGCACAACTGCAGCTATATTAGGATCAGAATTAAGGTAATTTATGGCATTGCTTTTCACAGTATTTAAATAACCCTTTATCCTTATATAGTCTTCGTATATTACTTTTTCGGAATTTGAAAAAAATATTTTAGTACGATCGATATTAGATATGGGAATTTGTGCTGCTATTGCTTGCGCTTCCATTGTTCTACTGTATAAGGATTGATGCAATGAAAACACAATATCAGGAACCATAGTAAATACTGACATCCTACCTAAAACTTTGCCTGCAGCAGATAACCCTCTTAAAATCTTAGTAGCAGTACTTACACTTTTTACTGCGAAACTAACTCCTGCACTTACAGGCCTTATACTCATGCTTGTTAATTTTACACCACTACTAGCTGTCCAATAATAATTTAATGGATGATGATTACCTTGAGCTATTTCGTTTATACTGTATCCAAATTGATAAGCAATGGTTGCAAATGTAATACTTTGAACTACAGGATTACTGATAACCTTAACAAAAGCTTGACGTGCAGGCCCTGGTATTTTACCAATCAGTTTTCCTACTTTACTACTAGGAGAAATACTTACACTCGTCCTAACATCATCCATAGCATCTAGTATACCATTGATACCAAATACTTGCTTTAAAGCATCATTATTATGTCGTCCAAGTGTTGCTGTATCACCTATACTATCAAGCAAGTCATATATAGCCATCATGGAAAAAAACTTTCCACCTTTTGCTCCTTTTATTTTCGTTGAATCAAATTTATCACGATCAAATGCAATTCCTTTTTCTTTAAGGCTGCTTTCTACATTACTAATATAATCTGCAAAAACTTTTTCACCAAGATCATCAAAATGACTTTTAAACCTGTCGAAAGTATCTTCCCTAACTCCTTTTGCTAATAAATTCTGTTTAATTTCCTTTACAATATCATTGTAATCTTGATTAGTTCCAACATCTTGAACATCACCTATGTCTTCAATGTATTTTTTATTCTCTAACAACTGCTTATCATTTGATAGTTGATGTAATTTATTATGAATTTTCTCTCTTTCTGCATCTGTAGTAAAATTTTTAATTATATCATCGAATTTTACTTCATAGCCATCGATGCTTAAATAATACTCAATATTTTGTCCTTTTATTTTTTCTTTTATAACGCGATCCTTATCTCTGCCTACTTTTACTAAGATCTCAATACCATCACTATAATCATCTACAAAATATCTTTCTGCATTCTTCATTTCTATAATATCACCTATTATCAATTTTTTATCATTACCATTGTTATCTTTTACTTTTACATATACATCAGTCCTATCAGCATTGCCTATCATATCAAACACTTGCTCACGACCTATATCTATAATTTCATTAGTTAAATCTTTAGCATTATCAATATCAAACAACTTTTTAACACGTTGTTTTTTTTCCTCCTCTGTAATCTTTTCTTCATCGAATGAATCTATACAAGGTATTCCTATACTACGTGTTCTCCTTCCTTTAAAACATTGCTGCTGACTAATACTAAAGATAGAACTATGAACTACCTTAACAGGAGTAAACGCATCTTTGCTCATTAAGATAAGGGAATCTGCATTATTCGCACCTTTATCAAATACAACACCTATAAAATCTACTTTTTTTCCATCTGTCAGCGTCTTATAAGTTACACCTTTCTTATACTCATCGGCTATTTGTTTGTTTGCCTCATCTTTTAACGCATCAGCTGTCTTGCCTTCCCTTGGTCCTTTAAGCTCTAACCCTACTGGATCGTATTCTTTAGCGCTGCTAGCTTGATCTGCAAATTTGATACCATGAACCAGCATATCAATACGTTTTCCTCTTCCAGTTTGAAACTCAGTTAATACTAATGCCCTGTTTTCTTGTAGTTCTCCTAGCTTTATATCACTATAGTGGCTAAATGCTCCGTGAGATATAGCTTGAGTATGCGCTTCCTTTTCTATTAGAACCTTAAAAGGTAGCACTGTCTCACCTAATTTTCCAAATAACTCCTTATACTTGCCTATTGATTGAGATTGATCTTGTGAAGAAGCAAGCTGAGACTTCAATACCTCATCAAATGTTTCCTTTAACCCAGCAGGATAAGGAATGTTTTTCCACTCTCCATCAAAAAAACTTTTTCCCTGCCTATACTCATTCAAGGAATTATATCTATTAACCTTCTCTACATCGAAAAAATCTGATTTTCTTTCCTCTTGTAAACTTATACATACTTCTGTTATTTTACTGACTGTTGTTAGGTTAATGGGTATTTTTTTCTCACTAAACTCTCCTTTTCCTCCCTCTCTAATATGAAAAATAAACACCTCTTTATCCTGCCCTTGATTTCCTTTAGTCAGCATGAATGTTGTCACAGGTCTTTCAGTTGATTGTGCACCCGACCTTGTAGAAGAAGCAAGTGGGTACTCATTATATAAAAATACGGATTTCTCTAAATCAATAGACTTCTTTCAAAATTCATGTATGGAGCTCAAAATTGTGAATTGCAGCAATCAAATTAAACCTTAAACCAAAACGTTTTCGTCGGTTTCTATACCTGTCCGAGATGATTTTAAACCTTTTCAATAAGCCAATTACGTTTTCAACAATTGCCCTTTGGCTCATAAGTGCCCTGTTCTCTTTTTTTTGTTCTTTGCTTAACGGATTCTTTTTCATTTTCCTGTGCGGTAATACAACATTTTTGTGTATCTTCTGCATTCCCCTGTAGCCGGCATCAGCTAAGATTTTGGTGTCCGGTAATATTGCTACCTTTGATTCTCTAAACATCCGAAAATCGTGTTTTCTACCATTCGAGAAAGATGTGCATATGACTTTTTTACTCTTCTTCTCTGTTACTATTTGTGTTTTTATAGTATGCCTTTTTTTCTTTCCAGAGTAGAAGGGCTTTTGCTTTTTTTTGGTCTCTCTACTGGCGTTTCAGTTCCGTCTATTACTAAAACTTCATATTCTACATCACTCTTTAATAGCTCTTTTTTTCCTGGTAATGCAAAATCTGGATGTTTTATTAATATGTCTTCTACCTATCTTATTATTTTAAAACTGTTACTTTCACTCATGCCATAGCTTTGCCCAATATGAAAATATGTACGATATTCTCTTATATATTCCAGTGCCATAAGTAGCCTGTCTTCTATGCAAAGTTTACTTTTTCTTCCACTTCTAGCTTTTTTTCTTTTATCCTCCACTTCTAGAATTTCTACCATTCGCTCAAATGTTGCTTTTTTTACCCCTGTTAAACGTCGAAACTTTTCTCCTTCTAACTTTTCTATTTCCTTATATTTCATGCTTTCAAATACTTCATCTTACACTCCCTCTAACAATTTTGAAAGAAGTCTAATCCCTGCTGCATCAGGATTCACTATTTCTAATTTACTTTTTGCTTTTTTCATGGCAACTCCTTCGTATAATTTGTAATAGGGAAACGCTTCAGCTTGGAACGGTTGATAGTACAATCTCCTAACCGAGGTAGTCTACAAAAACTCCATCAATGATTTGACCGTTCCTCCCAAAACCACGCTTACGAACGGGCACTAAAGGCACCAGTGACTTGGTCGGTTATAACTGCAAAAGCGCTTCTCACAAAGTTATATCAGAAATTACTCAAAACTTAAATTGGGAGTTTCTTCCTGGTTTGACAGATTTCGTCTGTTTGACACTAATAAGAAACTCTATAATGTTTTTACTATTATTCTCAGCGGCAACATGTATAGGTTTTTCACCAATAGTAGAAGTATCTGCAGCATTGATATTAGCTCCTTTTTCTATCAAGAATTTTGCAACCTCTAATTGATCAAACTTAGCAGCATAGTGTAAAGGTGCCCAACCATTTTTATCAGCCTCATCAACGTTTACCCCCTTGCTGATAAGAAACTCTATAATACTTTTACTATTATTTTCAGCAGCAACATGTATAGGTTTTTCACCAGCAGTAGAGGCGTCTGCGGCATTGATACTAGCTCCCTTATCAACGAGAAGCTCAGCAATCTCTAAACGTCCTCTCCATGCAGCATAGTGCAGTGGTGTATAACCTTGCTTGTCAGTATCATTAATACTCACTCCTTTGCTGAGAAGAAACCCTATGATATCTTTACTATTGTTCTCAATAGCAACATGCACAGGCTTTTTACCATAAGGGCCTTTATCTGCAGCATTAATATCAGCGCCTTTTTTTATCAAAAACCTTGCAATTTCTAAACGATCCTCAAATGCAGCCCAATGTAGTGGTGTCCAACTGTATATATCTGTAGTATTAACATTAGCATTCCGACTAACAAGACCTTCAGCTTCATTGAGATTACCATCTTGTACTGCAGTCAACAATCCTTCATCTAAATCTGATTGTACTTGCTCTATCATCTCCACTATATTTGTATAACCTTCTTGCACAGCCAAATCCAAAGGTGTTTTACCATCCTTGTCTTTAGCGTTAATATTAGCACCTTTATTGAGAAGAAGTTTGACTGTACTTGGTTTATTTCCTTGTATAGCTAAATGTAAAGGTGTTCTACCGTTATTAGTTATATCATTAATACCACTAAGATCTCTGTTCAAAATAAATTCAATTACTTCAAGTGTACTATCATGTTGAGCAGCTACATGCAAAGGTGTTTCACCATCTTTATTTTTAACCTTTAAGCTAGCTCCCTCTTCGACAAGATATTCTACTACTTTCACATGACCATTATTACAAGCGTTATGTAAAGGAGTATTATCACTATTATCTTTCGCTTCTAAACTAGCACCTTGGCTAACAAGAGCCTTGACTCTATTAAGATCATCACCGTTTACTACAGCCAACAATTCTTTATTTAAACCTGACTGTGCTTTTTTCAAAAATTCTTTTATATTTTCTTTAACAGCCAAGTCTAAAGGTGTGTTACCATCTTTATTTTTAGCCTTTAAGCTAGCTCCCTTTTCGATAAGATATTCTACTACTTTTAAATGACCATTTTGAGAAGCATAATGTAAAAGAGTGTTACCATTGCTATCTTTCACCTCCAAGCTAGCACCATGGCTAACAAGATCATCAACTTTATTAGGATCACCATTTTTCACCGCAGACAACAATTCTTCATCTAATCCTGATTGTATCTGCTTTATCATTTCTACTATATTTATGTAACCCTTGTGATCAGCCAACTCTAAAGGTGTTTTATCGTCTTTATTTTTAGCCTTTAAACTAGCTCCCTTTTCGATAAGATATTTTGCTACGTTAAAGTGACCATTATTACAAGCATTATGTAGAGGAGTATTATCATTATTATCTTTGGTCTCTAAATTAGCACCTCCGGTGATAAGACCTTTAACTCTGTTGAGATTGCCATCTCGTGCATTGATTGACAATCCTTGATTCAACTGTGCTCTCTTCAAAAGTTCTATCATATCTCCTTTAGCAGCTAAGTCTAAAGGTGTTTTATTATTCTCATCTTTAGCATTTACACTAGCGCCTCTATCAAGAAGGAGTTTAACTACACTCAACCTGTTCGTATCAACAGCAAGATGTAAAGGCTTTTTATTATCTTTGTCTTGAGATTCAATGTCAGCGCCTTCATCAAGAAGAAATCTAATCATATCCAAGTTACCCTCTTGAACAACAAAATGTAAAGGTGTTCCCTGATATGTTATTTCATTATTAAATTTAGCACCGTTACTAATAAGAAGTTTTACCACATCCCATTTACCTGACTGAGCAGCAGAAAGTATTGGTGTCCAAGCAAACTTGTCTTGAACTTCAATATTAGCACCTCTATTAAGAAGAAATTGAACCATATCTAAATTATTCCCTGACGCAGCAAAGTGTAAAAGCGTTTTACCTTCCTTATCTTGAGCATCAATATTAGCTCCTCTATCAAGAAGAAGTTCTACCACGCTCCATTTACCTGATTGAGTAGCAAGAAATATTGGTGTGTACCCAAATTTATCTTGAATTTCAATATTAGCTCCTCTATCAAGAAGAAGTTTAACTTTATCAAATTCACCCGCCTCGGAAGCAAGATGCAACAGTGTTCTGTCAAGCTTGCCCCGAGCATTTATGTCTCCACTGTTTTTAACTTCCAAAGATGCAGAACTTTCTTGTAAATCAATAATAGGCTTAACATACGTTAATTTATCAATACTGCTTGAATCATATATTTTATCCATTTCATCACTTAACAATATTTCTTTGTCATTAAATTTTATAGACAATGTTTTCATTTTAGGTTCTTTATAGAAATCTCTAAAACGTATAATACACAACTCACTTTCCTCTATATCAGCATTAAAGGCATTGGTAACTATCAAGTCGTACTTATTATGAAGATAGGTATACTGCCCTGCTTTTTTAGATATAATTAGTTTATTCTTTTCTTCTATGTTTTGAGGTCTGACTACAATAATTCTTTCATCAGAAATAAAGAACGAAGACTTTAAACCTAAACTATCATCTATTTCCATTGGTGCATTATCAAAAATAATTTGTAATTTTTTATACCACTTATTTACAAGGGCATCTTTCAACCTAACTGTTATTACATCTTGCTGCAAGCTGGTAGCTGATATAGATAACTTAATTAATAAATCATTTTTGTCTTTAATAACTATTGGTACTGGTTTTATACTCAAATCCTTATCTACTTGCTTCACTAACTGATGCAAATCTAATGTTCTCTTTAAACTTTTCTTTCCATTGACATCATCATTAATCACTACTTCTTGAATAGGAAAGTTTTCAATATCAAGTGTTTCATAACCTGAAGTAATTGCACATACATCGTTTCCGCTTAGAACAATATTTCTTCTCCCACTTGCATTGAGTTCACTACATACATCTCTCCTCATAGAATCCGGATAGAGATCAGCATTGCTTCTCCCTCTACTATTTAAATAACTACCTAAATCTAACTTATTTTTTAACTGATTTAAAAAGGTGTGCCTTTCAACATCTTCAACTATAGCAGATACTCTACTCGCTATTTGCTGACTATTTTCTCCAGTCAATATTGACTTATAGTCTACTACTTGTAATGAACTTTCAGCATCTTCTACAATAGTGTGCTGATCACTATCATCTTCTAATTTGAGATAAGCTGGCCTTGTAGTATTGTTTGTTACTTCTATACTAAGCAATCGACGATTTCTGTAACTTGGTGTAACTTTTTCATTGTCAAATTCTGTTTGCTCCGATGCTGCTGCTATATCCGAATCAAGACTAGTACTTACATTGGATGCATTACTGTGTTGAAAAGTTACGTGTAAGGAGATATTGTTTTTATTATCTCCAGTGCCAATACTCACATCTAAGCTAGTAACACCCCTTCTTTTTCTAGATCTACTACAATCTTCAACCTGCCAACCACTATAAACTCTTTTTCCTGAAATCCAAGTAAATACTCCACGTGCTTTCGTCGATAAGTCAAGTGCACCATAATTTTCACCATAAGCGATTTTTTCATAATCATGCCCATCATCAAGATTGGCAGAGTACAAAAACTCACCAGAATTATCTTTTATATAAACTTTATCACCACTAGGTTCGATCTTCCAACCACTATAAACTTTGTTTTTTGGAATCCAAGTAAATACCCTACGCCTATTTGAATCATAATTAAAATCATTACCAGCAGAGTAAAGATATTCACCATAATAATCATTTTTTATATGAATATTATTTCCACTACGTTCAATCAACCACCTACATTCATCACCTCCTTTTGAAGTATAAGTAGATACCCTTCGTCTATCTGAATCATATTCATATCCAGTAGCACACAAGTACTCATTAATCCTAACATCTTTAAAACACACTTTAGACGAAAATACCAAATTCTTCACTGATTCTGGTAATCTACTTTTTAGTTTCTCAAGGTTAGATCTTTTTTCTGAACGGACACTAGAATATTTACTGGAGTCCATTGTATTTTTAATACAGCGAGCTAACTCAAATAATGTACCATCGTTCTTTGGCATTTTATCAAACACAGCCATATAACCTGAGATACTCTTACCAGGGTTATTATGACTATGTATAAACTTTAACATTTCTTTTTTATCTACTTGCCAATATACGTCATTTACAGCTTCCTTAATTGCTTCGTCAAACAATCTTTCATCGAAATTATAAACCCTATCCACAAGTTCAATAGTTGAAGCACTAAGATTATGCAGCATACCGTCCTTTAGCACCTTTTTGGCTGCATTTTTTATTGAATCTCTTAAACTACTTATACAAGACTCTACCAATCTTTTTGCATTAGATGGAATATTTGCTTGGTTAACAACTTCCTTCTTTAAAAATTCAACCTGTTTTATCATTTTAAATGCGTCATTACTTTTAGTCTTGATCCTGTTACAAAGAAGTTCAATTACACCTGAGTCATTATTGTAAGCGGCTAAATATAGAGGTGTTTTACCATCGTTGTTTTTAGCCTCGATATCAGCACCTCTATCAAGAAGAAGATTAATTACGTTTTGCTTTGCTTCTTCAACAGCCAAATGCAGGGGTGTCTTACCCTCCTTACTTCTAATTTCAATATTAGCACCTTTATCTATAAGAAAGCTAACCATATCAGGATTACCATAATAAACAGCATAGTGCAAAAGCGCCCAATTATCACTGTTGCAACTAGTACTCTCTAAAACATTAATATTACCTTTCTTCTCTAAAAATGCTTTGAATACACTCTTGCTTAATTCTACATTACCGTTGTAAATAGCATAATGCAAAGGCGTCCAGTTCTGTGAACACTGATTTTTATGTTCAATATCAACATTACTTTTTTTAGCAGTTTTATCAAGAAGAGTTTTAACTTCATCCCATTTACCTTCATAAACTGCTGTACTTACCAAAGGTTTCAATACTCCCAACCCTAAAGAGATCATCCACTTATTGCACTGATCTATTATGTTTGAATCATAGCCATTCAGCAAAAGGTTGTTTTCTAACTTTTCAAGCAATGTTAAAATCTGATTACTACTTGGCGTTTTATTTTTTAATTCCTCAATTTGTTCTAAACTACAGGAACTTTCTGTAAAGCTAACCCGGTCTTGCAGTGAAGGAAAATCAAGACACTGATGTACTAAATCTCTATTTCCTCTTTCAAAATCGTTAACTGATATTAAACATTTAAAGTCATTTTCTACTTTAGGAGTATATTTACTTCTATTTTGGTAATTTTCTGAAGCTTTATCAATTAAAGCTTGTATTTTTCTTACCTCAGATAAACTAAACCTATCTAATCTACGGAGCGTTATTGGTTCTAAACCTAGATCAAACTCCAACGTAGAAATTCTATGAGACTCAGAATTATTCCAATTCTTTATATTGATTGTGTGATTGGATACTTCATCAGAAAACACCAAATCTGTGTTACTACCAGAAACTCTAATCCGATCTGGAGTAATATTCTTTAGTATCATTACTCCTATACGCTTTTCATCTTCCTCTATCGAATTTAAAGTACCATTTTGATTATGTGTAATATCGACAGACTCAGTGAAGTCTATAGTGTATTCTTTTACAGTTTTCTCATAATCACTCTTAAGTTTATCTTGATAGTCCATTATTCCATTAACTTCTTGCTGTAAACCAAGATATGAGGAAAAATTACCATCATTCCACAGAAAAAAATTAACGTTTCTCCATTTACTTCGATTATCATAAAAATTTTCTACTTTTATTATAAAAGGAACCTCGTTATTCCTTATCAGTAAAAGATGATCTTTGTTTCTATATCGCTCAATATCTTCAAGACGGGAATCTATCACTACATGATCATCTTGAAAATCTTTAGGTAACACAAACATGTTTTGAGCTTGTGTAGCGTGGAAAAAAGGAACTAATTTACCATTTCTCGAAGAAGAGGGAGAACATGATATTGACTGTATATTAGGGATAAAAGTTTCTCCTTTTTTATTCATAATTATAAGATGCCTACAATTAGGATCTTGAAGGTAGTTTTTCACTCGAATGTTACTATTATTATATTTTAAATACAGATCACATTGCTGGATTGAAAAATCTTTTTCAACCTCTGGCACAAATAACGTGTCCACTTTTTCATCATCTGAATTATTATCAATCTTAACTTCTTTGTTGTTTATATCATCAGTAATAACATATACGTCACTTCCCTTTCCCCCTCTTGCAAAGATAGTGCCTTGATCAAAGTTGATTACATCATCTCCTGAAGAACCAAAAACCATATATTGAACTACACTATTACCTTGACTTCGCATTTTGTCTCTAATAACGCTCAAAACTTTATAATCCTTATTATCGTTTAGAATCTTTTTGTAATGAGTTTCAACATTGTCAAAATTATCTAGGGAATGTTCTGAATGTAATTCAAATGAAGTAATTTTTATAGTTGATGAGTCTGATCTTTCAATCTTAGGAACAATATTACTACCATTTTTATCTATTAGTGCAAAGTGAGGTTTATTACTGCTTTGCTCGACATAATTTTTTACATCAAGAGTAAATTGATTGTTTTGACCAAAATTTATTTTTAAAGATAAAGTATTACTATTTGTAGAGTAAGTTATTTGATCACAATCACCTAATAAATCAATTTCCGGAAAAATTACAGTTCCTGTTCCATCTACATCAATTTCTGAATATAAACCCTTACCTTTGTAGTCTGCAGCTTTTACGTAAAAAGTATAATTGCTCTTTCCACCCTTAACTGTAGTATACGGCGAAATAATTACTTTTTTACAATTTTCAACTACATCTTTCTCATTTTTATTAGAACCACCACTACTATCTATGATAACGTCACGATCATCGATTCCTGTAAAGTGTTCAGAGTAACCCATGCACGAAATCTCATCCACCTTGTTCTTTCTTCCAACATAGTAGTAATTAAAAATGCCATTATTATCAATTTGATCATTGATTAGCCAACGACCATTTACTCTTGCCTTTAATGACCCAGAGGCACTAGGCTTAAAACGATAGTTAACATTCACTCCTATAACTGTATCTTTCAATTGGCTCAAATCAAGTATATTAACAGAGTTACTTCCACCAATAATTTTACCTGAGAAGTCAACGTTATTTACAACAAACCTATTTACTACCTTATTACTACCACCAGTTATGTTTGCTGTACCTGAGCCAATTAGAAAATTATTGTTCCACTCGTTACTTCCAACGATGGTACCTCTGTCCACATTGCTTAAATCATAAATAATTGTTTTGTCCTTTTGCATCATATTTACTCTCTTATCATGGCTAATAACCATTGCATTATCACAATAGTACTTAGCCGATGGAACTGAGCTTTTAATACCCTTTTCGTAATCTTGACTAGTACTGTGTGGCAAACAAATCATGCTAGCACCTTCAATATAATCAGGTATAACACGCGAAAGATCTTGTGTATTGGCATTTTTCCTATTCATCATAATCGTTGCATAATCTGGACGAAGAGTATTACCGTTTATTTTTCCAAGACCAATACCATAAGCAACAACATTACTAGGGTCATTATTTAAAGCTTTCCAAACTCCTTTAGCTAGACTATTAACCATTTCCTTTCTTGCTGCAAGATGTTGTACATCTTGTGGTATAGGTTGAAAAGCAAATGTATGCCAAAAAATACGCCAATTTTCATCATGGGTTGTATCGTACTTTTTCTCGTACTCCACGATATTGCTGACACCACTATAAATTCCATAACCTACCATGAGCCCAAACCCAACTGCAATACCAACTACCGGCATACTTGCTGCTGTAAGAGCAACACCAGAAACAAATGATACACTAGAAAAGGATATAGATGCTATATTATCTCTTATCTCCTTTTCTCCACATGGATTATCACTATCCTCTCTTTTTTTACAATCAACAAGATTACTTGCTGACATACCTATATCAACAACATCAAAAACACCAGCTATAGCTCCTGCCGTACCTTTTGCTATTGTACTTCCAAACTTTACACCTGCAATCCGAATAGCAAATTTTGTCTGTTTACCCAGAGTGCCTGATACAATTTTTTCTGCAACTTTTTCAGCTGATGCTACAACTTTTGGAGTAATTTTAACCATTACATTCTCAATTGGTTGAGATGCAAAAGACCATGCTATCCCACCTAAATTTAATCCACAATCTATTGCTGTTCCATCTTTACAAGATACAATAGCTCCATGAATTCCTCTTATTAATTGTATTCCACCTGCAGCGTTCATTAACCTGCTTTTCAACTTTGAGCTTTTTGTTGTACTACCAGTTTGCTGTGAAACGTCACCGTGCAAATTCTTAATACGTTCATTTTCAATATAACGTCCGTACCCTTGATCTTCAACTACCTTATCAAATAAGTACTTATGATTACCTTCGATATTTTTATCTCCAACGAACTCTATTAGCTGAGCATTTTTCCCTTCATTTTGACTACTTTTAACATAAGTTAGGAACTTTTCACTATCAACTATAATCTTATCTATATTATTTTCATCTATCCTTCCTTTGCTAAACTTTTCTACATCACCCTTTGAAAATAAACAAGGATTAATACTTCTACCACCTCCTCCTACACAACTATTTAGGTCAAATTTCTTCCTAGGTTGTTGTGTTTCAGCAAGTACAGCTTCTAAGTTAGCTATACGTTCTGGATCTGTACTCAATCTTTCTGAGATATCTTTTCTCATACGTATAAAATAATCCTCATCTCTTCCTCGAACTTGCAAACGGTTGCGCATTTCATTAGGAATATTACGTGATCTACTTCCCTGTAACACAGCATTAATATCTCTAGCGTTTTCCAACGCCCATAAGCTGCAATTATAACCATCTCTTTGTTGAGTAACAGAAACATCATTAACGGTAATTTGAGCCTGCTGTAAAACTTGACGAATATTATCTGGAATATTATTACCCAACGAGTCTACATAGTATCCATTATACTGCTCATTTTGATGAGAGATGACTAATGCAACCCAATGATTATTATCTAAATTAACAATTAAAGTTAATGGCCTTCTTTCACCTCCTGTTGTTACACTATTCTTAAACTGTTGCAATTGACTAGCTATATGTTCTGGTGATCCCACTATTTCAAATAATGTGTCAGTTCCATAACCATATTTTATTCTTGCAGTATCAGCTATATCATGTTGCTGCAGCCAATAATGATAATCTTGTTCTGCTGTTGCAGATTCTAATGTACGTAAATTCTCCTCTTGTATACCAGTGTTTTTAAGTTTCTGAGTTACCTCTTGTATTCCTTCTAAATGTTTTCTCTTAGTTATGTCAATAGAACTATGAACCACTAAAGCAGGAACAAGTTCATCACTTGTTAATATTAAAGAATTTTTGTCTTTAGCTTTTACATTAACAACTACGCCCATGAAAAACATTTTGTCACCATCTGTTATTGTTTTCAGTGCTGCCCCTTTAGCATATCTAATATTTTGTTCTTTTGTTAATTTATCAACCTCTTTTTTCATTCCTTCTTCATCTAAGTTTTTATCTATAAGCTTAAATTCCAGCGCTACAGGAGTGTATTCTTTAGCACCCTGAGGTGAAGGACCAATACCTTGAATTACCATATCTACACGACCACCTGCTCCTACTTGAAATTCAGGTATGATTACAGTCTTAGAAGAAGTTTCCTGTAGCTTTAAATCGCTGTAACTACTAAATAAACCATTAAGAATGGCTTGCAATCTTGCTTCATTAGTAATCAAATCTTTAATAGGGTAAATCTTATCTGCTACTTCAGTAAGCAACGCTTTATATGCTTGCAATGAAACCTCACCGTCAGAAGCATGTTGAGAAGTAATTGCTTGATCAAGTTTTCCCTTTAATTCATCAGAATTAGGTATCTTGAAAAAAACTACCTGCAAATTGTTGATCTGCACTACTTGGTTTATATTTGCTTATCTGTTCTATTTCAAAAAGTTCTTCAAAAGATAACCCTGTTTCATATTTTTTGAGACTCATTTTAATTTCTATAACATTGCCTACTCTTCCTATTTCAGGTATGTTCAGCACTGGAATTTTTTTATCAGCATAGAATTCCTTTGTATTGGACTCTCGTATATGAAAAATGAATGCTGTTTTTTCTTGTCCTTCATTACCTTGAACAAGTATTAATGTCATAACTGGGCTTTTAGATAAAGTGTATTCTGTTCCCTGAGGCCAGTTCAGCGGGTACTCATCATATGAGTATATATATTTTTTAATGTTACTTTGATCTTGACCAATCTTGTTGATTAAAATTGATTGACCTAATATGTCTCGACTGAAATAGTAATGATCTTTTGTTTCTTTATTTGCTGGAAAAGTATGGTATTCACTTGATAATAAACCTGCTATTTCTCGCTTAAAATCTTCTTCAGAAATTTGTTGATTATTCCATCTGTGAACTAATTTTACAAATTCCTCCATCAAAGGAGCTGGTGGTTGTTTAATAGGTTGTACTTCAGTTTTAAACGGTTCCGCATTATCTAAATTTAACCCAACAGCAATAGCATTATCTGCATTGGTTAAAATCCTCATCTTATTTGGTCTAAAACCTTTTATATAATCTTCAGCTTGTCTCAGCGCATCACTTGGATCAACTTGTCCTTCAGTTCCAGCCTTGAGTTCAATAAGAATTGGAACTGAATCAACAGCACGATTAGGCCCACGGACAAGCAAAACGATATCAGCGTAACCTCCACCAGCAAATTGCTCCAGATAGAGTTTGGTATTATCACGATATCGAAAATTATCAAATACTCCTGCTACAAAGCCATGTTGATCAGCTTCGCGAGCTTTAATGCCATAAACATTATTTTGTAAATTTAAATTAGTATGAACTTCTTTTATGTAAGTTAGAATTTCTTTAAGATTATCCTGAACTTGATCTATTTCTGCACCTGGGTTAGCTAGCTTTTCAATATAACTTTCTAAATAAACAGACTTACCTAACTTTTTTGTCACTTCTTGAAACTTTACTGTAGGCTCAATAGGTTGATCTATAATCTTCTTTTTACTTTCTACCTTAATGTTTATTTTTTCATCTTCTCCATCACTCTTTAAAGTATATCCCTTTGCTGACGTGATTCTTGATAACTCCTTTCTCACATCATCACTAAGATCTTTACCTTGCTTACCTAGAAATTGCTTGACTTCATCGAAAACCTTGCCTTTTAGTTGATCACGACTAATCTCAATTGTTTTAACATTACCATATACATTCTTAGCTTTATACTCTAACACACCATCACTTTTCAGATATAAGTATAACTTCTTTGATTTAACATCTTTGTCTGATTTAGGTTTGCTTTTTACTAACTCATACTTATCTTTCAAGATTTTTATTACATCAATTTGAAGCTTACGTTCGTCCAATGGAGTGTAATCTCTACCCATCACATTCTTCCACTCACCTATGGTGAATTCAAAGCTCCTAGTATGGGTATCTGAAGGCTTAGAGTGTTGAGCTTCTATATCTTCAGTAAAAATAAAAACATGTATTTTGGATTCTGTTTCTGCTACAACCTTTAAAGTTCTTGCTCCCTCAAAACGAAAGTGCAATTTTTTTATACCTAGCTTGTCATTAAGTTTAGTATCTAATACACTGGAAAAAGAACCTAAAAATCTATGAGGAAAAAAGCCAGGTTTTTCACTAGAATGTAAATAGGATTGTATTTGATCAACCAATGACTGATATCTTGCTTCACAAGATTGATCTACTGCATTAGAAGTTGAAGAATCTACTTTCCCCAAAAGCAACTCAATTAACTCGAAATCTTGTGGTTTTTCTTGCTGTTGATTGTTATTAACCATAACTACCTCCTGATTTTAACCTTTTACAATTTTTACTCTTACTTAAACTCTTTGCATGCTTTCGTTTAAGTTTAAGTAACTAAATAACTTTATCCTAACACTACACTTTGCTTCTAATATCAGTAACTTCCTGCTGTACAGCTTCTACATCCAACAACGACCTTGGTAACTGACTATCACCTCTACCATCTAATTGTTTGTTTCTAATTCTAATAAACACCTCATACTCTGACTTATTGAGTTCCATAATAGACTGCATTTGCTCCTGACTAAGAGAATTGATAATTTCTGATACTACTTTAGTAGCTTTGTTTTCCTTGATAAGATGGACAATTAAATCTCTAGATGACAATCTTATGCTTAGATTATGTAAATAGTGTTGTCTATGAGCCTCAAAGCCAGGACTATTCCACATAGAGGTGAGCATGTCACTACCAGATTTAATAAAACTATCATCTAGTGGAGAAACAAGTGAGTTTAATGCTGAAAACATTGATGTACTATAACCTTCAGGAGATAAATCTTCTGACTTTAAATGTTCAAACAGCTTTCTGGCATTTTCGAAAGAATGGTTTCTTCTTAATATACTTAAAGTATAATAACACCCATGTTGTTTAAAGTCCCTTTTCAATAATTCATGGTATCTGTCAACATCAAGACGACGTATGCAAAAATCAACCATACCAACATCATCAGTAGAAAAACGCCCCTTATTGTATGCTACTTCCATTAACAAATCTTCTTTCCTCTGTTGAGATACAGAATCAATTGACTGTAACTTATTCCAAAAAAACTCTAAGGCTTCAACATGCTTTTCTATCATTGCACATTTAAAAGCGTAAACGTATGGATGCTCATTATTTAATTCTAACTGATGTTCCTGGTTATTCATAGCATGTGACCAGTAGATCATTAAAGCTCCTTTATCACATCCCTTAACTAAATTCTCTACAGGTTTATTACCTAATGTTGATTTAAATTCTTCAAAAATAGCTCTTATCTCGTCCTCAAAACAACACCAGCAGGCAATTCTGTAACGATCAAAGGAATCAAGAAGAGATTTTTGTCCATCTTTAGTTTTTAAGGTTAATAATTTTTTCCCTAGTGTATACCTATCAAGCTCAACATGACCTAAGACGTCATCGATTTTCCAACAGGCCCCGCTTTCTAAAATTTCCTTAATAAATGGTGTTATTATTGTCCTGTCCCATTCACGCAATAACGTCTGATATGCAATACAATATCTCTTAATTTCTAATTCCTTGAATCCTTTATGAGGATCATCTTCTTTGATAGATGTTAGTAATACCCTCTGTACATTCTCGTAATCCATACTTACCCTCCCTAACAAGATTTAATATATCTTAGGCATATTGCTCTACCTTTAAAACTTTGTCAATTACTATTTTAGAAAATTTTTAGTTTGGAGTTGTTTTTGATGAAAGCCTCTTAACAGGCTCGATATAAGATCTTTTGTTTATTTTAAATTTTGTTTTTGTCATACGCTTATTAATTCTTACGCAAGCAAACTACTATTAATTTAGTAAAATATATTATTAAGATCTCAAGCAGAATAACCATTTCCAGCGCTCAAAACCAAGGGCGGTGAGAATCGTTCGTTTTTGGATCTTATGGTCTACCAAGTGTACCGTTCGAACTTTACTATATAATAATTTTATTATATCGCAAAACTAGCTATATTAGCCTACTTTCACCACATTTATATATGAACTAATTTGCTTAGCTTTGTTGTAACAATTTCAAGCTTTTATTTTCACAACCACGTTTTTACGCAACGTGTTCTCGCAAGTATACGTACTATTTTTATGTTTTTAAAAAAGTAAACAAATAAATTTTCGTTGATGCTAAAGAAAGGTATATTTTCTTGAAAGTTTGATTTTAGAAACTCATTGTATTTCCAAAGAGTTAGTCTCTATAGTGTTGTTTATAGAATAAAATTCAATATTTTGATGTTGTTTTTCCTTTTAAAAATTATTTCAAGTATACAAATTTAGGTGTTGCTTGTTATTAAATTTATGTTATACACCTAATTTACATAATATTTTTATTAGGACGGGTTTTATGGATAGAGATTTAGAACAAGACAGAGATGGCAATACTCCTCTTCACCTAGCTGCTTCTCATGGTCATGTGAATGTTGTTGAGTTTTTAATAAGAGAAGGGGTTGATGTTAATACTCTAGACAGGGACGGCAATACTCCTCTCTACTTAGCTGCTTCTCATGGTCATGTGGATGTTATTAGACTTTTAATAGAACAAGGAGCTGGTGTTAACATTCGAAACGTATATCACGAACTTCAGCTAGCTGTTTCTCATGGTAATGTGAATATTGTTGAGTTTTTAACAAGGCAAGGGGTTGATGTTAATACTCGAGACGGGAACGGCAATACTCTTCTTCACCTAGCTGTTTCTCATGGTAATGTGAATATTGTTGAGTTTTTAACAAGGCAAGGGGATGATGTTAACACTCAAAACAGTGATGGCAATACTCTTCTTCGCTTAGCTCTTGATTCTCAAAATATAGACTGGAGTATAGTAGAATTTCTGATAGAAAAAGGGGCTGATATTAATACTGTAAACAGATCTGGCGAAACTACTCTTAGCTTAATTCTTAACTTTCAATGTATTGATAGTACAGGGCATGAAGCTCTACTAAGTCAGCTTTCTATTTTATTGGACTATGCTGCAAATCCAAAAAATGAAGAGCTAAAGGAAATCTTCGATAGAATACGTTTCTTAGGTAAACTTTTACATGAACAAGGTATCAACATTACTGCTCCGTTTTCTTTAGGAATGACGAAAGCATCAAAAAGTGGTAATGATAAAAGTGCAAAGGAAATGAACACTATTGTAAGCGATATCACTTATCCATCAGAGCTTCCTGGATTTGTAAATGATGCTCAAGTCACTAATGATCAGGCCAATCAACAACAAGAATCTGGTGCTCAACCTAGCCATCAGCAAGAACCAAATGTTCAGGCTACAGGTGATCAGCCAGATCCAAGTAGCAGGTTAAGTGAAGCGCAACCAGTGCCGCATGGCCAGTTACTAAGCTCTTTGCATTTATTGTGATGGGGTTTTGGCTCCGTTCTGCTTGAGGTTTTGTGTAAGGAGAAAGGTTTGCTCTGCTCAAGAATTTGAATAGAACATGTAAAGGTGAAAACATTCTTAAGGATAAAGTAGATGGCATTGTGTAAACATGTAAACTATTTAAGGGAAAGTGGGTATAAAAGGAAAGAAAATATAAATTCTCTAAAAAATACTAAAGTTAGAAGAATTATGCTTGCATTAGTTTTTATTCGTACTATGTATTGTAATAAGGCAGAAGTAAACGAAACAATCAAAAAAGCCAAGAAGGGCAGTGGTTTTAATGTGGTTAGCTAAGGGGCTTTTATTATGGTATTCGTTTATATAATGTTAGGCGTGCTCTTTATTGTTATTCTCGATAGTTCATTAAATTCTTAATAAATAGGGTAAAAAGCTCCATAAGCTCAAGTTAAGGAGAAATGGCGGAAGTGTGGAGAAAGGTAATCTTTAATTAATGATTTAAGGATTTTTCTAAATAAATCATCCCGTTTTGACGATTATGATTTTTTGAATATAACCTTTTACGTTGGATTCAGAGGAGACTCAACAATTGGTTGTTCTATGTCCTCTACTTTTTCGATTTTCGTACTTGGTTTCAGCACATTATGCAACGCAAAGCTCAGACACACCAATCCAGCTATTCCCACAACCACTGCTACTACAGGCATTTTCATGATATACAATGCAGCACAATTTACCAATAACGCTGCACCAACAACACCAGCCAGGATTGCTTGCCTTTGTTGCGTTAACGGTTTGTCTTTTTTGTCTGTAGCATCAAAACATGGTTCAGTGGGAGATGGGCTGTCAGCTCTATCGACGGAAGTTGGTTCTACAGTGGTTTCTACTGAATCATTTTGCGCTTTTTCGCTACTTTCACATATAGGTTGAAGATCTTCACTATTTATATTACATAATTTAGTGTCAGTCTCTGTAGCTTTATCAACTGTATTGGTTTGCTTTTTTATTTCAACTTTAACTTCCTCAACATCTGCCGGCATCTCCATATCAGCTCCTTTTGCGGTAGTGGTACCTTTTTTATTTCTAAGCTTTTCAGCAATATCTTTCCATATTTTTTTCGGTGTTCTCATAATGTTTTTCTCCTATTGTTTTTATAAATTAAGATCATAAAATTTCTCCAATTGCTCACTCCACAGCATCGGTATTTCTCTCAAATCAACCAACCTCAAACTACTTGGCTGCCTCCCATTTACTATGTCTTCTTTTATCTTTGGAGCTAAATAATTTAATCTTAAAATTTGTTGTATACGTCTTGTACCTATATTAATTTTAACGCTCAGCTCCTTCACACTTCTATATTTTCCTTCCTCTAGTTGACGTTTCCAAAGATGGGCTCTCACCACTGCTTTCAGTAGCGCATTGTTTGTTTTTCCTTCTGGTTCCACTACTGTGCATTTGTTTCCTTTCTTCTTCAAATTCATTGCTATAAATGTCTCCTCTGATTCAGAACATACTTCTACTCCTTCCTCTCTTACCCACACTACCTTTATTAATTTTTTCACTGCTTCTTTCTGCTCTCTGAAACTTAAATTTTCCCATTTTTCTTTTTTTGCCCCTTTTTCCCAATTTTCATATAAGCATTCCGCTCTCTTCATTACTTCTTTTTCCACTTCTCCTGCTACTACGGTTCGATTTATTGATCCACAATCTTTTCCTCTTAAATGGTTATTGCATATGTAGTATCGATACCTTTTATTTTCCTTTTTTGCATAGGTCAGCGTCATGTTTACTTCACAGCTCTTGCACTTTATTATCCCCTTTAGCAGCGCTTCCTCATATTTTACTTTTCGATATGGTTGATTCTTTATCAATTCTTGCGCTTTTTGCCATTTTTCTTCTTCTATTATCGCTTCATGTTTTCCCTCATATTGCTTCTCATAATGTCTGATTTTTCCCATATATATCGGATTTGTTATTATTCTCCTCACTGTGGCCTTTTTAAAGATATCTGATTTTGCTTTCGTTCGATATCCTTCTCTGTTTAACTCTCTTGCCAATTCTGCCATTGATTTCAGCTCCATATACCTCTCAAATATATGCTTTATTACTTTTGCTTCTTTTTCATTTATTATTAATTCTTTATCTTTTACGTCATACCCTAGCGGCACATTCCCTCCCATCCATAGACCCTCTTCCTTCGATGTTGCTATTTTATTTTTTACTCTCTCTACTATCATTTCTCTTTCTAGCTGTGCCGCTCCTGATAACACTGTTTGTACAAATTTTCCCATTGGTGTGTTGTTATCAAATATTTGCGTCACTGCTACAAAACTTATCCGGTGCCTTCTAAAAAATGACGTTACTTCTATGCAGTCCTTTGTTTCTCTTGATAACCTATCTAGCGTATACACTACCACACAGTCCACTTCTCCGGCTTTTACATCTTCAAACAATCCCTTTATCGCTGGTCTTTCTAAATTTTTTCCTGAATAGCCTCCATCATCATACCTTTTGGCTAATGCTACCCACCCTTCTCGGCTTTTTATATATTTTTCACATGCTACCCTTTGTGCGTCCAAGCTATTAAACTTTTGTTCTAGTCCATCTTCATTTGATTTTCTCGTATATATCGCACACCTCACCTCTTTTAGCATTTTCTCCCCCTCAACTTACCTTTTTATCACGCATCCCAAATAATAAAGGACCGTTGTAGCTCATTCCCATTATTTTTCCGGCTACCGCTGATAATGACGTATAAAACTCTTCTCGGTAGATTAAACCAGTATCTGTTACCAATACCGCATGCGTTTCCTCACCTCTTTCTAGTATCAACTCCGTTCCCTCCACTGGCAGTTTATCGCTACTTATTCTTTTTCCCTTCTCTAGTCGATCTGCCAGGTATTCTAGTCTTTTTGCTCCTTTTCTTGATATTTCTCCATACGCTTTCTCCTGTAACCTATATGCTAACCTCGGTATCAAGTATTTCTTTGAGTGTCTAGGTGCTTCTTCCTCAAATACCTTCTTCCATATTTTTTTCAGTTCTGCTAGTGGTTTTTTCTCTAAGCATTTTACCTCTTTTTCTACTTTTTTTTCCATATGATCACCTTTTCAAACACAGCCCTTCTGAATTTTTAAAACGCTATAGCACTTTCTCATCCACAGTTTCTAGCTCTTCCTTTGCTACTATCACACCTGCTGTCGTACTTTCCGATACAACCCTTATTCTTTCTATAAACTCCCTCTGTTTATTTGCGATTCTTACGTTCTCTAACACTTCTTTTATCTCTTTATTATTTCTCGCATAATCCATTGGGGTTTTGCCAAATTTATCCTTTTGCTCTATATTCGCTCCTGCTTTTACTAGCTCTTCTACTATTTTTATTTCACTTACCATGCAGGCAAGGTGTAACGGGGCAAATTTGCTATTTCGTTCCACTGCGTTTACATCGACTTCTGCCTTTATCAGCTCTTTTGTATTTTCTAGACGTTGGCCCATCACTGCTAGGTGTAGTGGTCTATATTGCCCTGCATCCGCCACATTTATATCTGCTCCTTTTTTGATTAATAACCTCACTTTTTTTGGATCTAGCATCCCTACTGCATAATGTAATATCGTCCTTCCTTTTGTGTCTTTTTTATTAATATTTTCTATTGGGTTATCTAATACTTCTTTCCACGACTTATTAAATTCTTCTCTTTCTTTCTTACTAAATTTTACCATAAGTTCCTCAGCTATTAATACAATATAAAGTGGCTCCAATTTGGCTCACTTTAGCGCTTAGCAAATCTTGTTTATTTACTAGCTACTTTTTCACTTAGGGCTGTTTTGGCATAAAAAGCAAGTTTTTTTTTACAAAATATACACATTTTTTCAGCATATTATATTAAGATATAAATCTATATGTTTAATCTGTTAAATCTACCTCCTGCTGTTGTAATTCATTTACGTTTCGTTTCTCCATTATCTCCTCTATTGCCTTGTTTGCTTCTCCATACATCACCGCCACATCTCTCATATTCACTCCCCTTTTCTCTAGAAAATTCGTTACCTTCTGGTAAATCTTCGCATAGTTTAGTGGACTACATCCAAATTTATCTACTGTATCAAGATCTCCTCCCGCCTTCATTAACTCTTCTATTGTTCCTTTCCTCCCTGCTAAACAGGCTAAGTGTAGTGGTACTGCTTTGTTGTTCGACTTTGCATTTACCTCGGCTCCTTTCTCTATCAGTGCTTTCACATTCTTTCTATTTCCTAAAAATGCTGCTAGGTGCAACGGTGTCTCGCCTCTATTGTTTCTATCGTTTATACCTGCACCTTTTTCTATTAATAACTTTATTACTTCTGGGTTTGACACTTGTGCTGCTCGGTGCAATGCCGTACAACCACCTGAATCTTTTCCTTTTATGTTTTCTTCTGATATTGCTTTCAGTAACTTATCAAAAGCATTTTTTGTTTCTTTGTTAAACTTTACCATAATATACCTCAACTATCTATCTTTCATCAAATTCTTTAATCATAGTGTTCATCTTGCCCACCACCCTGCTTATTACGTTGTTAAAATCTTCTATTATTAGCGACTCATCTCTTTTTCTTATTTCTTCTAAACTTACCACCTTCCCTTTTAACTTCGGTAAAAATTTTCTACTCCATACATCTACCATTTCTCCAACCGACTCCACTATTTCATCGCATATCTCTGGTCTATCTCTTACTACACCTCCTTGCTTTTCCAGGAATTTCTTCACCTCTTTATTCTTTTCATTGTCCATTAGCCAATACATTGGTGTACAACCAAATTTACTCTGTTGATTAATTGCCGCTCCTGCTTTCACCAACACTTTTATTATACTTTCTGCTCCTACCATACATGCAAGATGTAGTGCTGTATGTTTACTACCATACTCTATAGCGTTTATTTCCGCTCCTGACCTTGTCAGCTCTTTTACGTTTTCTAGACGTTTCGCTAATGCTCCCCAGTGTAACGGTGTAAAACCCTTGTTATCTCTCGCATTGACTTCCGCTCCTTTCTTGACTAGAAAACTTACTTTTTTTCTTGTCGACATTCTTGCTGCCTTATGTAGTATCGTTTCCCCTTTTTCATCTTTTTCATTAATATTCTTAAACGAGTTGTCTAATAATTCATAAAATGACTTATTAAAAGCTTCTCTCTTTTCCTTGCTAAACCTCATTACATACCTCACTATAAAAACATACATAAAATCGCCAATTTGGCTCATTCTAGCGTAAAGTAAACTTCTTATGTTTACCCACTACTATTCTAGTTATGCCTGTTTTGATATCAAAAAGCAACTTTTTTTTTCAAAAAACACACATTTTTACCGAATGTTAATGTAATATATGAAGATATAAATATAAGTATTTAGCGTATTAAACATATGATCTGTTTTTCTTCCCAAGACCTGTTCAAATGACGATGTTCGTGCCACGTTAGTACACCTGGGTAAAACACTAAAATGTAATTTTCCGGTTCATGTATTGAATCCTTTTGCTCTGAATTTAAATCGCTTCCAAAATGAACATTGTGTTCTGTTAAACCAAATCTCCTAAGAAACTCCTTGAACTAACTCATCTTTTTTTACCAAGAGATAGCCAAGTTCCTTTGCTCTTTTGATCAAATTTTTTACAGTTCTATCTTTATAGCGTATTTCATAGTATTCCATTCCTTTTTCTACATATTCCTGTCCGTATTTGAGCATACTATAAAATATGCACGCTATCTTTCTTGCAGTAGCTGTTATTGCTTTTGGCGCTCCTAATCGTTTTTTTAATTTCCTGTAGTATGCACCTAATGCACTTTTACTATTTCCCACAGAATTAGCAGCCATTCGAAATGCATTCGCAGCACGATTAATGACTTTACGCGTTCTTGTGCTAAACACTTTTTCTCCTGTAATTTTATTGGCAGGGCTGAGTCCTAACCACGATGAGAAGTGTTTTTCTGTTGACCATTTACTATGGTTTATACCAGTTTCTGAAATTATGGTCTGTACACTTAGTACATCAAGCCCTGGAACTTTAGTAAAATCCATACCAGTTATCCGGTGCAGTTCCTCGTGCAAAGCAAAGTTTGGCTTACTTTTTCTATGCTTATTCTTTTCCTTACTCAACTGTTTACTTTCGCCAGGTTTTGTTTCGAACGTTTTGTAATAGGCCTCAATATTTCTATCACATTCTGCTATTTTTTCTTGATAGATATTATATAGTTCAAATTCTTGCTTTAGCGTGAATAAGTGTTCCTCTCTATAGTCACCAGCTAACGCTTTTGCAATAGTAGACTGATCATTTTTTATTCGTGCATCCCTGAATTCAACCAATTTCTCAGGATCCCTTTCGCCTTCGATTATAGCCTTGATAATTTTCATACCAGTTACTCCAGTAATATCTCTTATAACTTTATGCAGCTGTATATTCATTTGAATTAATGCCTTCTGCATACGCAGAACATGTGTAGATGCACTTTCAGTAAGACTTTTACGTTGCCGCACATAACTACGCAATACACAAATTTGATCATCGGGTCTGAATGATCCATGAAGTAGTCCATAACTGTGTAGTTGTTGTAACCACTGACAGTCCTGAACATCTGACTTTCTTCCAGGTACATTTTTTACATGTCGCGCATTTACCAGTTTTACTTCAAACCCATATGATTCGAGTACTTGAAATAAAGGAATCCAGTATACTCCTGTTGATTCCATAGCTACAGTTGTAACTTTACATTTTTTCAACCACCGTGCTAAATTATGAAGGTCTTCAGTGAAGCAGCCAAATTTTTGGATACGTTGTTCATCTCTTCCTTCAGGTACACATACATAATGTACAGATGAACCAACATCAATCCCTGCTGCATCAGGATTCACTATTTCTAATTTACTTTTTGCTTTTTTCATGGCAACTCCTTCGTATAATTTGTAATAGGGAAACGCTTCAGCTTGGAACGGTTGATAGTACAATCTCCTAACCGAGGTAGTCTACAAAAACTCCATCAATGATTTGACCGTTCCTCCCAAAACCACGCTTACGAACGGGCACTAAAGGCACCAGTGACTTGGTCGGTTATAACTGCAAAAGCGCTTCTCACAAAGTTATATCAGAAATTACTCAAAACTTAAATTGGGAGTTTCTTCCTGGTTTGACAGATTTCGTCTGTTTGACGCTTAATAATAAAAAGAAAAACGGAGGATTATTAAAAGAAGTAGCATTAGGATGTTTAGGTATCACTGCTATAATATTAATGCTTACTTCTGTATTCTTCTTTCTCCCAATAATAATAGCCATTAACCCACCCACTCATATGAGTATGCATGAAGTAACGGTTTTTAGGTATATAGCAGTTTCACCTTTCATTGTTATGGCATTAACGCTTATAATAGCAGGTGTAGCTTACTTAGTAAATAGGAACTATGAGAAAAGTTTTATAAAAGAAATGCAAAACTATATAGAAGAACCAAAACACAAAGAAATGCAAGACTTTGTAGAAAAACCAAAATGTATGGATAAAGCAACTAATACTGAAGATGTGAAGAAGTTAGAACAAGAAGAAACAGGAGTAGGCGATTATGGTAAAAAACCTTCAGCACCACCATACGATGGACCTAAGCAGCCAGCAGATCTTTCAGAAGCACAACCACCATCATACGAAGAAGCTTGCGGCACTATCGTGCAATTGGAAGATTCAGGACCAAGCAGTAATCTTGATTTTGCTGAGCAGCTAAAACCTGGTACAGATCTTTTAGGGAGTCTTTCAGAACAACAAAACGCAAAATTGGGTCCTGTTCTACTTCCATCTAATACAATGTAATAAAGGGGTATAACTCAGAGCTAGAGGTTATGATTGTAATAAAGACATAAAAAAAACGGACAAGTCAAGCAAAGTTACAAATGTAATTTTGCTTGACTATCCATTTATTACCACCTAAAGCAGCTAACAAAGCCATCCCATATGACATTTTACTTATATCTAATCAAGCATATTAATAAGTAAGTAAATTTTAATGTAATTTTATTATACTTATAGATGTATCATATAAAATGAAAATATGGATGATTTCATAACTGCAAGAAGGAAAGATGATGCTGTGGTATCTATTTGTCAGGATAATAAGAAAAAAACCGTGTTAATTGCGGGGCTCAATCAAGTTGCAAGGGATTTGTTAAAATATGAAGAGGAGAATTTGCTTAATAAGCCATTAATTAATATCTTAAGCGCAAGAGCAGCTGACAACGTGAAGAATTATTTAGAGTATACCGAAAATGGACACGATTTACTTGATATACTACCTAAAGTGATAGATTTTTCCTTAATTGATGCTAAGGGAGAAGATATCAGGACAAAAGTAAAAGTTTTCCGCACTGCACAATTTGCCAGTAATAAAATAAATTATGAGCTGTTAATACGTGATATCAGTTTGTCCCATAAATTAGGAATCTTTAGAGATGAATATCTAATGGGTAAAAAATATAAAAACCATGACTTATTCGATATACCGGGCAATGAGTCCACTATTCTAGAGTTATACGTTATATTGAATTTCGCCTTTCAACATCAAATTAATGCAGCTATAGGAATAATTGGCTTAAATAGTAGCTGTAGCGAGACAAATGATGCACTGAAAGTTGTCATAGAACATTTTTATAAAAATTGCCGTAGTGATGATTTTCTAGGGTATATTGATGAGAATAAAGTGCTTTTTGTTTTGATTAACTGCGATGTAAAAAGTACATCTAAAATAATTAATCGTATACATTCTGCCATTAATAAGCAGTTATTAAAGCGAAAATTACCAAGTGTATCAATAATTTATGGGAATATAGCTCAAAAACAGGCAGCAAAATCTACCAGCGGCACCTTCTGAAAAGTTGTTTTTTATTTATATTGAGTTTAAACTTAAATTTTTACAAAAATTTAAGTTTATTTATGAAGTTAAGGTACTACCTGATAGCACTGCTTTCGTTATTATTTTCACAGAATAGTGCTAGCTCTAGAACAATTTTGGATAAGGAAATATTTTATGTAGAGCTAGACGGAAAAATAGATTTGAGATTCGGCTACGCCTTCAACAGAGATTCTTTCAATGCTAAGGCTAAGGATAAAACTTCAAGTTATTCATACTTGCGCTTTCTTTATTTACAGCAAGTTTATCCAAATACTCAAATGGGGGTTAATGTTAAGGCAGGGGTTTCTGGTATTGCAAACCTAAAAGCGTTAGATATAGAAAAGTTAGACATGGAGGAATGGTATTTTATCATAAAAAACCAGGAACTTGGATCAGTTGAATATGGTAAAAGAAGTTTAGTTAGTCAGAGCATGTTAATTAACACTTCAAAAATTTATGCAGCTGCTGGGGGAATAAATGGTCATTGGACAAACTATGCAAATTTGCGTGGTAACAAAAACAAAGATAATGACCCTGGATATGATAAAGACAAGACTTTTTGGGTAAAACCCAACATTTATAGCGATTATAATGTGCTAGAACTAGGGTTAAGACAATCATCAATTAACTACATCTCCCCTGAAATCTATAACTTTCAACTCGGGTTCAGTTATGTCCCAGGAAAAAATAACTTACAGTACAGCAATCTAATTGCTGCTGGCCTTTCCTATAAAAACGGCTTGTCAGATGATATAGGTTTTACTACTGCTTTGACTGGTGAATTTGCAAGAGAAAATTTTAATGACTGTACAAATAAAAATCCTAGCGATCTTCAGTGTCATAATCAATTACTACACTGGAATTTTGGTTTGAAGCTAAAATTGTTCGATCTTGATTGCATTTTTTCGTATGGTAATGGCGGTAAATCTGGTGAGAAGCATAATCCTGAAACAAATAATACGTATTATATAAATGCAGGTATCGCTTACCGTTCTGATTCTTACAAATCGAGCTTAACATATTTTAGTAGTGGTAGGGATATTGCAGGCGAAGGTACAAACGAGTTAACATCATATGCTTTAAGCCTTGAAAATTCTCTTTTTTTAGGTACTTCATACTATTTCGATATTGTAAAATTTAGTACCAAAGAACCTAAAATAGAAAATAACAACTCTGGTTATGTGCTCTTGGCTGGGTTAAAATTAAGTTTTTAATGAGGTTACATTGCCGCCTGTCATCCAAGTACCCTCCTCTTGTCATTCCAGTGCCCAGAGGTGTCATGAAATTATCTGACACTGGTTCCTTTATGACGGCAGTACCCAGAGGTGTCATCCCAGTGTCAAGCACTGGGATGACACCCTCCTAGTAGAAACGCTTTTGTAATTGCAACATTCGTGCAATCTTTAGCCATAAACATTAAGAAATTTACCAAACGAAAAAAAAGGCAAAAGAAGCCCCGTGGTTGGCTAGTTACTTACATTATACTTTCAAGTATGGCGTTTTTTTATTCTAAACGTTTAATAACCATGACTCAGCTGCTTTTAAACCGCAACTAATTTAAATTATAAACGTTAAGAAATTTACTAAACAGAAAAAAAGGCAAAAGAAACCCTAGGGTAGCTAGTTATTCACTATCCATTTTTTAAGTTGGCGTTTTTTAATGTTTTAAATGCTTTATAAGCGCATTTCAGCTTATATTAGGTAAAAACCTAGAAATTTTATAAAGACATAAGGTGCACATAGTGCAAAAAATTAAACATGAGACGCCAGATACGTGAGTTTTTTTGTCATTTAATCTGTACAGAGAAGATAAATAAATAGCTTCAGTTTTATGATAAGAGGGCTGGCGGAGTTTGTCAAGCAAGTTTTTCCAACACGCTGCCAAAAGTTTGTTACGCAAGGAGTATATTGAGAAAGACTTAGGCTTCAACCTTATCACCAGGCTTAACAAATAGGTGGCCCAATACTATTAACTTTATGGATTTACCTTCGTTATTTGCTACTATCCAAACCCCATCGCTCTCATGATCAACAATTTCTATTGGTACAAATATTACATAATTATTGTCATCAACAATCTTTATTCCAAGAGCACCCTCGTCACTTAAGCTCAGGGCTGAAGAAGGAATTTTATATGCAAATCTTTCGCCTGAAGGTAGTCTGACGTTGGCAGTTAATCCCTGCAAGGATATCATTTTATTATTAGTTACCTTTACTTCTACCCTATAAGACCCAGTTTTAGGCTCAGCAATTTTACTAATAAAACTTACTTCTCCTGCCAATTCTTTTCCGTCCAGCAAATTAATTTGAGCTGTGCTGCCTAGCTCTATTTTATTTACTTCATTTTCCGAAACGTATAACACTACAAGAATTTGATCGAAATTAACCACGTCAGCTATTTTTTGCCCAGCATTAACAAAATCCCCTTCGTTTGCATTGATTTTATCAATATAACCATCTATAGGAGATGTGACTGCAGTATTTTCTAAATCCAATTCTAGCCTTTTTAGGTCAGCTTTTGCACTTTGTAACGCAGTAAAAGCTGCTTCTACTTGTATTTGTGCTCCATAGCCTTTTTTATTCAGTTTGTGAGAGGAATCATACTCAATTTCACGCTGCTTTAATAAAGCTTTGGCTTTCTGAGCTTGCTCAATCCTGTCATAATCTTCTATCTTTAACACTACATCATCTCTTTTTACCTTTTCACCATCAGGTAAATAAATAGCAATAATCTTACCACTTATTTTTGAGACAAGGCTAGCTCTATGTAAGGGATTTACTGTACCAGAAAAATTTAAATATATAGTGAGGTTTTGCGGCGCACATTCTTGAGTTTTTACTGAAAAGCTACTAGTTGCATTATCACTATGAACCGCCTGATCTTTTTTTAAAAATGCACTGCTGATAAAAAACAGTAGAATAAAAGCAATACTAGAAAGGATGATTACTTTGTTTCTCACCTTTAAACAATAGAATTTGTTGACCAATCTTGTTAGAACCTGTACATGATCTCAAGAAAGGAATAAACTAAGAGATAATGTATATAAGTTAGGATATATGAGGAGTTTATACCCAAGTAATATAAGTCGGGAAAGATTTGAGATTATATTACCAGATCTAGAGTCCTGTAGAAAAAAAACAAAACCAAGAAAACTTGATTTGTATGATGTATTTTGTGGAGTGTTATACGTTCTGAAAAGCGTTTGTCAGTGGAGAATGCTACCAAAAGAGTTTCCAAAATGGCGCAATTGTTACGACTATTTTAAGAAGTGGAGTGAAAAACCAGATGCAAATAAAGAAAGTGTTCTGGAGCTGGTGTTAAAAAAAAATAGTTGGCGTAGTCCGACAAAACAATGGTCGGAAAGAAAAAACCAGCTTCTGCATAATTGATGCACAGAGTGTAAAAAATGCAGATACTGCTGAAGAAAAAGGCTACGATGCAGGCAAAAAGATTTCAGGAATAAAACGCCATATTGCAGTAGATACGCAAGGTTTGCCACATGCAATTTATGTAACAACAGCAGAGATAACTGACCGTAGCAGTGCTGTGAGAATGGTAGAAAATGCAAAAGAAAACCTCTCGGGAGTTAAAAATGTACTGGTTGATGCAGGCTATACGGGAGAGAATTTTGCAACACAAATAAAAGCAACTATTGGTGCAACTGTTGAGGTAATAAAACGCAGTGAATTACATACCTTTGCTGTATTGCCAAAAAGATGGGTTGTAGAGCGTTCTTTTGCTTGGTTGGAAAAATGTAGACGGTTATGGAAAAATTGCGAGCGTAAACTCAACACCAGCTTGCAAATGGTAGTTCTTGCTTTCACTGCTTTGTTCCTCAAAAGATTATGAACAGGTTCTTAGAAACAACTGCATAAATTTTCGAATCAGAAATGTAAGTATAATACATGTACCATTGTCACTCCATAAATAGTTTTATATGAGAACAAACACAAGATTTTCCTACAATAAGTAAGTTTTTTATTGCTAAAATGCAATTTTTAATCGAATAAAAATGTAAAATTGCAAACAAAGTTGTGCATAAGACTGGATTTAAAAAAATCTTGAAAAACATACTAAAACTTTTAAATAATAACTTTATATCTAGTGGCTTTGCCTTCTCCAAGACGCTGTAAGTATTTCATCCCTAGCAGTTTCTTTGTAATTGCCTCTACTGTTCTTGGAGGAAATCCTAGAGCTTCTATAGCATCTTTTCTACTAAATTCTTTATCTGCAAGGCTAAGTGCCCATTCCCAGAAAAACAATTGTTTTCTTGATAATAAATATTCAGTATTCTCCCTCTCAAGAATATAATGCGCCTCATTTGCTTGCGTTTTGAGCACATTAAGAAAAAATATTAACCATGGGGAAATATCTTCTTTGCCACTTTTCCAGCTACTTTGTGTTTTATTAAGCGCTAAATAGTAATCAAGTTTGTTAGCTTCAATTATCTTTTCATGTGATACAATAGATACAAAATCATAACCCTGCTGCAACAGCATTAAATTAGTCATCAATCTACTAGTTCTGCCATTCCCATCTTGAAAAGGGTGTATTGCCAAATACTCAAAAACAAAGTTAGCAACAATAATAAGAGGATGCTTAAATTTATTATTTAAGGACCAGTGATACCAATCAATAAGCTCTTGTACTTCCTTTCTAACAAGGTAAGGTGGTGTGGGATCAAAAATTATACCAACAACTTTTCCATTCTGATCTTTTGCCTCAACTCTATTAGAACTTGCTTTGTATTTTCCTCTATGATACAAATCTTTTTCACTATAAAGTAGCATCTGGTTGTTAATGTGCAATATTGATGACTCACTAATTGGAATATCCGTATAATCGTGAAATATTAGTTTAAGCATTTCTAAGTAGCCAGCAATTTCTTGCTCATCTCTATTTTTAAATTTTTTGACACGTAGGTTTTTATATAGATCCTCAACTTCTTTATCGGTTAGACGATTTCCTTCAATACGGTTAGAAGCGCCAGAAGATGTAACAATCACTGAATGAGTTAATCTTTCAATTGTTTGTGGTAGTAGTTTTTTCGTTATCTGCCAGCTATTTTTAACACTATCAACTGCAGTAATTAATTCGTATACTTGCTCAATTACAGGCCCTTCTAGGTTGAGACGTGTACTAAGACGAAAATTCTTCCAGTTCATATTCTTCTCACATGCATATTATGTGAGATAATGTGAGATAATGTGATAAAAGTCAATAGTAAGCTTTATATGCATAGCAGAGCTAACTACAAAAATTATACATTTTCAAGTGATCCTAACCATATCAAAAACTACAGGGCAAAGCTGTTGGAGGAAGGCTTAATTAGTTAAAAATTTCAATCTTATGTAAAATATTGTCTTATTTTGTAATTTTCTTGTTGACTAACGAGACGATATCTACTTTTCAATAAACTCCATTTGCATTTCTTGTATATTACTTTCTATTTGCTCTATTTGTTCTATCAACCTTTCTTCTAAGTCAAGATTACCGCTCAGCCTCGCTTCGGTTCTTTCTTTTCGTAATGCATTTAATTCTTTTAGTAACACTATATTATTCCACACAACTTCTGCAGATTTTCTCTCGTTTAGTTGGCTATTTAGTACACTAGTTTTTTCAAATACATACTTTATAACGTTAAACTGTTTTAATTCTTGCTCTTTATCGAGTTTGCTTTTGTTACTTATTGCATCAATTACACGCTGTTGCAATCTTTTCATCTCATTAGTAAATTCAAAATGAGAAAATTGCTCAAAAAATATAGGACGGTTCAAGATTTCAGGAAATTCTACGGCTATACGCAAAATTACGGCCTGATTTTGCTCTGCTTCAATTAGCTCTGGAGATTTGTTATGAAGATACTCACCTTTTGTTGCTCTAGTTTTACTATTAAAAATCTGTTTTTTGAAGCTACTTCTTAGTTCACTAGCCTTATTGTAAAAATAATCTCTGTAATACCTTCTAATACTGCTGTTGCTAATAGTATTTACATATTCCATGAACTTGTGCTCAAGAATTGAATATTTTTCCGGAGCAAGTTTTTCATAATTTTGCAAATTGCTATCGATTATGTGATGCCATAAATATTCAGAATGCAGTTTTGTTGAATGGTCAAGAGCAGTCAATACGTCTTCTTTCTTGTATTCCAGTTCGTTACATATATCGTATGGATCTTTATTACTCGGCAAAGTCACAAACTTTAACGTGTATCCAGGCTCTAATATTTGCAGAGCAAGTTCTGCAACTCGAGTAGCAGCATGACGTCCAGCACTATCGCCATCCATACAGATGGAGATTTCTTTAGCAAATCTCCATAGATTTTTTATCTGTTCTGCAGAAATTGCGGTACCAAGCGGAGCAACTGCATTATTAATTCCCGCTTGATGTAGCGCTATAGTGTCCATATATCCTTCAACAACAAATATGTGCTGTTTTTTACGTATTTCGCTTAAAGCGAAGTTTAATCCGTATAAATTCTCTCTCTTCTTGAAGAGCTGACTCTCTGGGCTGTTTAAATATTTCGGCTGTTGCTCAAAGCTCAGCGCACGTCCGCCAAAACCAATAACTCTTCCTGCAATGCTCTGTATAGGAAATATCAGCCGGTCATAAAAATAATCACGAAAATTTTTGTTTACTAATCCAATATCAATTAAAATTTTGTCTTCAATACCTGAAGAGTTTAAATACTCTTTCAAACCAGAGCTTGGTGCATAACCTATCTTAAATTTATCTATGATTTTAGGTGAAATCTTGCGCTGCTTTAAATAATCTACAACGCCCTGATTTTTTTGTGCAAACCAATTTGCAGCTAAATCAAGCGCTAAAAATAGTTTATTGTCCTCTTTTGTAATACTAAGACTTTTGGGCAGTTCAACACCTGTAACCGATGCTAATTTTTCCAATGCTTCTTTAAAGCTTAATCCTTCAGTTTGTGAAATAAATTCAAATGCATCACCACTAGCTGAACAACCAAAACAGTAGTATAACCCCTTAGTATTGCTCACCGAAAAAGATGGGGTTTTTTCGTTATGAAATGGACAGAGCCCAACAAAACTATCTCCTCTTTTTATTAATCTGACTTTTTTACCTACTATGTCGGATAATAATAATTTTGATTTTATAATATCTATATGATCCATCTTGTTAAATTAGTAGTAGGATAAAAATTATATAGAATTTATACACATCTGACTCGAAATTTATTTCTATAACTAAAGCAATTTAGATTTACCGACAATGTAGCTATACAAATTCAAGAGCAATCCTGTCATCCAGGTAGCCCACAGAAACAAAAAACTTCCTTGACAAACCTCGCCAGCGCCCTTATCATGAAACTGAAGCTATTTATTTATCTTCTCTGTACAGATTAAATGACAAAAAAACTCAACGTATCTGGCGTCTCATGTTTAATTTTTTGCACTATGTGCACCTTATGTCTTTATCAAATTTCCGGGTTTTGACCTACACAAGCTGAAATACGCTTATAAAGCATTTAAAACATTAAAAAACGCCAACTTAAAAAATGGATAGTGAATAACTAGCTACCCTAGGGTTTCTTTTGCCTTTTTTTCTGTTTAGTAAATTTCTTAACGTTTATAATTTAGATTAGTTGCGGCTTAAAAGCAGCTAAATCGCGGTTATTAAGTGTTTAGAATAAAAAAACGCCATACTTGAAAGTATAATGTAAGTAATTAGCCAACCACGGGGCTTCTTTTGCCTTTTTTTTCGTTTGGTAAATTTCTTAATATTTATACAGGAGGTGTCATTCCAGTGCTTGACACTGGAATCCAGTTCTTATTATACAGCTATCTGGTGTACTTATTTAAAATTAAGTTTTCTGGATCTCAGTGCCAAAGCACTGGGATGACACCCTTCCTGGCGGAGATTATTCTCAAATCACAATGTTCGTACAGTTGTGGAATGAATTGCGGTATGACGTAGGAAAACCTTAGCTATAGCTTTAGAACTCCCAAAAGGTCAGAAGCATTGAATGACTTGACAGAAAGTTCAAACCCATATAAAATGTCCTTATTTCTTATATGTTAGATGTAGTATCAATTGCCTCAGATCATGCTGGTTATGAATTAAAATCAGAAATAAAACCTTACCTGGAAACCCTAGGTTATAGAGTGGTAGATCAAGGCTGCACTGCTCAGCAAAAGTGCGTGGATTATCCAGACTATGCTGTTAAAGTTGTAGAAGATATAACAAGCAAAAAAGCAAATTATGGGATATTAATTTGTGGTACAGGTTTGGGCATGAGTACTGTGGCAAATCGTTTTGAAGGAATCTACGCTGCTTTGTGTAATAGTGTTGAAATCGCAAAATTAGCTCGCGAGCATGGCAACGCAAATGTACTGTGTCTTGGTGCAGGATTTACTGCGAGTGGATTAGCAAAAGACATAGTCGAACAATTCCTCGAAACAGAATTTTCAAAAGAAAGCAGACATAAAAAACGCCTTGATAAACTCAGCAATATAACCTCTAAGAAAAAAAAAACAAAAACTTATAACGAAGATGAAATATCAAAATTCGCTAAAATGGCAGGCCAGTGGTGGGATGAGAACGGCAAATTCAAACCATTGCACATGATGAATCCTGTTAGAGTATCTTACATTATTGAGAAAATAAAAGAGTTAAAAAAATGCAATTTGAAAGAATTATCATTGCTTGATGTTGGATGCGGTGGTGGCATTTTGTCAGAGTCAATGGCACGCGTTGGCATTAACGTTGTGGGAATAGATGTATGTGAAGAAAACATAAAAGTAGCGCATTCACATGCAAAAAAAGTAGGGTTAAATATAGAATATATACACACCAGCATTGAAGAGCTGAATAATAACAAAAAATATGATGTTATTTTACTAATGGAAGTAGTCGAGCATGTAGATAATTTAGAATTCTTTATGAGAAGAGCAATAGAGCTGCTAAAACCAGAGGGACTGATCTTTATATCCACAATAAATAGAACTATCAAATCCTTCTGCCTTGCAATAATTGGTGCAGAGTACATATTAAATTGGCTGCCAAAAGGTACGCATAACTGGAATAAATTTCTCAAGCCGTCAGAAATTGCAAATCACTTAAGAGAAAATAATGTAACGCTGCAAAACATGGCTGGCATGGAGTACAACGTAATAAAGCGTGAGTGGAATTTAACTAAAGGTGTGGATATTAATTATATACTTTGTGGTTTGATGAGTAGTTAGATTCAATAATTTATAACATAATAACAATTTTATCCATAAAAGCACCTTTTTCACTTCTTCCTTATCATCCAATACTTTGAAGGGTCTTGGCCGGCTCTCATACATGTGCCGGGCTTATTAGTCCCCACCCAAGCCCCCTTACAACCAAAATACGACTTACCTACATGTTCATATCCAGGAGCAGCAACACACTTTCCATTTTCCAATGTTTGCCCCTCATAAAGACAACAAACTTCTTTTTCTGTTACCGTTTTTACAATTTGGGGACCACCAAAAAACACTGCAACGAACATACCAAGTGAGAAAAGCGCAGGCCAAGGCATTTTGCCAAATATTGCAAGCAAGCTTGTACCAATTACTACCACTGTGATCATTGGCCCACCTATTCTATGAACGTAACCTATTACATTACACATTACATCTGTTGCTCCATCAGCGTGTGCATCAAATGCATAGAAAACTATAAATAGAATTACAAGAAAATTTCCCATTGTTCTTTCAATAATCATGCCTGATTGTTTCTTATTTTAATAAAATTTCAGTAAATAGCTTTTTTCAAAAATTATGCTTAACCCAATCAATATTTATTTATTACTGCCTTTTTAATACTATAATTAACTCAGTTGATTTTTATCAAAATGCTAAACCATGGAACAATTCGAGAACTTTTACATCACCACGCCAGTATATTACGTAAACGATAAGCCGCATATTGGTCATGCATACACTTCTCTCTTGTGTGACGTGGTGGCAAGGTTCATGAAACTAGCTGGGAAAAATGTCAAATTTACCACCGGTACAGATGAACATGGACAAAAAATAGAAAAAGCAGCTAAAGCAAAGGAAATGCAGCCAAAAGAATTTACAGATGAAGTGAGCGTTTCATTTAAAGAATTGGCTAAGTTCATGAATTTTGAGTATGACGATTTTATTCGCACTACGGAAGAACGTCACAAAAAAGCAGTTATAGCTTTATGGAATAGACTTGAAGAGAGAGGGCAAATATATTTGGATTCCTATTCGGGTTGGTATTCAGTTCGTGATGAAGCATTTTATCAGGAGTCAGAGCTGATAGATGGCAAAGCACCAACAGGCGCGGAAGTTCAGTGGATAAAAGAAGAGAGCTACTTTTTTCGCTTATCAAACTGGCAAGATAAATTGCTTGAGCTATATGAAGGTCAACCAAATTTTATCTTTCCTGAGAGCAGAAAAAATGAAGTGGTATCGTTTGTAAGATCAGGGCTCATTGACCTCTCAATCTCTCGTACTAGTTTTAACTGGGGAATAAAAGTACCAGGTAATGACAAACACGTAATCTATGTCTGGATAGATGCATTAACCAATTATCTTACATCAATAGGTTTCCCTAGTACTGAAGGTGAAGAATATAAGAAGTTTTGGGCAGAACCACCATCTGTCATCCCAGCTGGGATCCAGAAGGAAACACAGATTCCAGCGTCACGCGCTGCAAACCTAGCTGACAGCTCTTTCAACGTTCATGTAATTGGTAAAGACATATTGCGCTTTCACGCCGTATATTGGCCGGCAATTCTCCTTGCAGCAGATTTGCCACTACCAAAACAAATTGCAGTTCATGGTTGGTGGCTAAACGAGGGAGAAAAAATATCCAAGTCCCTTGGTAATGTCATAGATCCAATTGACCTCGCTCAAGAGTTTGGTGTTGATCAACTACGCTATTTTCTCCTTCGAGAAGCAAGTTTTGGCCAGGATGGTAACTTTAGTAAGAAAAATATGATCAGCCGCATAAACTCAGAACTGGCAAACAACATAGGCAATTTAGTACAAAGAACAATTTCATTTTTACACAAGCAATGTTCTGGAATTGTACCAATAATTGATAAAAATTTGCTTCAAGGGAATGAGAGCTTGCCAAATTGTAGGTCCATAATTGATCAAATCATGAATCATTTATCAAAGTATGAGTTTAACCAGATTATACTTCTAATTATCAACATCTCTTCTGAAGCAAATGCTTATATAGATAAAAGTGCACCCTGGACATTAAGCAAAACTGATAGAGCGCGTATGAACTTAGTAATCTACAAATTACTAGAATATATCAGGATAATTGGCATTTTATTGCAACCGATTGTTCCAAAGTCAGCGGAGATGATACTAAATCAACTGCAAATCCCGAAAGAACAACGTGATTTAAAATCTCTGTGCGATACGTGCGTAAGTTCAGGCATAACATTGCCTAAACCTACGCCGGTTTTTTTGAGGGTTGATACTAAAGTGGAGAAATAGTTTTTAAGCTATTTCTCTTGGATGGGATTACATTCATTGACTAGGGCACGTACCATTGTTTACAGACATACTATTGTCCATAGATGATGCTACAACTCCATTAAGTACTGTAGGAATATATGATGCAGCACAATATAAAACAGCACCACAGAGTCCTATTCCAGTGGTCACTGTTGCAGCTACCTTAGCCTTACCCCATGCACCCCAACCTTGACCATTTTCTCCTTTGGCTGGCTGACTTTCTGGGCTAGAAACCTTAGTAACTTGTTCTTCAACTGCATCCTCATATATCTCATCCTTAGCTGACTGCTCTTTCAGGCTAGAAATATCAACATTTAAATGATTCAAATTCTTAGAAGTTGCAAGATCTAAATAATCAACCTTTTTATCAGCTTGTTGCTCTTGCTTTTTAGAAGGAACCGCAGGATCTAAATAATCTAAACTAGTCAGCTCTTGAGTGCTAAGTTTATCCTTATAAAATTGTGCTTCAGCCTCTTTTTGAGAAATAATATTGTTTTTGCTAATCCTTATAGCTGAAAATGCAATAGTTGCAGCAGAAAATACGGCAAGGCTTACAAGGCCTGCAATAAGTGGAAGGCTCGCATTAAAAACCGCAACTGCAGTTAAGACACCAACTACTCCAGATGATACCAGAGCTAAAGTAGCCAGAGCACTAGCTACAAGATAGGGTGCATTAGTTTTATTAAATATATTTTTCATTGTGTACCTCACTAAAATAATTAATTTATTATTAAAGATTGTAGCACAAACAAAAAGATATGTCAAATTTATTAGCAAATTAATAAATCATAATAAGGTAAACCTTACCGTCATACCACCGCGGTATCCCGGCCATAGATCCCGCTAACAAGTAGCGGGATGACAAGGATAGATATTGACAAAAGATTGCTGAAGGCTATGAAATATGCCTTTCCGTGTAATCTTTAAATGCACCTCTGTTAGAGTCAAAATATAATTTCACACTGCCAATTGGCCCGTTCCTCTGCTTTGCAATAACAAGCTCTGCAATATTTCTAATTTTCTCCATTTTCTCTTGCCATTCTCGATGTTTATTGCTTCCTTCACTTGGTTGCTTTCTCAATTCGTAGTATTCTTCTCTATAGAGGAACATTACTATATCTGCATCCTGCTCTATGCTTCCTGAATCACGTAAATCAGAAAGTTGTGGTTTTTTATCATCCCTCTGCTCAACAGAACGAGAGAGCTGAGATAGTGCAACAATGGGAATATTTAGCTCCTTTGCAATTGCTTTCAAACCCTGCGTCACTTCCGAGATTTCTTGCACTCTATTTTCATTACTCCTTTTTGTCGTTCCTCTGATTAGCTGCAGATAATCAATGAATACCACTTCTACATTATATAATTGATACAGCAAACGTATTCTAGTGCGAAGTGCGCTAATTGATAGTGCAGGGGTGTCATCTATGAGGAAAGGCAGTTCAGATAACTCTGTACTAGTATTGATAAATTCATGCAATTCAAAATCACTAATTCTCCCGGTTAATGCCTTATAATAACTAATTCCTGAATCTATAGTAATCAATCTTGCAGTTAATTGCTCTGCTGACATTTCAAGTGAGAAAAACGCTACATGGTGTTGTTTATCTGTTCTTTTTTGCAACATCTTACAAGCATTAAGTGCGATGTTTAGCGCCAATGCTGTTTTACCCATAGAAGGCCTTGCAGCTAAAATTAATAAATCAGATTTTTGTAGACCACCAAGAAGCTGATTTAGATCTTGAAGTCCGGTTGTAACGCCTAGCGCTTCTGGATTATTTTTCAGTGCGCTGATCTTCTCAACCACATCTTTGACTGAACTTGCAAGTTTTATATATGTTTTCTCACCTTGTTTTTTTACTGCCAAATTGAACAATTTTGTCATTGCTTGTTCAATTTGTGCCTGTGCAGGATTTTCAATATCGTAGTTGTAGCTATCACCAACTATTTCTTGCCCGAGCTTAATTAAACATCTCCTTAAGTAAGTATCACGGATTATTCTAGTCAAACTATAAATATCAAGTGCAATACTTGCCTTCGCTGCAAGCTTTGCTAAGTACTCTACCCCACCACACTCGGTAAATGCTTGGTCGTTTTCAAAAAACATTTTAAGGCTCAGTTCATTGGCAACTATGCCATGTTTTCTGGTTTTAGATATTTGCGTAAAAATACTTTGATGCAGTGGATCATAGAAATTTTCTGCTGTAATTGTGTCTTCAACTGCATCACAAATTCTATTATCACGAATCATTGCACCAATAAGCATCTGTTCAGCTTCTAAATTATGCGGTAATTTACATATTTCTTTGTCTACACCTCTTGAATCAAGGAGATCAGCTAATTTATTCATTCTGCATTTAAGAGTAACTATCGATTATTGTAGAATATTTAGTTTTGATTTGAAAGACATATAAAATTTGACTAATTTTGTGCTACCTATAGCATTAAAACTTAATGCCCCTGTGGTGGAATGGTAGACACGGCAGACTCAAAATCTGTTGCTTGCAAAAGCATGCTGGTTCAAGTCCGGCCAGGGGCACGTTAAATATTGGAAAGTGTATATATGTTACATAAATTTTTTGATCGTTTATTTTCTATTTTTTCTTCTATAAATGTTATTCAAAAGGTAAAGAAAGACGAAAATGGAATATGTTATGTAACGGGCCTCAGGCGCTATATATCAGTATTGCTTGATTTGATTATTATCGTTTTGTTCTTGCAGTTTTGCGGCCAAGCCTTAAATCAGCTCTTTATGAACTCAGAGGATAGCAAAATATTAAGCCAAATTGCTGCAAAATATCAAATGCAAGTGCCACTGTCTATAGAAGAAAAGACAACGCAGAGTAGACTTATAAAATTACTAATCCTAAATCAAATAGTCCAGTTTATTATGCTCTTTTGCTATGTAATATATATGTGGGTAAAGTTTGCTGCTACACCTGGAAAACTATTATTTGGGCTCAGAGTTGTGGATGCACAAACCTTCGGAAAAATGACTTTAAGGCAAGCAACCAAGAGATTTTTTTCCCTCATACTATCAGTTGCACCATTATTCTTGGGCTTTTTATGGTCAAATTTCGATAAACGCTGCCAAACTTGGCACGATAAGATCGCAGGCACAGTGGTTGTCACGAGTAAAAGCCTTAGAAGGCAGAGCTAAAATTACTTGACAAACTCCGCCAGCCCTCTTATCATGAAATTGAAGCTATTTATTTATCTTCTCTGTACAGATTAAATGACAAAAAAACTCACGTATCTGGCGTCTCATGTTTAATTTTTTGCACTATGTGCACTCTATGTCTTTATCAAATTTCTGGGTTTTCAAGCTGAAATACGCTTATAAAGCATTTAAAACATAAAAAAACGCCAACTTAAAAAATGGATAGTGAATAATTAGCTACCCTAGGGTTTCTTTTGCCTTTTTTTCTGTTTAGTAAATTTCTTAACGTTTATAATTTAGATTAGTTGCGGTTTAAAAGCAGCTGAGTCGTGGTTATTAAACGTTTAGAATAAAAAAACGCCATACTTGAAAGTATAATGTAAGTAATTAGCCAACCACGGGGCTTCTTTTGCCTTTTTTTTCGTTTGGTAAATTTCTTAAATATTTATAGCTAAACGACAACCGTCATCCCGCAGCGGGATCTAGAGATACCGCGGCGGTATGACGTAGATTGCTGTCATTCCAGCGCGTGACGCTGGAATCCCAAAAAAGGATGATGTCATCCCAGTGCTCCTTTTTTTGTCATCCGAGTAGCTGACACTGGGATCCAGTTTTCCATATAATCTCATCGAAAATGTTGTAACCACTTTCTATGCTAGTTTGCTTGCTCACAAGCAAACTTTCCTGGATCCCAGTGTCTGGGCACTGGGATGACAGAAGAAGGAGGCGCTGCCGTCTTGGATGGAAACCAGTGTCAGCTACTTGCATGACACCATTCTTTTTTCTGGATCCAAGTAGTCAAGGAACTGGGATGACACCCTTTTGGATGGAAAGCTACTTTCATGACATCATCATAAAGTAAAATGAGATTCAAGTGTCACGCACTGGAATGACAAGAAGAGGGTACTGCCGTCATAAAAGAACCAGTGTCAGCCACTTGGATCTGATAGACAATGTTCGTACAGAGCTACTTGCATAGAAAATGTTTGTGACTAATTTTTAGATCAAACATGGAATTTCGACAAACTTAACTTTTTTGTGAGACTGTCCAGCAATAATAAATAAATTAGGTGTAAAGGTTGTGGCAATAGAAAAGGAAAGGTTTTTTGAAATAATACGAGAAGTAAGTAAACGCAAAGACTTAAGCAGCGATAATGTATTAAAAAAAGTACAAGATAAATTAAAAGAAAAGAGTGATGAGAACGGAATAGATTCTCCATATACAATAGTATATAACATATTTAAATCTGACAGTTTTTATAAAAACCACGAATTTAAGCTGCAAATGCCAGATAGCACTACAGCACGAGGTACATTATTACATTTTGCTGTACAATGCGGTAATGCACTAATGGTGAAGCTCCTGCTGGAAAACAAAGTAAGTGCTACTATGAAAGATCACTCTGGACTGACTCCTTTTGACATTGCTACTTCGAATGGTAATCAAGAGATAATACAGCTTTTACGAAAAGCAAATCCTCAATTAGAAAAGAATAAAGACAAAACTCCAAGAGATATCATAATAAAAACGAATAAAACTCCAGAAGGTTTAGTTGTGAACGGGAATAATGCAGCTGCTGCACCAGCAAATGTTATAAGTCCTTATTTGAAACAACACGATGCTACACGTAATGATAAACAGACTTCTGTTACGGGTGAAAGTAGTGACAGTACAGCAGATGAGCAATGCCTACGTGTTAGTGTTAAGAATATGGTAGAAAAAATTGAGTCATCGAAAAAAACAAATGCTACATATAGTGATAAACGGATTCTTACTGATGAAAGTGATAGTGAGGACAGCGGTCTAGAATTAGGACTTGAGACTGCATCTAATACCTCTTCCCGTTCCGAAATAAATCATGATGGGGCAAATCATGTTGAGGAAAATGTTGATAATCAGACTCTAGAAAACGCACTGCGATCTCAAAAGGAAGAGAATCAATCACTAAAACAACAAATACAAGATCTAGAAAGTAAAAACACAACACTTGAGGGTGGACTAGGAAAAGCGCAAAAGGAACTAACAGAATTGAGAAATTGTGTCACTGAACATGAGACTAAATTGGAAGTACTGGAGAAACTCAATGAAGAGAATGAATCACTAGAACAAAAAATACAAGATCTAGAAAGTGAAAAAGCAACGCTTAAGGATAAATTAGACAAAACAGAAAGTCAGTATTCTAAAGCAGAAGTGTTGTTAGAAAAAGCGCAAAAGGAACTAGAAGAATCAAAAAGTTGTATAGCTAGACATGAGACTAAGTTGAAACAATTCAATAAAGAGAATGAATCACTGACACAAAAAATAAAAAGTCTGGAGAATGAAAACACACCACTTGAGGGTGAACTGGGCAAAACTAAAACAAATGAAGTGTCACTAGAAAAAGTAGGAAAAAGACAATTTTCCCCAAAAGTTGCCTACGCGAGCCTTGCAGCTATGTTAGCAGTAGGTGCTGCTCTTAGTATTGCTTCCGGATTGTCTGCTCTATTAATAGTTGCAGCTTCTGTGGTATCTGCACTGATAGCCGGTGGCATTACATACACAATATCAAAACCCATCGCTCCTGACACTGAATTGAAAGAAGTGGATATTCAAGGTTCAGCACAACGGTGTTTGTAAAACTTAGCACCCACAGCTGCACGAACATTGTCCCAGGAGGTAATGTTCGTACAGTTATGTGTCAGCTACTTGCATGACACCCTGGCAATCGTCATCCCGCAGCGGGATCTAGAGATACCGTGACGGTATGACGGTCCGCTACGTGCTAGCGCCGCGGCGGTATGACGGTTAATTGTTCCGCGCGGGATGACAGGAAAAGGAGGCTACTTGCATGACGAGCTGGGATAACACCTATAGCCCTAGCGCGTAAAAGTATTTGCAAGTTACACAGTAGTGTGAATTTTTTACTTTGGTAGTTTTTTTATTACAGTTATAATCATAAAAGTAGTTGAGTTTAATTGATATGAAAACTTTTACGAAAAATTTTAAAAATAACGAAAAAAAGCTAGAGGAGTTTAATAAGGAAATTGAAGATATAACAACTATAGCTCAAGATAAATTTGCACATGAACTTGAAAATATCGCATATGACAGTGTGCAAAAATTTCGCAGTCTGCTTGCTAAAGAGTTAAACTCCACCTTTAATAATATTCATTCTCAAAATGTCAATCTACTAAAATCCAGCCTAGTTGAATACGCTATAAGTTCAAATTTTATCAATAAAAAAGGAGAAACAGCTTTAATACGTTCTCTTTTCAATATATTCATACGATAAAGCACTCAGAGTTGTTGCTGCGCCAATTTAATTTAATGTTGAATGCAAGCTGCATAGCTAAAGTAAGTAAGATTTGCCCCACGCTGTCACGAGGTAAACCTTACTTATTCTAGCTATATCAAAAAGGAGGGTTATTATGTCAATAAGATCTACTTCACCAAGAATATCTGTGCAACGTAAATCTAAGCCTGAATCTTTTCCAGTTACTTTAGAAGAGGTTAAATCTTTTTTACGCATTGAGAACGACCAGGATGATAAGTTGATTTCAGATCTAATTTTTATGGCAACTGATTACGCTGAATGGCATATGGAAAAGTCACTGGTGAAACAAACATGGCAAGTTTCATATGAAGATTATGTACCTCGTAGGATCTATTTAAGCTATGGCCCTGTGAGTAAGATAGTATTGGCTACTGCAATGATGTCTAAAAATCAAGAGAAGAGTACACTTAAGTATTATTTTAGTGATGTAGGGGGCTACGTTGAGTTTTTCAATTGTTTGAATGCAATAAGAGTTGATGTTGTATACGAAGCTGGTTATGACAATGTTCCTGAGCAGATAAAACTAGGTATTATGCGGCATGTTTCTGCTCTTTACAAAAATCGTGAATCGGAGGTAAGTAGCCATTTATCTGAAGTGAAGAAGGTATATTCTCCATTTCGCGAACCAAAGGTTGTTTTGTAGATAAGGATGAAATATAGCTAAAGTAAATAAGACTTGCCAACGTCATACCGCGATTCATTCGCGGTATCTCTTAACATAGATCCCGCTAACAAGCAGCGGGATGACGAGTTTCTATATATCTTTCGAGGGTTAATTATGAAAAAAATTCAAGCTATAAACGAGTTGTACAGTAGCATTTATGAAGCACTAAAAGCAAACTCTGATTTAAGGAAATATGTTACTAACATTTATGACTACTTACCTAAACAGGTCACCATTCCTTACCTGAGATTGCGTGTAGTGAATTATAATAACCTGCATATGCTGTCCAATTTTGCTACAAAGGCAAGATTTTCATGCGACATATATACTTATCATATAGACAGTATGTTTGCCATTATAAGGCATATTAACTTGATACTTAAGAGTATTAAATATTCTGATAATGAAACTATTTTGGAAAGTAATTGTGCTATGAGTCAGCACGATGAAATTTTACATTCAACAATTAATTTTGATATTTTAATAAAAGGAGGTGATAATGAGCAAATTACAGCTAAAAATTAAAGATCATGACAATAATTTTATTGTGTTAAATAATATACGAAACCTAAGGTTTACTTTGCGTAATAACAGAGAAGAGGTGAGAGATATTTCTTCTTTTGGCTGGAGAAAAGTATTGGACTCTGCTGGAAGCAGACATATTACGATAAAAATTAATGGAATTTTAGACTCTGTATTAGCTGATGAATTATTACGTAATTCTGCTATGCTAAACTCTAATAATGATTATGAAATTAGTTTTAATGCTAAAGAAAAGATCAGATTACGATGTTCAGTTGAACTGTATGAGAGATATTATGATCCTGTTACTTTTGACAGTTTTACTGTCGTTTTAGTCAGTGCTGAAGTTGTAAACGCTTTTCATTAATGTTAATTTAATTTTTTCATATACAATAGTAACTGGTGAGAATTTTAACTAAATTAAAAAAAATCATGAACGACGAAGACCTTTTCGAGGAAGACGGTGATAATATTGAAGAAAATAACGATGATAAAAGAGAGAGAAGTTTAGAAAATGAAAATCAGCAAAATCAAGAAAAACAACACAAAGAGGAAGATAAGCAATACATAATACAATATATTCAAGACTATTTAAAAGTTTTTGAGGATATTCTAAATCAGATCGACGAAGGAATTGACAATTTAGATAGTTACGAAAGGACTATGCAAATAAAGCGAAGTATAGATAGGCTCATAGAGACTTTATATAGTCAGGCTGCGTCCGAAGATATTGATGCAGAACTTGAAACCACAAAGCATACTCGCGATAAATCAGAATCTATGAAAAGAGTTAGAGAGAAGAGGAGAAAGCAAGTGATAGAAGAAGTATTAAGTGGCATGTTTGCCCAGCAACAAAAGGAGCTAATGAACGCTAAACACTTAAGTCATGGACATGAAACAGCAAAAGATGGGGATGTCCACGAAGCAAAGGAAAAAGTGAAGTCTTCAATCAGGGGAGTGTTGTTTTCGGTGATTGCTCATAGGATGGATCCAAGAAGGAGGGCAGGGGAAACTGCTGACGGTAACGAAAAGCAAGCTCATATACATGGCAGGGAAGCAGTTGGTGGAGTTTTAGGTGCATTGTTAAAAACATTTTTAACAGCAGTTACTGCCGTTGTGCGCGAAATTGCTAAACCACTTCAGAAACAGGAAACATCTTTTGCAAAACAAGTTGAAGAAAGCAGAAACGCAGATCCACAAAAAGGTCGATCTGTATAGACTTACCCTCTGATTTCTCTCTATCTTTTAGGTCAAAAGTTGTAATACTTCAAAATAGGATTGAACAATTGTGTGTATAATTATTAATGCTTTCTAAGTGGATTTCTTATGGCTTTTTCTAAGTTTCTCGATCCAAAATTGGACCTAACATTTAAAAAAATATTTGGTACTGAGAGAAATCAGAATATTCTTATTCATTTTTTGAACGATATTTTAGGGTGTACTGAAGTTAATACTATACAAGAAATAGAATTCATCAGCACCATTATGAACCCTGAAATTGCCTCTGATAAACAAAGTATTGTTGATGTTCTCTGCAAGGATTCTCACGGAAATAGATATATAGCAGAAATGCAGCTCGCTAGAGACAAGGGCTTTGAAAAACGTGCTCAATATTACGCTGCCAAAGCTTATTCAAGGCAATCTATTAGGTACGCCAATTTACAGAAGATTTTCTTTATTGCTATATCAAATTGTAACTTACTTCCTGAAGAAGTTGATTATATTTCTACTCACAATATACGTGATATAAAAACTAACGGCCATTACTTAAAAGATTTTCAGTTTGTCTTTATTGAGTTGCCTAAATTCGCAAAAAATAAAGTAGAGCAGTTAGAAAGTATAGTAGAAAGGTGGTGCTTCTTTTTTAGTGCGACCCGGAAAGCCGTGGTTTTGTGATGGTTAAATTCCATCTTCCCTAGACATCGGGGATAATGTATATCTCACATTTTAAAGGGTGGCAACCTTTGGGATGCAAGCATGAGATAAAAGCAGGTAACACTAAACCTCATCCTGCAAACAGAGTTAGATATGATTACGAGAGGAACCTATGTTTGAATTGTCGTCAAAGCATAGTATGCGAAAAGAGGTTGAACTACGCATAGACCAAAATGGTACGAAGCAAAAGGGGAACTAAAGATTGAAGACTTTAGTTATTGATGTTCCCAGCTTCCGGCAAATAGTAGGAATCTAAGTTTAACGTGAAACGAAGCCATGGAACGGAGTAACCACATAAAAGCTCTTATATTCATTAAAATATAAGTAGGTAGCCAACCACAAGCTGCTATGTGGAAGAAGAAGCTAATGCCCAAAGTAATATCTGGGATATGCAGACGTAAACACTTTAATTTGGAAGGTAAAGTGGTGAATAGTAGTGAATATGTTATGGACCAGCAAAAAGCTAGGTATGAATGGAATGGAATTCCTTGGCGAAAGCTGAAGAAATCTTCATTTAAGCTACAAAAACGAATTTACCAAGCTTCTAAATGTAATGATATCAAAAAGATGCATAATCTTCAGAGATTATTACTCAAATCAACAAGTGCAAAAACACTCGCTGTTAGGAAAGTAACACAGGACAATAGGGGGAAGAAGACTGCAGGTATTGATGGAAAGGCTAACCTTAATCAAAAAGAAAGATTACAACTATCATATTCTTTAGATATAAAAGGAAAAGCAAAGCCATCAAGACGTGTCTGACCTGGTAAGCCATCGGAGCATCGCCCGCTTGGTATACCCACTATATCTGTCGAGCAAAACAAACACTTGTAAAAATGGCTTTAGAACCAGAATGGGAGGCAAAACTTGAGCCAAACACTTATGGTTTTAGACCTGGTAGATCATGTCATGATGCAATTGAAGCCATATTTGATGTGCTAAAACAGAAAACAGCATATGTATTAGATGCTGATATTTCTGGATGCTTTGATTATACATATTGATACTCCTATAAAAAATTTAGATTGTTGAACTTACCATCTTTAAAGTCCATAAACATTTTAACAGTTTCTGGTTTATCCTCAAATAGATATTTACCCTTTCCAATACTATCATCTTTCCGTATTTTAATTTGACCATTGTTTATTCTATCGTAAAGCCAGTGGCTGGGAACTTTAAGGATTTTTGCGATTTGTGGAATAGTAAAGTAACCAGGCACTTTAGTTGGATGTGATTGCCACTTTTTCAGAAAGATGTTATTCTTTAATCTAATTGTTTTTACTGTGCTTTCTAATACAACATTTTTCATGGGAGAGCGATGCCCATGTTCTTCTAAGTATTTAGCAATTTCCATATCTGTCTTGCCTTCTTTACTGAGCTTTATTATAGATTGCTCCATTTCTGTTGCTGCAGTTAATTCACGAAAAGATCTTACTGGAATAGGCACATTAGAAGTAGTAGTTTCTCCACCATGCCATACAATGCGTATTTGTAAGCAGTCGCGTTTAATTCTGTGTGCTACTACTTTATCAATTAGGCAACGGAGAAAGGACTTTCGTTGTTGACGTGACAGAACTGGCTTATGCCAAATCTCAGGTAATCTTTTGCCTACATCTAAAAATACTGTTTTCAATTTCTCAGATAATTGAGGTGTTGGTTTACGTGGATGCTGACGTTCGAACATAATTTCTGCTTGCTGGAGTTCTTTCAATGCTTGTTCCCAGCGTCTTTCAAGTTCTGCAGCTACAAGACGATTGTCAGGGTCTACTTGATTAAATTGTCTTTCTGCCAATCTAACTTGATACCTTAGACGCTCTAATTGTTGTAAATGTGCTTTATTAATTGCTTGTTCAGATTGCAATTGTGAGTTAATCGCCTGAGTATAAGCATCAAGCTCAATTTGACCAAGTGCTGCAAAAAATTTGGGAACTACCTCACTATCAATAATATCAGCTGGTAAAAGTTGACATATAGGCACAAGGTACTGCTGGCGTAAATAGTTGCATAAATAACGGTTTCCTTCTTTATACTGTGCCAACATTTTGTGTCCACATTCTCCACAATAGATTATTCCATGCAATAATGCTGCACCTGGTATAGCTATACCACGTGTTTTATTGCGATCATATTCTGCATGATTATCTTTTAGCATCATTTGAATCTTTATAAAAGTTTCCCAATCTATATAAGCTGAATATTTATCTTTGATTAAAACTTTCCATTCCTCCATTGGTAATTTTTTTGTTATTTTGTCAACAGAAGATGGCTTATGGCGTGTAGTACGGGAACGTCCATAAACAAATGCTCCAGCATAAGCTGGGTTTTTGAGTATTGAAGTAATTGCTGCCACAGTTGGCTTTTTCCACTGCAGTTCTTTAAATTTGTCATATCTAGGAATGGTAAGTTGATAATCATTAAAATGTCTTAGAACCTTTGATGCTGTTCGTTTTTCCAAAAAAGTTTCAAAAATAAGATTAATACGAGACTGAACTTCAAGGTTAGGATCCTTATTCACAGAACCATCAATATTACGAACAAGGCCAGCTGGAAGAGATAATGCTAAATCGCCTCTAGTTGCTTTATTTAGCAGTCCAGCATTTAGTCTAGCTTTTATAGTAGATAACTCCATTTCAGCAAGTTGTCCTTTCAGACCAAGTAGCAGCCGACCATTAATGGTACCAGGGTCATAAATACCATCTCTATCGGCTATCAAACACTGTTTATAGCCACATATGTCCAGTAATGGGTACCAGTCTGAACAATTACGCGACAAGCGTGTTACATCATAAGAAAGAATAATCCCTACCTTTGCTAAGGTAACTTTAGTGACAATTTCCTTAAACCCTTCACGCTTTTCGGCACTAGCACCAGTCAAACCTAGATCACTATCAATGACTACAATACTATCAGCTTTCCACCCAAGGTCAATTGCTCTTTGTTTCAGTGCATACTGTAACTCCAAGCTTTCTTGATTGCTCAGTGCTTGATGAGGTGTTGATTGTCTGATGTAAATTATTGCTTCGCGTGCTAGGTGTTGTGCTGTGATTAGTTCTGATGTACTCATGGATAACCTCTTTGGATTCTAATAATATATTTTCTAAAATTTCTGACTTGAAACTTTGCGGCATTTTCTGCCACACTTGATGTGGTTTACATGGCATAATTTATACTCCTTTGCTAAAGAAACAAACTCGTATAATGAAGCCAATGTTAACTTGCTGATGATAAAATCTTGCTTACTAACTAAGTCAGCAGCAGAAAACGGAATACGTAGAATGATGTAGTTACGATAAGTAACAAACACATTGCCACCCTTATGGGCTTTTGAGCTTACAGATGATATGGGAAAAGTTCTGCCAAATAGTGGATGCGTTGGATCTGTAACTGTGATTTCTTTAGTTGCTTGATTATTGAAGGGGGTATTAAGGTGATTGATCGTTCGAAACACTTCTTAATATCCCCCTCTAAAATCCATTGCGGAGCATCACGTCTTGCCAATGTTATGAAAATTTGACTTACCGCATCTGCTGCTGAACGATGCACCCTGAATCCATATGAGTGAGTGTCTCCTATTGTTTCTGCAACAGGGTCCAAGCCCATAAGGTATAAGGCTTGTATCGCACGATCTTTTATAGTTGGAATACTAATCGGCCGCTTGCCGCCCTCAGGCTTGATTAGATAAATGCGTCTCATAGGTTGAGAGCGATATCCACGTCGCTTTAGGCTAGCAATTCCTTGAGATTTAGCTGAAGGACTTTGCCACAACTGATTATCAACACCAGCCGTGTATTTTCCTTTGTTCGAAGTTACGCGTTTCACTGCTAATGCTTTAGCACTAAAACTACGTGTGAGAAGATGTTGTAAAGTTTTCACTTTATTCCATCTCCCATCTTTTGTTGCCTGAACAATACGAGCTTGTAGCTTCCTGGTTTTTTTCTTACATTGAGACCAATTAATTTGGTTCCAGTGCTCGGCAGTACCGAAAGGTGCACTTACAATTTTACCTGTAACCATCTGCTTTCCTCTCTTTAAAAGTTTTACAAACAATCTTGTCCAAGATGACCATTGTGGACGTCAGTTCTCTTTCGAGCCAGGTAACGTTTAAACCTGTATCACATCCATTACAGATGAGCGTTCACTTTTTCCACACTCCCAATCCCACATACCCATAAGCCTTTCTCACGATCGGCCTTACTGAATATCCAACCCAGAGATATATGGGGTTTCCGTGTTCCACCTATTAAACAACAACGGGTTAGGATTGATCTCTACACCGGTGACCTTGATGTTTGCGTATCAAATGCGTTCAGTTTGATAACCAGTCTACTTACCTTTTGGTTCAAGCCTATCAGTGTCTTTGGCTTGTTCGACGTAACGATGCTTAGGATCATTTGCTTGCGCTATCCATACCATTAACCCTAGCCCCCGTGCCAACTCGACACTTATAGCATTGTTCTTTCTTCGCAGACCGAACTTCTCCTTTTCAGGCGGGTTCATTGTCCTAAACGCTTTGCACAAAGCATTACTGCTTTTGTACAGTCTAGTAGGGTACGAGCGGCAAAACACTCGGTTTAGTCAGGGTGACCTGCTAAACAATTTAATAAGCGACTTTTCACGTCGCACAAAGGCGACATCATTTTTGGGGTCAAGAAATTTAGAAAGAGCCATAGCAAGGGTACCTAAAAAGCATTAATAATTATACACAATTCTGAAGAAATATTCAACAATTAAACGTAGTTGATTTACGTTAACCTGTATAATATTTATGACAAACATCTCGATAAGGTACCAGATAGCACAAAAAGTAAGGAGCTGGAGGTTAAAACAAAAATATACTCTGAAAAACTTAGCAGACAAGGCAGGCATAAACTATCATACACTGATAAGATACGAGCAAGGAACATGTGGCATTCCAACTGAAAAGTTAAAAATCCTAGCAGAGGCGTTATCAATTAATGTTAGAAATCTCTTTCCTGGGCAAAAAGTACTAAAAGAAAGCAGTTGTTTTGACAAAGCTAAGATCCAGGAAATGTATAATTTCATAGAAAAATAAAAAGAATAGAAGGACGCAAAGCAATTTATGCATTAACCAAATCTATCCGAACTGAGGAAGAAAGTAATATAAAAGCAGCAAGAATAAAAATTGCAAAGGATCTAGTTAAGGCAGGGCTTGATACTGAGATTATCTATCAAGCAACAGGCTTATCAACCGAAGAATATGCTGATAAAGAGAGATACGAGCCAAACAGAGGACAAGAGATAAAAAAGTGGAAGAGGCTATACGCAAGAAGAATTAGCAAAAAAGCTTAATATAGGACCCTCACAGATACATCACTACGAGCAAGGGAGTGTTACGATTTTAAGTGAAAGGTTATGGGAAATAGCAAGAGAATTATCAGTGGATGTTGAAGATTTGATAAAGGAATATAAAGAAAATGATTGCAAAGATGGTGAAGCAGAAGATGAATTATTAAGTTAGGCAAGAGAATATAGAAAAATTGATAATCAAGAATCACTAGATAAACTGAATATATGGGTAGAATTTTTATTGCAAAGAAAGCAAATTTACAAAGAGAAGATTGATAAAGTAGAGGAAATGAAAGTTGCAAATAATTTACTCAAGTTAGGTTTTTCTACTGATGTTATTTCTAAAATAGTAACAACTTCTTTTACATAAAGAATTAATTTTCAATTAGATAAAATAAGCATCTGTTAATATCTTAATTTTTTGATGAAAAAATAAGTAAAAAAGATTGAAAAATTGATTTGACTTCACTCGGAAGCTATGGCTTTATGCCAAGACTGCTAAAAAAGTAGCAGTAAACAATTAAAAACAATTTGTTATTAACGAGGAGTATATTTTATGAATAATAGTGAAAAACTTACAGAAGAAATAGAGAGAGTACTACAAAGCGGAGGAGGAAGTGCTCTATTTGATCGCGAAATAGTGGCAGTGCTTCTAGGAGCAGTTCATGACAGAAAGCAAGCACAAGATGTGACTAAAACTTTAATGGATAATTGCCCAGGAATAGGAGAAATTTTAGGGCGAGAAATCGATGACCTGAAAATGATAGACGGAATGACCGAACATGCAGCTGCAGCAATTGAATGTGTTAAAGAAGCTTACAAGAGGGCACTAAGAGAAGGGTTAAAGAGAGGCCCTGTAATGGATAGTCAAGAAAAGCTGATAGAGTATGTAAGGGTAAACATAGGCTTTTCAGCAAAAGAAGCTGTCCTGGTAATATACTTGGATAAACAGAACCGTCTGATAAGAGATGAAGTGTATTTTGGTACAATAGATGAAGTACACCTATCTGAAAGGAAAGTGGTAAAAAAGGCATTATCAATGGAGGCAGCATCGATAATATTAGCTCACAACCATCCAGGAGGGAGTTTAGAACCATCAGAAGATGATAAAGTTATGACTAGAGAATTAGTGTCAGCATGTCAAGGGGTGGGAATTGAGCTAGAGGATCACATTATTGTGACGGACAAAGGATATTGCAGCTTTAAGGAAAGAGAGCTGTTATAAAGATGGATGCCAAATTTTTCAGGTTTGGGAAGTTTGGCTACCACTGCTAGTGGAAACAATACGAAATATGAATATAAGTGCTTTAAGGAAAGCATATTTCTATAGCTGAGATTTGGAAAAAGACATCACAAAAGTTGTAAAGTATACAAGATCTTTGTATAACTTGCATGTTAAGTTATAATAAACGAATAAAAGCCCAAAAAGCTCTATTCTTTTGTTATAAAGTTGCAAACTATACAAGATCTTTCTAATATTTGTATATTAAGTTAATAGTAAAGCAATAAATTGCGCTATAGACTTAGATAATATGCTTAATATAGGAGGCTTATATGGCTAGTAAAAAAATTACAATGGTTCGAAAAGACCCAAATAAAAAAAATCGTAAATTCAATATTAACCGCAAGTTATTGGGCAAAATATTTAGTGCTCTTGAGGGCATTGATATACAACCGTCTAACTTTGTGAGCAAAATTAATAACCAAAATCCTGGAGGTACAATGCCTTCCCCTAGTAGAGATGGTCGCGAAAACCAAATAAACTTCGAAGAAGGACTTGACCATATTTATGGTACAAAACCAGCAAGTAATCAAGAAGATTATCCAGAAAATTTAAATCCATTTACCTCAGGCTTGCAAAAAATAAAGCTAAGTGCAAGGGAAAATAAAAAGTTGAGCTGGTTTAAAAGTGCAGTGGTAAAAGCAGGCAGCCCAAAAGAGATGCATAAGGTTGTGGATCAAGCTCTATCTGCTGGAATAAGGATAAATGCATGTCATGAAGGAGAATGGAGTTTTTCCGAGTATGTGATATTAGGCACACATTTTCACAAAGTCAAAAAAGGTGAACTAAAAAAAATAATGCGTGAATTAATGCTGAAGGGTGCAGAGTTTCATGACAGGCTATTGCAGAATGAGCTGGTAGGTGAAACTTATAACGAACTGCAAAAAGAGGTGCAGCCACAGCTAGACAAGCAACTTGAAGAACTGAGGAAAGTCGGTGAAAGTGCTGTTCAAAAAGGAGCTGTAATAGATGTGGAAATAGACAATAGACTTCTTTCAAAATTGTTAGAGGGAGTGTAAGATGAAGTATTTGAAAGCATGAAATATAAGGAAATAGAAAAGTTAGAAGGAGAAAAGTTTCGACGTTTAACAGGGGTAAAAAAAGCAACATTTGAGCGAATGGTAGAAATTCTAGAAGTGGAGGATAAAAGAAAAAAAGCTAGAAGTGGAAGAAAAAGTAAACTTTGCATAGAAGACAGGCTACTTATGGCACTGGAATATATAAGAGAATATCGTACATATTTTCATATTGGGCAAAGCTATGGCATGAGTGAAAGTAACAGTTTTAAAATAATAAGATAGGTAGAAGACATATTAATAAAACATCCAGATTTTGCATTACCAGGAAAAAAAGAGCTATTAAAGAGTGATGTAGAATATGAAGTTTTAGTAATAGACGGAACTGAAACGCCAGTAGAGAGACCAAAAAAAAGCAAAAGCCCTTCTACTCTGGAAAGAAAAAAAGGCATACTATAAAAACACAAATAGTAACAGAGAAGAAGAGTAAAAAAGTCATATGCACATCTTTCTCGAATGGTAGAAAACACGATTTTCGGATGTTTAGAGAATCAAAGGTAGCAATATTACCGGACACCAAAATCTTAGCTGATGCCGGCTACAGGGGAATGCAGAAGATACACAAAAATGTTGTATTACCGCACAGGAAAATGAAAAAGAATCCGTTAAGCAAAGAACAAAAAAAAGAGAACAGGGCACTTATGAGCCAAAGGGCAATTGTTGAAAACGTAATTGGCTTATTGAAAAGGTTTAAAATCATCTCGGACAGGTATAGAAACCGACGAAAACGTTTTGGTTTAAGGTTTAATTTGATTGCTGCAATTCACAATTTTGAGCTCCATACATGAATTTTGAAAGAAGTCTATTCTGTGGAATAACATTTGAGGAGTACAGAGGACAAGCAACTGATCCTGAAGGAATTGTGAGAAGATTTATAGAAAAAGATACGGGACACTGTTTTCCACTTGGTACAGCTAACACATTTACGACATATTTTGCGCCAGCGGACTTTAATGAAACGGTGAATACCCTTGGACAGCCACTCTATGCAAAACAAGAGCCAAGAAGATTTGATAGAGGGACCGATTTACATACTCAGTCAAATCCTTTACCAATGTGCCATCGTCCAGGCATATTAGTCAAGCTTGTTACAGCATAGAGGAGAGAATGACTTCAATCAAACCCTCCTACCAATATAGCCACTTTCTTAGCGTGCTTTTTAAGTTACTATATAAAGGCAAGGTATGCAAATGGTTTTTGTAGACAGAGCAACTACAAGAAAGGAGGTACGAAAAAAGATTGCTCTGCCTACACAAGCTTTAGAAGTTTAGTAAGTATAAAGGAAGAATGCAAGAAAATATTAAAAGGTTATTGAAAGATTGTTTTGCACATTTAGGAGAGCAAGCGTTGTATGAGTCAAAGGATAAGTCATACCTGGTGCAGATATTAAAACAACAGCCAGATAAATTATACGAGATTGGTGAAGGACAATTTGTAGGGGAGATGTTGATTTTGGAGGTGAGTATATTCGATGTATTGCAGCCAGTAGTAGGAGATATCTTTATTATTGATAAGCGTAAGTACAAAATATATTCACCACCACTTAGGGATAATTCGGGAATGGTATGGAAAATACAAGCAGTGGGGGTATAGATGCGTATTAACATCGAAGTCACCGGTAGCATAGAAAAAGTTATGCAAAGTATAGATGCTGAAAGGAAAAAAGTGGAAAAAGCGACGATGAGGGCACTAAACAAAACAGCACTTTGGTTAAAAACGCAAGCTGCTAAGGAAATTAGTGAGGAAAAGAAGATAAAATTAACGATAATGAGAAAAAGGTTGCGAATCTTTAAGGCAAGAACAAGTAGATTGGAGGTTTTAATAAGAGCAAACTTGTATGACATCAAAGCTTCATCAATGGGTAAAATGAGACAAACAAAAAGAGGTACAAAAATAGGAAAACATGAGTTTATAGTAGCATTTATGGCAACAATGCCAAGAGGAAATAGTGGTGTTTTTAGGCGTGAAGGAAGAACAGCTTTGCCAATACAAGAGGTAAAATTAGCACTGGAGCCAGAAGCATCAAAAATAATAAAGGAGCTAGTTAATTATGAAACAGAAGGGATATTTGAGAAATATTTTGAGCGTGAATTAAACTATATTGTAAAAGTATGATTTTAACTGAGTTGCACAAAGCAATTTGCAGGATGTTGAAGAAAGAAATACCAGCGATAAAGACATGTGAAGTATATCCAACGATAAGAAGGGAAATAGTAGCGCCAGCGGTATTTGTAGAATTGTCAAGTTTAGAGCAAGGAAAAGATCCGGGAACAGAAGAATTAGCCCTGAAAGCAAGATTTGAGGCGAGAGTGGTAGTTGATGGAACAGTCGAGGATTACTCGGTGGTTGTGAGAGAATTAGCAGCAGCAGTTGCGAAAGTAGTGAATAAAAATACTTGGAACGTGGAAAATGTTTCGCCAGGTGAATTTATATCTGCGGAAATTGACGGATTTAGACCCGAATTGGATGCGTATTTAGTGTGGATGGTAGAATGGGTACACGAGCTACATTTAGGAGAATCAGTCTGGTTAGAGGAAAAAATTAAGCCACATAGCATAAATGTTGGAGGAATTAATGTTGGAAAGTAATTTTGCTATTTCAGAGTTGCAAAGAAAGTTAGCTAACATTGTACGTATTGGGCTTGTGAAAGAAGTAGATTATGAAAAAGCGAGAGTAAAAGTGCAAATAGGAGATATTGTAACAGATTATCTGCCATGGATAGCAAGAAGAGCTGGAGAAGATAGAATCTGGTCACCATTGAGTCTCGATGAACAAGTGATAGTATTATCGCCATTTGGGGAATTATCATTAGGGGTAGTGTTACCAGCAATTTATCAGCAGAAGTATTTTCCCTCAGAATGCCGAAAAGATGCTCATATTTTTGAGTTTCAGGATGGAACGAAATTATCGTACGATAAGGAGAAGCATCATCTTGAGATTGATGTAGTAGATAAACTAATGTTGAAAGTAGGAGGATCAAGCATAGAGATGACAAAAGACGGAATAAAACTTAAGGCACAAAGAATAAATCTAAATTGAGGAAAAGGTGAAAAAAGGAATAGTGAGGCTAGGAGACTACTGTGGAGAAGCTATGCCGCATTTTTGTATAAGAACCTGTACATGATCTCAAGAAAGGAATAAACTAAGAGATAATGTATATAAGTTAGGATATATGAGGAGTTTATACCCAAGTAATATAAGTCGGGAAAGATTTGAGATTATATTACCAGATCTAGAGTCCTGTAGAAAAAAAACAAAACCAAGAAAACTTGATTTGTATGATGTATTTTGTGGAGTGTTATACGTTCTGAAAAGCGTTTGTCAGTGGAGAATGCTACCAAAAGAGTTTCCAAAATGGCGCAATTGTTACGACTATTTTAAGAAGTGGAGTGAAAAACCAGATGCAAATAAAGAAAGTGTTCTGGAGCTGGTGTTAAAAAAAAATAGTTGGCGTAGTCCGACAAAACAATGGTCGGAAAGAAAAAACCAGCTTCTGCATAATTGATGCACAGAGTGTAAAAAATGCAGATACTGCTGAAGAAAAAGGCTACGATGCAGGCAAAAAGATTTCAGGAATAAAACGCCATATTGCAGTAGATACGCAAGGTTTGCCACATGCAATTTATGTAACAACAGCAGAGATAACTGACCGTAGCAGTGCTGTGAGAATGGTAGAAAATGCAAAAGAAAACCTCTCGGGAGTTAAAAATGTACTGGTTGATGCAGGCTATACGGGAGAGAATTTTGCAACACAAATAAAAGCAACTATTGGTGCAACTGTTGAGGTAATAAAACGCAGTGAATTACATACCTTTGCTGTATTGCCAAAAAGATGGGTTGTAGAGCGTTCTTTTGCTTGGTTGGAAAAATGTAGACGGTTATGGAAAAATTGCGAGCGTAAACTCAACACCAGCTTGCAAATGGTAGTTCTTGCTTTCACTGCTTTGTTCCTCAAAAGATTATGAACAGGTTCTAAGAGGAAGCAGTGATGTATTTGCGAATAGTAGACCAATTTGTAGGCAAGGAGATAGTTTTAGTGAAGATAAGGTAATGGCACAAGGGTCAAAAACAGTGTTTGCTAATGGTCATGGTATAGGAAGAGTTGGGGATTCAGTATCTTGTGGGTTCAAAGTAATAAGTGGAAGTAGTAATGTTTTTTCAGAATAAAAATAAACCATGTGCTATACTTACCAAAAGTAAAATTATGAACATGGATATAACTACTAGCCTATTAGGAGACGTTAGTAATTTAATAGATAGAGCAAAGAATCATCTTTCTGTTCAATTCAATTCTACTCTAGTATTGTTAAACTGGGAAATTGGCTCCAGAATTGATCAAGATATCCTAAAGCACAAACGTGCAGATTATGGGAAGCAAATCATCTCCCAACTTGCAAAAGAACTTCAGATGAAATATGGACGTGGATTTGATAGAGCTTCATTATTTCGGATGGTGCAATTTTCCAAATTCTTTCCCGATCAAGAAATTGTCGCGACACTGTCACAACAATTGAGTTGGTCACATTTTGTAGAAATTATTGCAATTTCTGATGAGCTGAAGCGTAATTATTATATAGAAATGTGTCGTATTGAAAGATGGAGTGTTAGAGCACTACGTAGTAGAATCGATACCATGTTGTATGAACGTACAGCACTAGCAAAAAAGCCTGAGGACTTCATAAGACAAAGCATCAAACAGTTACGTGAAGAAAATACGTTAGCCCCCGAATTCATTTTTCACGATCCATACTTCCTTAACTTTGTGGAATTGCCATCAAGTCATAGTGAGACTGATCTAGAAAATACGATTTTGGATGAACTGATAAAATTTTTACAAGAGTTTGGTAATGATTTTTGCTTTATAACACGTCAAAAAAGGATGAGCACTGATGCAACTGATAGGTATTTAGACCTGCTATTTTTTCATAGAGGATTAAGACGTCTTGTTGCAATAGAACTAAAAATTGGTCGATTTGAACCAGCTTATAAAGGACAGATGGAATGGTACTTAAATTGGTTAGATAAAAATGAACGAAAACCAGATGAAGAAAAACCTCTAGGGATTATTTTATGTGCTGATAAGGATCAAGAAGATATAGAATACCTGGAGCTTGAAGGATCTAATATTCATGTTGCGCAGTATTTAACACATCTGCCTCCTAAGGAAATTCTTGAGGAGAAGTTGAGAAAAGCTATCTCTATAGCTCGTGAAAAATACGAACGACTTAAAGTACTAAGAAGAAAATGATTAAACAGATATAACACAAAAGGCAACGTATTTATGCGAGGAATGGACGTTAATACTGGAAAAGAATTGGAAGGATTAAACCATCTAAAGCAATCGATAGTTGACATACTGACCACGCCGATAGGCAGCAGAATCATGCGTAGGGACTATGGATCGAGGTTACTTGAATTAGTAGATCGGCCAATAAATAGAGATTTTTCGTTAGAAATTTATGCAGCGGTAGCAGAAGCACTACAAAAGTGGGAAACAAGGTTCAAACTCGAGAAAGTAAAAATCACAGAAGTGAAAGAAGGAAAAGTAACGCTTGATCTAGAAGGATTATACTTACCAAGTGGAAGAAATATTCGCTTTGACGGGGTTGTGGTATAAAGATGGAGCAGCCAAATATTATCGAACCACTGAACTTTGAAGAGATTTTTTCTCGGATGAAAGAAGAGTTAGTGAAGCGTGATGCAAGTTTTACAGCATTAGTAGAAAGTGACCCAGCGATGAAGGTATTAGAAGTAGCAGCATGGCGAGAACTGTTGCTTAGAGAAAGAATAAACGAAGCAGCAAAAAGCAATTTACTGAAGTTTGCAAGGGGAGAAGAACTTGATAATTTAGCTGAGTTTTATGGAGCAGAGAGGCAAGATGGAGAAGAAGATGAACGCTTCAGAAAAAGAATCAAGGCAAGAATAGTTGGCTCAAGCACAGGAGGGAGTAAAGAGCATTATCGGTTTCAAGCACTCTCAGCAGATAGTAGAGTAAAGGATGCGCTGGTTGAATCAAAAGTGCCAGGAAGTGTAGAGATCTCGATTTTATCCACGGAGTTATCCACAAATGGCATAGCGTCTGAAGAACTACTTGATATTGTAAGAAAACGAGTCACCAGGGATGATATAAGGGTATTAACAGATACGATAACAGTAGTTGGTTGCAATATTATTGAAATAAATATCCACAGCAGAATTAGTATTAAAAGACCAGATATTATTGAAACGGTGAAGAAGAAATTTATAGAAAAATTTGAAACAACGAAAAGATTAGGATGGAAGGTGACAAGATCGTGGATTATAGCGAATTTGTTCGTAGAAGGAGTAGAAAACGTAGAATTAATCGAGCCAAGAGAGGATGTTGTGGTACTGGGGAATGAGTGTGCAGTGCTTGGGCTACGTCAAGTTAGATAGGATTTAAAACGTATTTTTTTGTTTTGTGGAATCGTAAAAGTTTCACCAGTGAGGGGATTGCGTGCAATAAGTGGTTTAAGGTTTACTGGATAAAAATGACCAATGTTAGGGAGACGAAAATATTGATCTTCTTCCAGAAGTTGTAACTTGTTTTTTAAAGTATTGATAATATGGTCAAATATTATGGAAGCGTGTTCAGTGTTTTTGATATTAAGAACATCTTTATTTTTCATAAGTTCCGCAATGATCTCTTGCTTACTCATAAGTTACCTAAATAAAGAAAGTTAAAGCAACTTGAAAGAAAAGACAAATGAAAAGTTTATTACCCCCAAATGCAACAAAACAGGAAAAAGCGCTAGTAGAAGCAATCGATTACAAAGTAGATCCAAGCGGGATAAGAGGATTTAAGTTTAATCCTAAAGAAGAAATATTGCCATGGATAGTAGAGGAATATGGTATAGAAGAGATTCTGCGTTGGGCAAAAGACAAAAGAAGAGCGATAAAAGAAGGGGTAGAATTTCAGCGTTTAAGAGGAACACCTGCCTCACTGAAAATAGCATTAAAATGGGCAAACATAGAAGATATTACGATTATTGAAGAGCCACCCGGTAAACACTTTTTTGAATTACAGATAGGGATAAGAGACGTACCAAACGACTTCTTCGTAGATGCAGTAGTAGAGCTGGCAAAACTATCACTGCCTGTAAGATCCAGATTGATGAGGATTTTTAACGATTATTATAATGCGCAGAGATTTATATTGGACGAGAGTTTATTTGGAGATCTTCTTTCTGACTATTCGGGGGTAAAAATAGAAAAAGATGGACCAGTGTTATCATTTGGAAGAGTGAACTTTTTCAGATCTAGCAGTCCATTAATTGAGGTTATAGAGAGTTATCTACGCGATCATTATGAACGAGCTTTAAGCAATGACATATATCGCTTGGATGTAGCAATACTTGGAGAAACCGAGCCTCATACTAAGAACTATAACGGTATTTATGAAAGAAATCATGTGTGGTATAACTTCAAAGCGCTATATCCGCTACCACAGAGCTTACTACCGGCAATTAAGTTTGCTAAAGCGCAGATAGTATTATCGGACAGTTGGAGTTTAGGAGAAATAAACGCATGTTTTCCGGTTACTAGTATAGAAGAGGAAGGGGATAAATTTTTATTGGGAAGTAGCAAACTATCTGAACAACTGTGGAATTTAAAATACAAGCCAATTTTAGAAAGGTTTAGCGTTACTCACCGCTACAAGGTAGAAGATTTTACCAACCAGAAAGTTATAAGCGTCAAACAGACGAAATCTGTCAAACCAGGAAGAAACTCCCAATTTAAGTTTTGAGTAATTTCTGATATAACTTTGTGAGAAGCGCTTTTGCAGTTATAACCGACCAAGTCACTGGTGCCTTTAGTGCCCGTTCGTAAGCGTGGTTTTGGGAGGAACGGTCAAATCATTGATGGAGTTTTTGTAGACTACCTCGGTTAGGAGATTGTACTATCAACCGTTCCAAGCTGAAGCGTTTCCCTATTACAAATTATACGAAGGAGTTGCCATGAAAAAAGCAAAAAGTAAATTAGAAATAGTGAATCCTGATGCAGCAGGGATTGATGTTGGTTCATCTGTACATTATGTATGTGTACCTGAAGGAAGAGATGAACAACGTATCCAAAAATTTGGCTGCTTCACTGAAGACCTTCATAATTTAGCACGGTGGTTGAAAAAATGTAAAGTTACAACTGTAGCTATGGAATCAACAGGAGTATACTGGATTCCTTTATTTCAAGTACTCGAATCATATGGGTTTGAAGTAAAACTGGTAAATGCGCGACATGTAAAAAATGTACCTGGAAGAAAGTCAGATGTTCAGGACTGTCAGTGGTTACAACAACTACACAGTTATGGACTACTTCATGGATCATTCAGACCCGATGATCAAATTTGTGTATTGCGTAGTTATGTGCGGCAACGTAAAAGTCTTACTGAAAGTGCATCTACACATGTTCTGCGTATGCAGAAGGCATTAATTCAAATGAATATACAGCTGCATAAAGTTATAAGAGATATTACTGGAGTAACTGGTATGAAAATTATCAAGGCTATAATCGAAGGCGAAAGGGATCCTGAGAAATTGGTTGAATTCAGGGATGCACGAATAAAAAATGATCAGTCTACTATTGCAAAAGCGTTAGCTGGTGACTATAGAGAGGAACACTTATTCACGCTAAAGCAAGAATTTGAACTATATAATATCTATCAAGAAAAAATAGCAGAATGTGATAGAAATATTGAGGCCTATTACAAAACGTTCGAAACAAAACCTGGCGAAAGTAAACAGTTGAGTAAGGAAAAGAATAAGCATAGAAAAAGTAAGCCAAACTTTGCTTTGCACGAGGAACTGCACCGGATAACTGGTATGGATTTTACTAAAGTTCCAGGGCTTGATGTACTAAGTGTACAGACCATAATTTCAGAAACTGGTATAAACCATAGTAAATGGTCAACAGAAAAACACTTCTCATCGTGGTTAGGACTCAGCCCTGCCAATAAAATTACAGGAGAAAAAGTGTTTAGCACAAGAACGCGTAAAGTCATTAATCGTGCTGCGAATGCATTTCGAATGGCTGCTAATTCTGTGGGAAATAGTAAAAGTGCATTAGGTGCATACTACAGGAAATTAAAAAAACGATTAGGAGCGCCAAAAGCAATAACAGCTACTGCAAGAAAGATAGCGTGCATATTTTATAGTATGCTCAAATACGGACAGGAATATGTAGAAAAAGGAATGGAATACTATGAAATACGCTATAAAGATAGAACTGTAAAAAATTTGATCAAAAGAGCAAAGGAACTTGGCTATCTCTTGGTAAAAAAAGATGAGTTAGTTCAAGGAGTTTCTTAGGAGATTTGGTTTAACAGAACACAATGTTCATTTTGGAAGCGATTTAAATTCAGAGCAAAAGGATTCAATACATGAACCGGAAAATTACATTTTAGTGTTTTACCCAGGTGTACTAACGTGGCACGAACATCGTCATTTGAACAGGTCTTGGGAAGAAAAACAGATCATATGTTTAATACGCTAAATACTTATATTTATATCTTCATATATTACATTAACATTCGGTAAAAATGTGTGTTTTTTGAAAAAAAAAGTTGCTTTTTGATATCAAAACAGGCATAACTAGAATAGTAGTGGGTAAACATAAGAAGTTTACTTTACGCTAGAATGAGCCAAATTGGCGATTTTATGTATGTTTTTATAGTGAGGTATGTAATGAGGTTTAGCAAGGAAAAGAGAGAAGCTTTTAATAAGTCATTTTATGAATTATTAGACAACTCGTTTAAGAATATTAATGAAAAAGATGAAAAAGGGGAAACGATACTACATAAGGCAGCAAGAATGTCGACAAGAAAAAAAGTAAGTTTTCTAGTCAAGAAAGGAGCGGAAGTCAATGCGAGAGATAACAAGGGTTTTACACCGTTACACTGGGGAGCATTAGCGAAACGTCTAGAAAACGTAAAAGAGCTGACAAGGTCAGGAGCGGAAATAAACGCTATAGAGTATGGTAGTAAACATACAGCACTACATCTTGCATGTATGGTAGGAGCAGAAAGTATAATAAAAGTGTTGGTGAAAGCAGGAGCGGCAATTAATCAACAGAGTAAATTTGGTTGTACACCAATGTATTGGCTAATGGACAATGAAAAGAATAAAGAGGTGAAGAAATTCCTGGAAAAGCAAGGAGGTGTAGTAAGAGATAGACCAGAGATATGCGATGAAATAGTGGAGTCGGTTGGAGAAATGGTAGATGTATGGAGTAGAAAATTTTTACCGAAGTTAAAAGGGAAGGTGGTAAGTTTAGAAGAAATAAGAAAAAGAGATGAGTCGCTAATAATAGAAGATTTTAACAACGTAATAAGCAGGGTGGTGGGCAAGATGAACACTATGATTAAAGAATTTGATGAAAGATAGATAGTTGAGGTATATTATGGTAAAGTTTAACAAAGAAACAAAAAATGCTTTTGATAAGTTACTGAAAGCAATATCAGAAGAAAACATAAAAGGAAAAGATTCAGGTGGTTGTACGGCATTGCACCGAGCAGCACAAGTGTCAAACCCAGAAGTAATAAAGTTATTAATAGAAAAAGGTGCAGGTATAAACGATAGAAACAATAGAGGCGAGACACCGTTGCACCTAGCAGCATTTTTAGGAAATAGAAAGAATGTGAAAGCACTGATAGAGAAAGGAGCCGAGGTAAATGCAAAGTCGAACAACAAAGCAGTACCACTACACTTAGCCTGTTTAGCAGGGAGGAAAGGAACAATAGAAGAGTTAATGAAGGCGGGAGGAGATCTTGATACAGTAGATAAATTTGGATGTAGTCCACTAAACTATGCGAAGATTTACCAGAAGGTAACGAATTTTCTAGAGAAAAGGGGAGTGAATATGAGAGATGTGGCGGTGATGTATGGAGAAGCAAACAAGGCAATAGAGGAGATAATGGAGAAACGAAACGTAAATGAATTACAACAGCAGGAGGTAGATTTAACAGATTAAACATATAGATTTATATCTTAATATAATATGCTGAAAAAATGTGTATATTTTGTAAAAAAAAACTTGCTTTTTATGCCAAAACAGCCCTAAGTGAAAAAGTAGCTAGTAAATAAACAAGATTTGCTAAGCGCTAAAGTGAGCCAAATTGGAGCCACTTTATATTGTATTAATAGCTGAGGAACTTATGGTAAAATTTAGTAAGAAAGAAAGAGAAGAATTTAATAAGTCGTGGAAAGAAGTATTAGATAACCCAATAGAAAATATTAATAAAAAAGACACAAAAGGAAGGACGATATTACATTATGCAGTAGGGATGCTAGATCCAAAAAAAGTGAGGTTATTAATCAAAAAAGGAGCAGATATAAATGTGGCGGATGCAGGGCAATATAGACCACTACACCTAGCAGTGATGGGCCAACGTCTAGAAAATACAAAAGAGCTGATAAAGGCAGAAGTCGATGTAAACGCAGTGGAACGAAATAGCAAATTTGCCCCGTTACACCTTGCCTGCATGGTAAGTGAAATAAAAATAGTAGAAGAGCTAGTAAAAGCAGGAGCGAATATAGAGCAAAAGGATAAATTTGGCAAAACCCCAATGGATTATGCGAGAAATAATAAAGAGATAAAAGAAGTGTTAGAGAACGTAAGAATCGCAAATAAACAGAGGGAGTTTATAGAAAGAATAAGGGTTGTATCGGAAAGTACGACAGCAGGTGTGATAGTAGCAAAGGAAGAGCTAGAAACTGTGGATGAGAAAGTGCTATAGCGTTTTAAAAATTCAGAAGGGCTGTGTTTGAAAAGGTGATCATATGGAAAAAAAAGTAGAAAAAGAGGTAAAATGCTTAGAGAAAAAACCACTAGCAGAACTGAAAAAAATATGGAAGAAGGTATTTGAGGAAGAAGCACCTAGACACTCAAAGAAATACTTGATACCGAGGTTAGCATATAGGTTACAGGAGAAAGCGTATGGAGAAATATCAAGAAAAGGAGCAAAAAGACTAGAATACCTGGCAGATCGACTAGAGAAGGGAAAAAGAATAAGTAGCGATAAACTGCCAGTGGAGGGAACGGAGTTGATACTAGAAAGAGGTGAGGAAACGCATGCGGTATTGGTAACAGATACTGGTTTAATCTACCGAGAAGAGTTTTATACGTCATTATCAGCGGTAGCCGGAAAAATAATGGGAATGAGCTACAACGGTCCTTTATTATTTGGGATGCGTGATAAAAAGGTAAGTTGAGGGGGAGAAAATGCTAAAAGAGGTGAGGTGTGCGATATATACGAGAAAATCAAATGAAGATGGACTAGAACAAAAGTTTAATAGCTTGGACGCACAAAGGGTAGCATGTGAAAAATATATAAAAAGCCGAGAAGGGTGGGTAGCATTAGCCAAAAGGTATGATGATGGAGGCTATTCAGGAAAAAATTTAGAAAGACCAGCGATAAAGGGATTGTTTGAAGATGTAAAAGCCGGAGAAGTGGACTGTGTGGTAGTGTATACGCTAGATAGGTTATCAAGAGAAACAAAGGACTGCATAGAAGTAACGTCATTTTTTAGAAGGCACCGGATAAGTTTTGTAGCAGTGACGCAAATATTTGATAACAACACACCAATGGGAAAATTTGTACAAACAGTGTTATCAGGAGCGGCACAGCTAGAAAGAGAAATGATAGTAGAGAGAGTAAAAAATAAAATAGCAACATCGAAGGAAGAGGGTCTATGGATGGGAGGGAATGTGCCGCTAGGGTATGACGTAAAAGATAAAGAATTAATAATAAATGAAAAAGAAGCAAAAGTAATAAAGCATATATTTGAGAGGTATATGGAGCTGAAATCAATGGCAGAATTGGCAAGAGAGTTAAACAGAGAAGGATATCGAACGAAAGCAAAATCAGATATCTTTAAAAAGGCCACAGTGAGGAGAATAATAACAAATCCGATATATATGGGAAAAATCAGACATTATGAGAAGCAATATGAGGGAAAACATGAAGCGATAATAGAAGAAGAAAAATGGCAAAAAGCGCAAGAATTGATAAAGAATCAACCATATCGAAAAGTAAAATATGAGGAAGCGCTGCTAAAGGGGATAATAAAGTGCAAGAGCTGTGAAGTAAACATGACGCTGACCTATGCAAAAAAGGAAAATAAAAGGTATCGATACTACATATGCAATAACCATTTAAGAGGAAAAGATTGTGGATCAATAAATCGAACCGTAGTAGCAGGAGAAGTGGAAAAAGAAGTAATGAAGAGAGCGGAATGCTTATATGAAAATTGGGAAAAAGGGGCAAAAAAAGAAAAATGGGAAAATTTAAGTTTCAGAGAGCAGAAAGAAGCAGTGAAAAAATTAATAAAGGTAGTGTGGGTAAGAGAGGAAGGAGTAGAAGTATGTTCTGAATCAGAGGAGACATTTATAGCAATGAATTTGAAGAAGAAAGGAAACAAATGCACAGTAGTGGAACCAGAAGGAAAAACAAACAATGCGCTACTGAAAGCAGTGGTGAGAGCCCATCTTTGGAAACGTCAACTAGAGGAAGGAAAATATAGAAGTGTGAAGGAGCTGAGCGTTAAAATTAATATAGGTACAAGACGTATACAACAAATTTTAAGATTAAATTATTTAGCTCCAAAGATAAAAGAAGACATAGTAAATGGGAGGCAGCCAAGTAGTTTGAGGTTGGTTGATTTGAGAGAAATACCGATGCTGTGGAGTGAGCAATTGGAGAAATTTTATGATCTTAATTTATAAAAACAATAGGAGAAAAACATTATGAGAACACCGAAAAAAATATGGAAAGATATTGCTGAAAAGCTTAGAAATAAAAAAGGTACCACTACCGCAAAAGGAGCTGATATGGAGATGCCGGCAGATGTTGAGGAAGTTAAAGTTGAAATAAAAAAGCAAACCAATACAGTTGATAAAGCTACAGAGACTGACACTAAATTATGTAATATAAATAGTGAAGATCTTCAACCTATATGTGAAAGTAGCGAAAAAGCGCAAAATGATTCAGTAGAAACCACTGTAGAACCAACTTCCGTCGATAGAGAAACTAATGAGCAAGAGCCAAATGCCCCTGACAGCCCATCTTCCGCTGAACTATGTTTTGATGGTGATGCTGCAGACAAAAACCTATCAGCAAAAGCACTGCAACAAAGGCAAGCAATCATATTTGGTAGTGTTGGTGCGGCATTACTAGTCAGTAGTATCGTAGCTTGTATCTTGAAAATGTATGCCATAGCGGTGATTGTGGGAATTGTTGGATTAGCTTGCATAGGTTTTGCGCTGTATAATATCATAAATCCCAACACCAAGCTCGAGAAAGTAGAGGACATAGAACAACCAATTGTTGAGTCTTCTTTGAATCCAACATAAAAGGACATACTCAAAAAACGTCAAGTAAATTTCAAATAAAGTAATTTCTTTAGAAGAATCTATAAGTTATTAAACTTTCTGCAATTCTTTTATCTCACTTATAGAAAGACCAGTAAACTTGACAATAGTGTCAATATCAACATTATTAGCCAGCATTATTTTTGCTACTTCAATTTTTCCTTCAATTTTTCCTTCAATTTTTCCTTCAATTTTTCCTTCAATTTTTCCTTCCTCTTTACCAATTTTTTTGCCCTTTTCAGTAGCATCATCAAGTCTTTGAGCGAGGACAGCCTGTTCATCAAGAATACGTTTTATTTCCTGTTCGTAGGCAATAAATTCTTTCTCTGACCAGTTAAATCTATTTAGCTCTTCATAGGCTTTTTTGATTATAAAATCACTCCCTATTATTTTTTCCAGCTCCTCTTCACTGGTTTCCTCTGCATACCTAAAGAAATAAGCCCACTTTTCTACTATATTCTCCAACTGATCTTCCTTATTCTTTGGAAATTTTGGCAACTCAATAAATATAAAGTAAAAATCTTTTAGATCGTGTTCATTAGTGTCTTCATCTCGAATAGTATGCTTTGACTTGTACTCAGATTTATTAGGAAACAGTACACAATCTGCTATAGCAATGAAGATAATTTCCTTAAGGTCGTGGTATTGATCACCCTTGTCAGCTTGTCTTGAATAAGCTTTAGCAGCATAGTACTGAGCACGTTTCTCGAAGCCTTTAGTTTTAGCGACCTGCATTTCGACTATTACTTGCAGTCCATTTTCATCTCTACAGAGAACATCAACAATACTTTGCTTTTTAGCAGCAATATCAGGGTCTTGAACAGTACTTAAAAACTCTATATCCTTTATTTCATTTTTACCAGTGAAGCCAAGGATATCGTTGAGAAAGTGAATAAGAATGTCCTTATTTTTTTCAGTACCAAAGATACGCTTGAACGATATATCATTTTTGGGATCAAGAAACTTAGAAAAAGTCATAGGAAATTAACCTAAAAAGCATTAATAATTATACACAATTCTGAAGAAATGTTCAACCTTTTTATGCTAAAGTCTATTAAAGTTAGCTGAATTTCAAGAGTTGGTGAAGAATCTACTTGAGGTAGGTGTTCCTATTAATATAGGCGACTGACCTAAAAAATCTTAAAGCTAGTGGTATGCTTGAAAGATCATAAGCGCCAAGATAACCTCTTAAGAAGAATCTCTATGGCTATCACTTAACATTTAAAACAACTTCCCCTTAACTTGACGCGTATGCTTTTTTGAACATTCCCATTTGTCATATTACACCTCTTTGAAAAAACGTTTTATTTTACTCCAAAAACGTCTTAACTTTCTCTCTACTTTTTCTGGGTAAGGTCACTCGCTACTTTGTTTGAGTCTGGTTCATCTAGTTTATTACTAGGTTCTGATATTGCATATGTAATAACGCCAGCAACAATCCCAACTACCAAAGCAGCAGCCACAGCTATGCCAATTAAAGCCAACATTGGTAATTGAACACCGAAAGCAAAACATCCACCAATGACTGCTAATGCAGCTATGACACCACAAACACCACCAGTTATCATTGCTTTACTAGTTGCTTGTTTAGTTTTTGCTTCGTTTTTTAGAGGCTGCGTCGCACTTCCGTTACTAGGTGAGTTTTCTTTCACTGCTTTAGACATGCTCTTTTCAACTTGACAAATTTTGTCTAGCATATTCTGATTTTTAACTCTTCCTAAAGCATCTTTAATGTGTCCACGATCATCTTTGCTTATAACCTTCCAAAATGCTTCTAACCCACAACTTTCCTCAATTACATTTAAATATCTTATACATGGGGAGTTAGGAGCCATAATCAAGTCAATCAGTGAGGCATAAATTTCTGTACTATTATAAATAACAGAGCAAATCTCATCAGTTACAATTTCTTTTAATACATTTTTCTCTTTAGCCACATTAAAAACAACTTTCAAGGCTTCCCCTTCATCTTCAAACTCGCCAAGCAGTGCATTACTACTACCATGTTGCTTTTCTCTAAAAACATTCAGGAAATCATCTTTTGAAGCTCCTTGTAGAATTCCAGCAACGTCACCATCATTTTTTATTGCGTCCAATAACCGATCATATAATTACCTATATAAATAATAAATTAATTATTACATGTTTCAGCAGGGAAGTCAAGAAATTCTGTAAAAGGCAAGTAATTACGCCTCTGTTTCTTTTTTATTATCTGGGGTATTTGCTGTTGGTGCAATTTTAACAATACCTTATTTAGCAATATGTATTTCACTTGCTGTAGCCGCATTAACTTTTCTTGCAGTAGGATGTTACTGTTCGTATAAAGCAAATACAGTACTTAGCAATGTTGAAGTTAAAAATGGTGTTGATTCTGCGGCTATGAAAGTTTTAAATAGCTCAAGTTGAGAAAGGATAGCAAGAGTGGGAATGTTCAAAAAAGCATACGCGTCAAGTTAAGGGAAAGTAGTATAAAGGGAAATGGTAAAAACTATTTTAGATAGTAAGCAATAAAGCTAATAGTTTATGGATTTTTCTAAAAAAATTATTTTATTTTAGATCAAAACCTCCTCGAAAAGTAAATTTAACAAATAAGATACCCCTTTAAATGTTGCTATATTGGGCAATATTTCCTTAACTTGACGCATATGCTTTTTTGAACATTCCCGACTAGATCACTGATTAACTGCTCGAGATTGACCCGCTTGTTGAGCATAAGGTTGTTGGAGACTACCTGACTGTTGACCAAGAGCAACCACAGAACTATGTCTTACATCTACCTCTACAAACTCATTACCAATTTTTATAAGGGAACCTTCATCTGTTGCACCTTTATTAAAAACAGCATATATCAGTTTCACTTTGCCGGCATCAGTAATTACCTTATACGCTTCACCTTCTTTATATCTTGTCAACTGGTCCTTAGCCTCTTTTTCTTTTTTATCTAATTCTCCTTTCTTAGCAAATTTTAGCTCTATTCCAACTGGAGGGTATTCTTCTTTTTCATCAGTAGCATTTATAACCAACATAACATCCAACTTCTCTCCACCACCTATTTGAAATTCAGTAATAACTTTTATATTATCGTCACCGTAGCTACTAAATAAACCATGCAATACAGCTTGAAATGTAGCCTCATTGCTTATTAATGATTTGAAAGGATGTAATATACGAGAAATTTCTTCAAATAGTTTTTTGTAATCATCATATTTACCAGACTTTATAGCTTTGCTCAAAGCTGCTTTAAATTTTTTATTTTCCATAATTGGAGTAAAATTACCTTGTAAAATTTCTTTATCTCTTTTGTATTTGTCCAATGAGTTATACGTATTTACTGTAATCCCCTTATTCTCATCACAGTACTGATCAAATGGATTCTTATTACTAGGTGTACTGTATAAGTTACAGGTTATTTCTTGTATCTGTATGTCATTAACGTTTTGAATTCCTCTAATATTTTCAATAGGAATTCCTTTATTGGCTGGCACTCTCAATACAAATTTATTTTTTTCATTTATGTTGAGTATAAGCACCTTCTTACCTACAGTTAGCACTATAGTTGTAACACAATCCGCAATACTTTCTTTTGCTGCCTCTAAGCGTGTCTGTGATCCAGTAACCATTTTATCGTTTTGATCATAAATAAAAATATGTTTACCTAACTTTTCACGCTTAATAATATTAGGAATAAGTGCTAGTTGACCTAAGATCATTCTGCTGACATAATTAATATTATCACTTCCACCATTGCTCCAAACAATCCCATAGTAAAGATACTCTAGCTGTTTTCTTATCACCTCAGCATTCGCTGCTTCAGTGCCAAGTAACTTTTCTATTACAGAATTACCTTCTCGACTAAGAAAATTTTCTACATCAATTCCAACATTTCCATGATCAACCATTTCAAAATTTAATCCTACACAAATAGCTTCATTAGCTATAGTAATCATTCTTATAGAGTTAGAAAAAGAGCCCTTAACATAATCTTGTGCTTGCTTCAATGCTTTTATCACTGTACTTATCTCACCAGTACCTGCTTTAAGCTCAATAATAATGGGAATAGAGCTTAGCGACTTATCAGAACCGCGCACAAGTAAAATAATGTCTGCGTAACCTTTTCCAGCAAACAATTCGAGATAAAGTTTTAGATGAAAACGATACTTGAAATTCATCAAAAACCCAGCTAAAAAACCATGATAACTTGATTCTTTGCTACTAAATGGAATTTCTTCTTTTTTATACTTCTTATAAACATTTGTAATATAATCAAACACTTTTCCAGCGTTCTCTTTTACTTTTTTAGAACTTTGATCATTCAATTTTGAAATTAAGCTCTCTAGGTTTTGCCGGTCTTGAGTCTTTTCTATTTCTGTAAAAATTTTTTGTGAATAGTCAGTCTTTTTACTAAAAGCTGGATCAACCTTTCTATACTTTACTTTTTTTCCTGTAATTGTTATTTTATGCTCTTCTTTTTCATAGCTATCAAATAGCGTCAATCTTATCACTTGTTTTATTTTTTCTAATTCTTCTTCACTAAACTTTAGATGCTTGTTATTACTAGCCTCATCAGAAATTGTTATACACTTCAATTTCTTTTTACCAGTTAATACAACTATTTTTAAAGTTCTATCACCATCAAAACGAAAATAAAGTTTTTCGATACTAATTTTAGTAGCAAGTTCTGTGTCTAATACAGTAGCAAACATACCAAAAAAGAAACTAGGAAAAAAGCCTGGCTTTCCAACTGAATGCAAAAAAGAAGGAGACTGACTAATAAATGACTGAAACCTTTCTTGAAAGTCTAAAAACTTATCTTTTGATCTATTTTCCATTAACAGAAGTTGTACCAATTCAAATGGCTTTACATTTCTTGGCATATGATTCTCCTATTTGCTATGGCCTAAAGATTTTATATTATATGGGGTATCAGTTGGACTGAGACTTGACTGTGGCAAAGTATCACCAACTTCACGAAGTGACTCTTTAGAAGCTTCTTCAGCTAATTTAGAAAATACTTGTTCTCCTAACTGCAACTTTTTGCCTCCATGAAATAACTGAATTTTTCTTAATACAGAATCTTTAACCTTTATTATCTCTTCATCACTCATTTCTTTGTTATTTACATGCTTTAATACCTCCTCTAATACTCCTTCTTTACTTCCTTCCTGTCTACTTGGATCCACAATTAAATTTGCTATTGTACGTGTAACTGAATAATCTACGAAAACAGGAAAAATAGACTGTTCTCCACAATCTTGAGTTTCATGTTTTACTATATGCTTCCAAACATTCATCATACATTTTTTTGTTTCCTCAGACAGATCTAAATTCTTCAATACTTGGTCTGATAATGAAGATAAAAAGATTGTGTAACGTTCACATTCAAGCTGACTAGACAATTGGCTTAATTCCATAAAAGAATCAAAACAATACTGATCTATTAGCACATTCAATACTGCATGATAAGTATTTTCCTTATAATCTCTATCTAGTAATTTTTTCTTTTGTTCATCATCCATTTTGGACAGGCAAAACTCTATAGTGTCTACTTCTTTGTAACCCTTTACTGCAGATAAAGCTGCTTCAATTAACAAATTATCTTTATCTTGACTAGAAATACTAGAATCATTGTGCAACTTATTATAGAAGAACTCTATACCTTCTTCCCAGTTTTTATTAGAATTTATCTGTATAGATTTTTGCAAACCTTCAAATGATTTATATTCGTTTAGTTTTCCAATCTGCTTATCAATAAGAAAAGACCAGAAAGCTTCTATAGGGCTAGTTTCTTCAATATTTTCCAATAATTCTCTTCTCAGATCATCATCAGATCCATCCTCTTCAAAGGCACTTCTCTTAAATCTCATAAATACTTGTTCAAATAATCCAGGAATCTTATCTTCTAGACAATATTTACATGCCAAGTAATGTCTATCTGCAAGATCAAGCGGATTTTCTTTTCCGTTTTTATTTTTTTCTTCAGTTAGCCTTTCACCAACAGCTTTATTTTTTAATTTTATTCCATCCCAACAAGAATTATCAGAGAATATATCAGAGAAAAATTTTAGTTTTTCCTCATCAAAATCTTCAATTAATTGAATATAAACCCTTAGCCATCTTTCTACTCTAAGGTGTTTTCTCGCTTTAACTTGATTATCGTCGTCTTTAATAGCACCTTTTAATATATCAAGTATTTTATTGTAATTGTGATCTAAGCTAGATTCCATACCCGCAACCCCATTTTGTATTTTAATATAAACTTTAGTCTAGTAAATTATCGTTGCCAAGCCAATCTTTTTCTCCAAACCTTACCACTGCACAACAGGAAATTTCTTGAGAGCCAAGTATGATATTTTCATTCTAATAATTAATTGTAAAACATTTTTATTTACGAAAAAATAGACCTTGTTGTAACTAAAGAAACGTCTATTTTAGTGCCACAAAAATTTGAATTATTGACTCTTCCTAAAATTGCAAAAAAGATCGTATATTTGTGAGAACAAGCCGCGTAAAAATAAGGTTATAAAAATAGAAGATTTAAATTGTTGCAACAAAGCCAAGCAAATTGGTTCATATCTAAATGTGGTAAAAGTAGGCTAATATAGCTGACTTTGTGGTATGGTAGAATTATTATAAAGAAAAGTTCGAACGGTACACATGGTAGACCATAAGATTCCAAAGAAAATTGTTCTCACGCTTGCTTGTTAATTATGCAAAGGTAAAATCATATTACTAATTTAATAATAAAAAATATAAATATATATACCAATCTTTTATTAGTCATAAAAAAAAACTTGCCTTGATGATTTTTTTTAAGTAACTTGCTAAAAGTTTAATATGATGAGTTTTATATGTTTAAAGCAAAAGTAAATGACATACCTGATAAATCACCTAATGATGCCGCTCTAAAAAGGTCTGTTACTAGAGAACCTATTTCCATTTTTAGTCAGATAAAAAATGCAAAGGATGAAGAGAAAAAGGAGCTTAATCAACTTTTAGAAATACTAAGAAAGAAATTGCCTGAGGGCTTTAAAATAGGAGCTGCTGTAGGTGAAGGGGATTGTTTCTTTGATTCCGTAGCTCAAGGGTTGAATGAGCTAAAAGATAAAGGTCTGATTACAGGTAGTAAAGGATTTAGTGTAAAGTCTTTGCGGGAAAGTTGTAAGCAATATGCACAACAAGTTGATCAATCAAAAGAAGGCTCATGGTTGGATAATGCTTTAAAAGTAGAAATTGAAGAACTTTGTGAATATATTCCGCGTATTGAATTTACTGCAGAAGACATTAAAAATGCAAGTTCTGGTTCAGAAATAAAAATTCTAAAGTTGGAAAACGCTATATGGGGAAGACCTGAAGTTGAAGGAAAAATGATATGTGAAAAGTATGGCGTAAAAATTAGGACTATAGAATTGAGAGATGAAGAGATAGATGGATTATATGTTACTAAAGGTAAGGTAGGTGCAGGTAATAATATTATTTATATAGTGAATTACAGGAACCATTTTGTACCACTTCTTAGCAATATTGAAAAAGATATAAAGAGAAGCATAAAAGTTTCTAGAGAGGAAGCTTACGGTAATGTGATAGGTTTAAATTCAAACAATATTTCTCAATCTTACATTTCTATACCATTACGAGATATTGAAAATTCCTCACATAAACAAAGTGGTTCTTCAAGGAGTCCAGGTAAGAAAAATCGTAAAACGAGTAGAAAACGTGGGCGTTCTGTTACAGACAAAGGTAATAATGCACCGAAATGGGCGCGCATGGATGTCAATGTCACTAGTAATGAAGATTCAGAATTTCCTAGTGATTTACAAGATGAACCTAGACAGGATGAATTACATAATGCTTATCAAACTAATCGATGCATTCCTCATAAGCTGATTAGACTTATGTATCAATTAGACTTGTCGGTGCTTTGCTCACTTAGAGAGTCTATATATAAACATAAATATCCTTCATTATCATTAGCGTTTGGAGATTCTGAAATTGATGAATTTAATAATATTGTTCTTCGTTATAAAAAGAAGTCTATTCATATACAAATTGAAAATGTAGACAAATATTATATAGATAATGGTATTAGTTATGCTAGATTATTTACTAAAGAAAAACGAAGTTTTTCTATTAATAATTACTTTGATAGTTTTGTTAAACATCTAATATCTAAATCAGATAGTTTATTAAATAATATAGAATATCTTATCATCTATACTGATTCATGCCTGGATTTTACAGAAGAAAAGGAATTAAAAAAAGGAAGATTTAAAAATTTTTACCCTTTTAAATTTAGTAGCATAGATATGGAGAAATATGACATTTTGAAAGACTTTTTGTTTACAAATGATAATGCGCAGGGGTGTGGTTTTTATCAATTTTCGCAAGATAAAACAAGAGAAGAACTTTTAAAGCGATTAGAGTTTTCATCTGTTATGCAGAAAGTAATAAAAGAAAGAAAACTTTCTCAGAAAGAAATAAAAGAAGCATTTTTAGATAAATTAGTATTTGCAGTTAATCAGCCCAGTAGAGAAGAGCTGAATAGTATTATTAAAAGTGAAATGGAAAAAAATAGTACAACTGAAGATGATTATATAGCATTACAAGAAAAAATATTACGTGATTTAACAGCTCCAGAAAATGATAAAAAACTTAAGAATTATGTGTCTGGAATTATATATGAATTCAATTTATTGATGCTCTTCTTGCATGACATGTTCTTGCATAAAAATATGTTTTTCATAAATTTTGAAGGAAAAAGCCGTGATATATCTAATGGCATTACTATCAATTATAAAGATAGATTTACTTACGTAAAGGCTCATAATACAAATAGTAATGTTGGTTATAGTCAGTTATTTCCCTCTAAACAACAGGATAATACATTTTCTATTGATAAGCTTTTTATTGAGAAATTAAGAGAAGATATAGAATATTTTATTATCTATACTAATGCAGATCTAGACCTTACAGAAGAAAAGGGATTAAAAAAAGGGCAATCTAAAGATTTTTATCCTTTAAAACTTGATAGTATAGATATTCAAAAGAAAAAGTATAAAATTTTAAGAAATTGTTCGTGTATAAATGAAAATGGTCTTTATCGATTTTCGCAAGAAGAAATAACAAGAGAGAAGCTTTTAAGTCTATTAAATCTTCCACCTTCTTTGCAGAAAGAAAAAGAGGAAGGGAGATTCTCTGATGAAAATGAAAAAGAAATAAAAGAGAAATTTTTAGATAAACTAATACTTGCGATTAACCAACCTAATAGAGAAGAATTGAATAGTGTTATTAGAAATGAGATAGATAAGTCTAATGTTCCATATAATTATGAAGAATTACATGAAATAGCGTTACGTTGGTCAGAATCTAATGAATTTGGCCCTATTACAAAAGGAATAATGGAAAAGCTTTTAGAAGATATCAAAAATAATAGATCTAGTTATCAGGAGATTCAAAATAAAGGCATTGATAAGGAAATTAAATTTGCTAAAAGTGTAGTTGGTAAAGAAGGTATACCTGCATTTGATCAGTTCTTGGGTTTTTTAATTAAAGGGGAAGGAATAAAGTATCTAGAAGTTCTAAAAAATAAAGGAATAAATCTATCTAATATGTCCAGTATTTTGAGTGAAGCAAGAGCTAATGCTGAAAAAGCTTTTAAAGACTTATATAATCTGTGGTTCGATAAGCAAGGAAATAAAACACAATATTTAAAAACTCTAGAAAAAGAAAGAATAAATCTATCTAATATGTCCAGTATTTTAAGCGGAGCAGGAGCTAATGCTGAAAAAGCTTTTAAAGACTTATATGATCTGTGGTTTGATGGAGAAGGAAATAAAACACAATATTTAAAAACTCTGAAAAAAAAAGGAATAAATCTATCCAACGTGTCCAGTATCTTGCATGGAACAAAAGCTAATGCTGCGAAAGTTTTTAAAGACTTATATGATCTGTGGTTTGATGGGGAAGGAAATAAAACACAATGTTTAAAAACCCTAGAAAGAGAAGGAATAAATCTATCTAATATGTCCAGCATTTTAAGTGGGGCAAGGGCTAAAGCTCCTAAAGCTTTTAAAGACTTATATAATCTGT